>JAZNNB010000001.1:0-4482 GCA_045580025.1 Clostridia bacterium
TCAGAAATTATGAAATTCTTACTCGTTGGAAGGACTATTTCACTATTTCATATGGGTTTATTTTTGTATATCTCAGTGGCATAAGAGAGAAAAAATATCAAAGCCTTATTATGCTGTTGCTTGTTCTTTGGTGTGGATTTGGATATTTCCGGTATATAAACTTGTTTGCGGACGGTGAGCTTAAGTTTTATATTCCGGTATACAGATATGGAATACCGTTTTTCACCAAATATAACTAACAAAGGAGAATGAATTGTGAATCCACTTGTAACAGTTTTCACTCCGACTTATAACAGGGCGGGGTATCTCGGTGAGCTTTTTGAAAGCCTTAAAAATCAGACAAATCACGATTTCAAGTGGTTTATCGTAGATGACGGTAGCACTGATGGAACGGAAGAACTGGTTAAAGGTTTCCTTGGCATGTGTGACTTTGAAATAGAATACAGAAAAAAAGAAAACGGGGGCAAGCATACTGCGCTTAACATTGCCTTTAAAGAAGTAGACAGTTATTATACTTTTATTGTAGACAGTGATGATAAGTTGACCAGTGATGCAATTCAGTGCATATATGATAACGATTCAAGGGTAAAAGAAAAAAATCTTTCAGGAATGTGTTTTCTTCGTGGGTATGACGGTGAGCGAATTATAGGGATGCCGTTTCCCCAAGAAGGTATTTTCAATGATATAGATCTAAGATACAGGGAAAGAGTAACAGGAGATAGAGCAGAGGTCTGGAGGACAGAGCTTTTAAGAGGACATTCCTTTCCTGTATTTGCAGGGGAGTGTTTTCAGGGTGAAAATTACGTATGGTGGAAGATATTTTTTGAGTATGATATGCTTTATATAAATAAAATTATATATATTGGTCAGTACTTGCCGGACGGACTCAGCAGATTGGGTAGGAAGTTAAGGATTGCCTGTCCTCTTGGCGGAATGGAAAATTCAAAGGTAGGCTTTCACAAAAAGTTCCCTTTCAAAGAGCGTGTTAAAAGGGCATGGTTGTTTATTTGCTACGGTTTTTTTGCAAAAATGGATGTAATAGAAATAGTTAAAAAATCAGAAAATTGGAAGCTGATTGTTCCAAATCTTCCTTTTGGATGGCTGCTTTATGTTTATTGGAATAGAAAATATAATTAAGTTTTTGTTTTTATAAGTATTCTTCAAAAATCTGTATAGTATGAGGTAAAAAATGAAAATAAATCAACTCAAAGTGGGGGCGGCATTGTCATATTTATCGCAAATGATAAGTATATTGACGGGTCTTTTATATACGCCCATTATGCTGCGTTTATTGGGACAAAGTGAATATGGTCTTTATCAATTAGTTTATTCGGTTATTTCGTATCTAAGTCTTTTAAGTATGGGATTCAGTGCGGGTTATGTTAAGTTTTTTTCTAAGTATAAAAATAATGGTCAAGATAAAAAAATTGCACAGCTTAACGGCATGTATCTGGTTGTATTTGGTGTTATTTCTGTTATTTGCTTGGTGTGCGGAGTCTTTTTGGCTTATAATGCAAGGCTTGTGTTTGGCACAGGACTTACAGAAGCAGAGATAGAAACGGGCAGGGTGCTTTTAATGCTTATGGTTATAACTCTTGCAATGAGTTTTATGCATAGTGCCTTTGAGTGTAATATTGTAGCGAATGAAAGATTTTTCTTCAGCAGAGTTTTAGACTTTATTCATCGGTGTGCCACACCCATTATTACGCTTCCCGTCTTGCTTCTTGGTCTTGGCTCGATTGGGATGGTTTCGATATCTACTATTCTTACATTCGCTTTTCTCGTTTGCAATATATTTTACTGCTTCAAGATTTTAAAAATGAAGGTTATCATTAAAAATCTTAACATGGGATTGTTTAAGGAAATTTTTGTTTTCACTTTCTTTATATTTATAAGCATAATAGTTAGTCGTATAAATTGGAGCGTTGATAAGTTTTTGCTGGGTAGATTTGTGGGTACGATTGCGGTGGCTATATATGGTGTTGCTGCCCAAATCAATATTTTATATACAAATTTTTCTGTGGCAATTTCAGGATTATTTATTCCAAGGATAAATATGATTGTGGTTGAGAACAACGACAATAAAAAATTGACAGAGCTGTTCATAAGGGTCGGAAGACTTCAATTTATTGTTCTTGCGCTTATAGTGTCAGGGTTTATCTTGTTTGGAAGAGAGTTCATAGCCGTCTGGGCAGGGTCTGAATATGCGGGGTCTTATGTGGTTGGACTTTTTCTTATGGTTCCGGGGATTATTCCTCTCATTCAAAACATTGGTGTGGAAATCCAAAAGGCAAAAAATATGCATAAGGTCTCTGCGGTTGTCAACCTTGCTATTGCAATCGGAAATATCTTTTTAAGCATTCCGCTTATAAAGAGATACAGTTACATCGGTGCGGCTATCGGCACAGCTGTCGCTTTGATTTTGGGAAATGCCTTTTTGAACTGGTATTATTATAAAAAAATCGGCCTTGATGTGCCAAAGTTCTGGAGAGAAATTTTGAAGTTTTTCCCTGCGATTTTGGTTTCTGTAATTGCGGAGCTTGGGATAATGCGGATTATCCCTCCTGGTGAGAGCTTTTTGAGCCTTGGGGTGAATATCGCTATCTATACCGGCATTTATTCAGCTGCTTTTTGGCTGATGGGGATGAACAACTATGAAAAGGAGCTTGTACGGGTTCCGGTGAGAAAAATTTTTTCCAAAATAAAAGGAGAAAAGAAATAAAATGTCAAAGGAAGCCATCTGCCTTTTAAATACAATTAAAGCTGTATTAAACGGGGAAACCCGAATTTCTTTGCCAGAGGGCATAAATTTTGAAAAGTTATACCTTTTTTCAAAAGCACACGGGCTCTCGGGGTTTGTTGCTTGTTGCCCTCAGGTAATGGCAAGCCTGCCCAAAGAGGTGCAAGGGAAGTTTCGGTATGAGTTCAACATCAGTGTTGCCAAAGAAACCGCACAGGAAAGGGTTGTGTCGCTATTCCTTGGCAAAATGGAGGAGGCAGGGCTTCGCTGTCTTCCCCTTAAAGGATTTTATATAAAGAAAAAGTACCCAATTCCTGCCCTTAGGCAGATGACGGATACGGACATTCTGATAGATGCGGACAAAGTTCAGGAGATAATTCCTATAATGGAGTCCTTGGGGATGAAATATGACCACGACACCCTTCACGAGATTATATTTAAAAACAGTCAGCTTGTAATAGAGCTTCACAAAGAGCTTATTCCCTCAAACATGGGAAGGCTTTATGAATATTATATGGACGGTTGGAGCAAGGCAATCCTGTGTGAAGGCAAAAAGGCTGTATACGAAATGTCTCCTGAAGATACATACATATTTATGGTCAATCATATTGCAAAGCATTATGCGGGTGGAGGTATCGGCATTAAACACGTGGCAGATGTTTTTGTTATGTCAAAGGAGGACCTTGACGAAAAATACATAGATGCTGAACTATCAAAGCTTGGGATAGATGATTTTCACGGTCTTCTTAAGAATGTTGCGAATATGTGGTTTTCTTTAGAAAAAAACGTAGAATATGACGACAAAACTTTAGAGATGGCACATTTTATATTGGAAAGCGGCGAGTTTGGGAACAATGAAAATCGCACGGCTTCAGGCGTATTAAAAAAAGACAACGGAAGGGTCAGCTGGGGTGCAAAAATAAGAAGGACAGTGAGACGGATTTTTCCGTCGATGGGGTCTATGAAGTTGCTTTATCCTGCTGTCAAAAAGTTTGAATTCTTATATCCGATATATGTTGTGGTAAGAATTTTCGATGTATTGTTTAACAGAAAAAAAGAAATAAAGAATCTTTTGCTGTTGATAAATGCTAAACAGGAAAAAATTGATTTATTTGCTGAGCATTGCAGCAGAATGGGACTTCCCAAAGACTTTTAGAAAAAAGAAAACGGGGCTTTTTAAAAGCCCCGTTAAATTTTGTCGTTATTTAAAAAGGTGTTTTTTAAAACGACGAAGCGCCGTAATCAAAAACCCGCCAAGGATGCAGCAGGAAATAATCTCGCCCAAGGCTATTGTCAGGGCAAAATACCACATTGACCCTGTTATGCCATATCCATAAACCAGAATAAAAGGCACGATGGTGGCATTTGCGAGAACAGGGGGGAGGGTTGCGAGAAAACGATATTTTCGCAAAACACGTGTAAAAATTGCGCCCAAAAGGGTTGCAAGACTTCCAAACGCTACGTCAAGGATGACGCTGCCGCTGATGAGATTAGCGAGGATGCAGCCCGCGAAAAGTCCAGGGATTGCAGCAGGTGTGAAAATCGGAAGAATGGTTAGTGCCTCTGAAAATCTCACTTGAATAACTCCGCTGGAAAGACCCAGGGCGCTTGACAAAAGGGTAAGTGCTGTATACAGTGCAGCAATTACGGAAGAATGAATAATAAATTTTGTTTTGCTTTTCATAAAAAAGCCTCCTTAGTTTTGATTTGAGTGAGGATGGTTTCGAACTCACTTTGCCCTG
>JAZNNB010000002.1:0-26042 GCA_045580025.1 Clostridia bacterium
TAAAAACGCGTGAATTTTTAAGCATACGGGAGATATTTTGATATAATTGCCCCAAACCGCATTTTTTGAAATTTGCAAAATTTTACTTAAATGGGTAATATTATTATTGTATTTTAGCACTCATATCACCCGAGTGCTAAACATAAAATTATAAAAACTGTGCCTTGTGCGCATTGAAAGGAAGTAGAAGTTATGACTATTAAACCCTTAGCAGACAGAGTTGTAATTCAGATGGTAGAATCCGAAGAAACAACCCAAAGTGGTATTGTGCTCCCAGGAAGTGCAAAAGAAAAGCCTCAAGTTGCCCAGGTTGTAGCTGTAGGTCCCGGTGCTGTAGTAGACGGCAAGGTAGTTCCTATGGAAGTTAAAATCGGTGACAAGGTACTTATAAGCCAGTATGCCGGCACTACCGTAAAGCTTGATGGCAAGTAAAATATTATAGTAAGACAAAGTGACATTCTCGCTGTTGTAGAATAAGGAGGAATTTTAAAATGGCAAAACAGATTTTATTCGGCGAAGAAGCAAGACGCGCACTTCAGTCCGGTGTAGATCAGCTTGCAGATGCTGTTAAGATAACACTCGGACCCAAGGGAAGAAATGTTGTACTTGACAAAAAGTTTGGTGCACCGCTTGTTACAAATGATGGTGTTACTATTGCAAAGGAAATTGAGCTTGAAGATGCTTTTGAAAATATGGGTGCACAGCTTGTTAAAGAAGTTGCATCAAAGACAAACGACATCGCAGGTGATGGTACAACAACCGCTACACTTCTTGCTCAGGCATTGGTTCGTGAGGGTCTTAAAAATGTTACTGCAGGCGCAAATCCTATGATTGTAAGAAAAGGTATTGCAGCGGCTGTTGAAACTGCTGTAGCTGAAGTTGTTAAAAACAGCAAAAAGGTAAGCGGTCGCGATGACATCGCAAGAGTTGCTGCTGTTTCTGCTGCTGACGAATCAATCGGCGAACTCATTGCTGACGCTATGGAAAAGGTTACAAGCGACGGTGTTATTACTGTTGAAGAATCAAAAACAGCCGAGACTTATTCAGAGGTTGTTGAAGGTATGCAGTTTGACAGAGGCTACATCACACCTTATATGGTGACAGATACCGAAAAGATGGAAGCTGTTATTGATGATGCGTTCATTCTCATCACCGATAAAAAGATTTCCTCTATTCAGGACCTCCTTCCTCTTCTTGAACAAATCGTTCAGTCTGGCAAAAAATTGGTTATCGTTGCTGAAGACATTGAAGGCGAAGCGCTTTCAACTCTCATTGTAAACAAACTTCGTGGAACATTCACTTGCGTTGCTGTAAAGGCTCCCGGCTTTGGCGACAGAAGAAAGGCTATGCTTGAAGATATTGCTATTCTCACAGGTGGTACTGTTGTTTCTGATGAAATCGGTCTTGATTTGAAAGAAACCACTGTTGCACAGCTTGGTCGTGCACGTCAAGTGAAAATTCTCAAAGAAAACACAATCATTGTTGATGGTGCAGGCGATGCAGATGCAATAAAGGCTCGTGTAAACCAGATAAAAGCACAGATTGAAGATACTACATCAGATTTCGACCGCGAAAAGCTTCAGGAAAGACTTGCAAAGCTTTCGGGCGGTGTTGCTGTTATCAAGGTTGGTGCAGCTACCGAAGTTGAAATGAAAGAAAAGAAGCTCAGAATTGAAGACGCCCTCGCTGCAACCCGTGCCGCTGTTGAGGAAGGCATTGTTGCAGGTGGTGGTACAGCATTTATCAATGCTATGCCCGCCGTTGAAGCACTTATGAACTCACTTGAGGGTGACGAAAAAGTTGGTGCAAAAACCGTTCTTCGTGCTCTTGAAGAACCTGTTCGTCAGATTGCATTCAATGCAGGTGTTGAGGGCAGTGTGATTGTCAACAAAATCAAAGCAAGTGAAGTTGGCATCGGCTACAACGCCTTGACTGAAGAATATATGGATATGCTTAAAGGTGGCATTGTTGACCCAACAAAAGTTACACGTTCAGCGCTCCAGAATGCAGCTTCCGTTGCATCAATGGTGCTCACAACCGAAAGCCTTGTTGCAAATAAACCCGACCCCGCGGCAGACGCAGCAGCTGCAGCTGCTATGGCAGGTGCAGGCGGCGGAATGTATTAAAAACATTTTAGCTAAAAAAAGAGACCGCATAGTTTTTCTATGCGGTCTCTTTCCTATAACTCGATTTTCTGTGGAACGGACTTTCGTTGAAACCTCAAAAAGATTTTAAGGTTGATATGAAATTATTTGTAAAAAGTTGATTGTGTTGACTAAAGTCATTAAAAATGATAATATAATCTACAAGAAAGCTCTACCCAAAAGCCTCCCTTGTGTAAAGGGAGGTGGGTTGCGAAGCAACTCGGAGGGATTGTAATGGACTATAAACACAACAAGGATATTGTACCACTTGCAAAAGCATTGAGAAAGAATATGACAAAAGAAGAAAAACACCTTTGGTATGATTATTTAAGAGAATACCCTATTATATTTATAAGACAAAAAGTTATAGGCAAATATATTGTTGATTTTTACTGTGCCAAAGCAAAGCTTGTTATAGAATTGGATGGCTCACAGCATTATGTTGATAAAGAAATGGAAAAAGATACTTTTAGAACTGAGTTTTTAGAACAATATGGATTAAAAGTTATAAGGATATCAAATCTTGATATAAATAAAAACTTTGAGGGAGTATGTATATTTATTGATAATGAAGTCAAACAATCCCTCAGTCAACTCCGTTGACAGCTCCCTTTACACAAGGGAGCCTTTTTCATAAGTGTCATTTATAAGTGTCGGTTTTTTTTTGGAAGACTTTCAAACCTATTATTTTTTATTGATTTTACCCCTTAAAAACATAGTTTTTTAGGAAAATTAATAGGCATAAAGGTGTAAATTGTCAAAAGTGTCGGGTTTTTATAAAATTATCTTGATATTTAATTATTTTAGTGATATAATAAGAATGCCAAACTAACTTAATAAATGTGAAGTAGGAGTATTTTTATTTATAGGAATAATATGCTCTTTTTCTGTAACAATACTTTGGATTAGTTAAAAATGCGAACTCCATTAAGTATTGTTGTGGAATATTCCTATCTTTATTTAAGTTAGTTTGGCGACTATCGGAGTTTGCGTTTTTTATGCGTCTGCTTCGGTAGGCGCATTTTTTATTTGTAGATAAATTATATATATGTTCTATGAATATTATAGATGCGTGAAGATAAGAGGAAAGGGGGTATTATGCTATGAATAATGTGATTATGTCTACTCAAAATACTAATACTGCACGCAGAAACGCAGGCATAGTTTCATCTGCTTTAACAATTTTAATTGGTATATTTATTGTTGCTTTCTACTGTTACGCAAATGAACATACATATAGTGATAGTGTAATTTTTCTGTTGCTTTTGGGATTGTTTTTGATTGGCGATGGAATAGTAATGACAGCAATACACTGTATTAATGGCTCAACTTATGTTGATGTATGTAAAGACAGATTTGTAGGTAAAGGTATTCAAAATTTAAACTCACAAAACTTTAACATAAAGATTGAACAGATTAGTAACATTTCTGTGCAAGGATTTTGGATACATATACATACAAGCGGTGGTGTTTATAAGGTTATGACAGATAAAAAGACTGCGACAGAGATATTTAACTATTATAATGAGTTAAAAGGTTGATGTGTCATAATGTTTAGGCAAAGGCAGGGGTTATTTTATTAGCCTCTGTCTTTTGTTGTGTAAATTTTTCTCTGAATCTCAACGAAAAGATTATTCCACAGAAAATAAAGTTATAGGGTCTCTTTTTTACACTTGACAAAACCTGACTTATGGATTAAAATGGTTATATCTAATTTATACTTTTTAGGAGGATACATATTTATGAAAAAGATTATCGCATTAACACTTGCACTTGTGCTCTCTGTTTGCTGTCTCGCAGGCTGCGGCGAAGCGAAAAACGAAAACACACTTACAATGGCTACAAATGCTGAGTTCCCTCCCTTTGAATATCTCCAAGGTGAAGAAATCGTTGGCGCAGACGTTGATATTGCAAACGCAATCGCAGAAAAGCTTGGCAAAACACTTGAAATCACAAACATTGACTTTGACGCTGCCCTCACAGGTGCTGCTACTGGCAAATACGATGTTGCTATCGCAGGCGTTACTGCTACAGATGAAAGAAGACAGAATATGGGCTTCACAGACGACTATTACACAGCATCTCAGGCTATTATAGTTAACGCTGACAGCGCTATCAAGACTGCATCTGACCTCACCGGCAAGACTGTTTCATGTCAGGAAGGTACAACCGGCGAACAGTATCTCCTTGACAATGCCTACTCTGTTCAGTCATTCAAGACTGGTGCAGAAGCTATCAGCGCTCTCACAGCAGGCAAAGTTGACGCTGTTGTTATTGACGATGCTGTTGCAAGAGCACTCTCAAGCAAGCAGGAAGGCAAGACAGTTGTTCTTGACGAGGCTCTTACAGAAGAAGCTTATGCTATCGTTACAAAGCTTGGCAACGATGAACTCATCGCTGAAATTAACGGAGCTCTTGCTGAACTCAAAGCAGAAGGAAAGCTCGCTGAGATTTTTGAAAAATACGAACTTCCTTACGACGCTGAATAATCGTTTTCAGATTTAAAACAAAAAAGCGGCGATTCACTTTCGCCGCTTTTTTCAAGGAAAGGTTTTAACTATTATGGATTGGCTTTTAAAATGGTTTGATACGTTATATAATACTTTCATTGTTGCCGAAAGGTATAAAACAATAATCGATGGTTTGGGGAAAACAATTATAATCACCCTCGGTGCACTTGTTATCGGCGTTATTATCGGCACAATAGTTGCAATCATCAAGGTCTTTGCTGACCGCAACAAAAAACTCAAAATTTTTGATATGCTTTGCAACCTCTACCTTACAGTTATCCGCGGAACACCTGTTGTTGTTCAGCTCCTTATTTCTTTCTTTATCATTTTTGTTAACGCAAAGGATGGAACATGGGTGGCTGTCATCACCTTTGGTATCAACTCAGGTGCATATGTTGCCGAGGTTATCCGTTCCGGAATAATGGCAATCGACGCAGGACAGACAGAAGCTGGTCGTTCACTTGGTTTTTCACGTGTCCAGACTATGTGGCTCATTATTCTTCCTCAGGCGTTCAAAAACATTTTGCCTGCCATTGGTAACGAGATGATTGCCCTTCTTAAAGAAACATCTGTTGCGGGTTACGTTGCCGTCATTGAACTGACCAAAGCAGGAAACCAGATAAAAAATACTACATACGACCAGATTAACCCCATTTTGCTTGTAGCAATTATTTATCTTGTTATGGTTGTTGGTTTGACAAAGCTCCTCAGCATATTTGAAAGGAGATTGAGAAAAAATGAGCGATAATTTTCTTATTTCAACGAAAGACCTTTGCAAATATTACAACGGCGGAACAATCAAGGCTCTTGACGGCGTTACCGCCAGTATAAAAAAAGGCGAGGTTGTTGTTATCATTGGCCCATCAGGTTCAGGTAAATCTACCTATCTCCGTTCTCTCAATCTTTTAGAAGTTCCCACCTCAGGGGAAATCATCTTTGAGGGCGTTGAAATCACTGACCCGAAGGTGAACATAAATCTTCACAGACAGAAAATGGGAATGGTTTTCCAGCAATTCAACCTCTTCCCACATATGAATGTCCTCAAAAATCTTACTATTGCACCCATAAAGCTTCTCAAAATGGACAAGTTTGAGGCAAACGAAAAAGCAATGGCACTTCTCGAAAGAGTTGGTCTTGCCGACCGAAGCGAAGCCTATCCGGCACAGCTTTCCGGCGGACAGAAGCAACGTGTTGCTATTGTAAGAGCCCTTATGATGAGTCCTGATGTTATGCTGTTTGACGAACCCACCTCCGCCCTTGACCCAGAAATGGTTGGCGAAGTTCTTGACGTTATGAAAGAGCTTGCAAAGATGGGTATGACAATGATTGTTGTAACTCACGAAATGGGCTTTGCCCGTGAGGTTGCTGACCGGGTAATCTTTATGTCTGACGGAAAAATCGTTGAAGAGGGTAGTCCTGATGAAATATTTACTAATCCAAAGGACCCCAGAACTAAGCAGTTTCTGCATAGTATTTTGTAAATATAAGGCAGTGTCCCCTTGTGGTTGCACTGCTTTTTTTGTTATTTTTTATTGATTTTCTTCTGGAATAGTGATATACTCTATTTGAAAATTAGAAAGAGAGGGGAACTTTCCTATGATTCTCGCTATTGATATCGGAAACACAAATATAGTTCTTGGCGGTTTTTGTGATGATACGTTAAAATTCGTTGCACGCATTGCCACAAACCCAAGCAAAACCGAGGATGAATATGCCACCAAAATCCGCAGTATTCTCGCTCTTCACGATGTGGACAAGTCATCTGTCAAGGGTGCAATCGTCTCTTCTGTTGTTCCACCCCTCAATTCAGTCATCAAAAAAGCAATTCGGCTGGTTTATGACATTGAGCCTATTATGGTTCAACCGGGTATAAAAACAGGGATAGGCATACATTGTGACAACCCCGCAAGTGTTGGTGCAGACCTTATCTGCGCCTGTGTTGCAGCACATCACATTTACGGAAGCCCATCACTTGTGATTGATATGGGCACTGCTACGAAAATTATGTTGATTGATAAATCAGGGACTTTTTGCGGTGTTTCCATTATTCCCGGTGTAAATATTGGGCTCAAAGCCTTGGCAAGCGGAACTGCACAGCTCCCGCAAATCAGTCTTGAAGCACCAAAATCTGTTATTGGCAAAAACACCGTGGACTGTATGAAATCAGGTGTGGTTTTTGGAAACGCAAGCCTTATCGACGGGATGATTGACCGTTTTTGTGAGGAGATTGGCGAAGAGCTTCCCGTATATGGAACTGGCGGTCTTTCTTCCACCATTCTCTGCCACTGCAAACACAAAATTACCCTTGACGAAAATATGGTGCTTAAAGGTCTTAACATTCTATACAAGAAAAACAGTTAGTATATTACTCTGTCGACATCAGAGTTAATATAAAAATTTATGCGTTGTATCACCCTTTCGGTGAACGACAGCAAGGAGGAATTTTTATGAAAACAAAAAAACAAATGTCAACAAAAACCATGGTCCTTGGAGCTATCCTCACTGCACTTGTTGTTATTTTGCAGTTTATGGGTGCATTTATTAAACTTGGACCTTTCTCAATCTCTCTGGTACTTGTACCTATCGTAATTGGTGCTGCAAGTTGCGGAATCGCTACGGGCGCATGGCTTGGACTTGTCTTCGGCATCGTTGTTTTGGCAAGTGGCGATGCAGCTGCTTTTTTGGCAGTACACGTTGTAGGTACAGTTCTGACCGTTCTTATCAAGGGTATACTTTGTGGGTTTCTTGCGGGCGTCGCTTATAAAGCCCTTGAAAAAATCAATGTCTATGTAGCAGTTGTTGTTGCCGCAATTGTGTGTCCATTGGTAAATACAGGTGTTTTCCTTTTAGGATGCCTGCTGTTCTTTATGGACACCATTGCCACTTGGGCATCCGCCCTCGGCTTTGGCGAAGATGTTGCACGTTATATGATATTGGTACTTGTAGGCGGAAACTTCTTATTCGAACTTGGTACAAACATTATTTTAAGTCCTGTTGTAGTTAGACTTTTAAATATCAGAAACAACAAAAAATAACTTAAGCTGAAAGGCGACGTTAATATGTCTTCACCATTTATTAGAACCGAAATGCTCCTTGGGGCAAAAAACATGGAAAAACTTAAATCGGCTCACGTTGCAGTTTTTGGTCTTGGCGGTGTCGGCGGTCACGTGTGCGAAGCTCTTGCAAGATGCGGAATACAGAACTTCACCCTTTTTGACAACGACAAGGTAGCATCTTCAAATCTCAATCGGCAAATTATAGCAACAGTTGATACAATCGGCACGAGCAAGACAGAAGCCATGAAAACCCGCATTCTTTCGATTAACCCATCCGCAAAGGTTGTTTGCCACAACATTTTTTATCTCCCTGAGAATGCTGACCATTTTTCCTTTTCAGGCATTGATTATATTGTGGATGCCATTGATACTGTCAGCGCAAAAATCGAGCTTGTTATACGGGCTGAAGGCTTGGGTATTCCTATCATCAGTTCAATGGGAACAGGTAACAAATTAAATCCTACCGAGTTGAAAGTTGCAGACATTTACAAAACCACCGTGTGCCCTTTGGCAAGGACTATGCGAAGCGAACTTAAAAAACGCAGCATAAAGAAACTCAAGGTTGTGTATTCTGAGGAAAAACCTATTAAACCGTTTTTTGAAGCTGACGCAGAAAACACAAGACGTCAGACCCCTGGAAGTACGTCCTTTGTTCCATCGGTTGCGGGACTCATAATCGCCAGTGAAGTTGTCAAAGATTTAATAAAATAACAAAGAAATACCACCTGCAAACAGCAGGTGGTATTTTAGCTTTATATTTTCTATTCAGTTTCAAGCAGACCATAGTCCCCATCGTTGCGCTTATACACAATGGTTATCTTCATTGTATCGGCTTGACGGAAAATAAAGAAATTGTGACCAAGCATATTCATTTGAAGAATTGCCTCCTCCGCTGTCATAGGCTTTGAATCAATCTTCTTTCTCTTTATAATATTGAATTCATTTTCTTCTGTAATGCTTTCAACGTCATCAATTATGGTGTCATACTCACCGATTCCCGGCTGACGCAAATGCTTTGCAAGCTTTGTTTTGTTCTTTCTGATTTGTCGGTCAAGCTTTGCCAAACAATCATCAGCGGCAACAATAAGGTCCTTATTTTGAGCCTCTGCTCTGAAAACAAAACCCTTATGCACAAAAGTAATTTCGATTATTACATCATTTCTTTGCTCTGCAATAAGAATTTTACATTCAACATCGCTGTCAAAGAACTTGTCAAGCTTTTTTACTTTTCCAAGCAGCTTTTCTTTTCTTGCATCCGACAACTCAACTTTTTTGCAAATAACGCTATACTTCATACATCCTGCCTCCATTCCGGTTATCTTTGAAAGAAGCCATATGCTTCTTAATCAAATTATACAAC
This sequence comes from Clostridia bacterium, assembly GCA_045580025.1. Classification (GTDB taxonomy): domain Bacteria; phylum Bacillota; class Clostridia; order Monoglobales; family Monoglobaceae; genus SIG440. Next base: position 9,071 of record JAZNNB010000002.1, read on the forward strand.
ACCGAACCATTTTTTGCAAGTGTTTTTGTAAAAATTTACACACTATATATAGATTATATCTATGTTTATTACTCCGTTAAATCTTGAATCAATTTTTTTAAGTTCGTCATCAACTCTCTGTTTCAAAGTGTCAAGTTCTTTGTATCCTGCCGGAACTTCAATATCAAATATAAGATTTATATTATTAACACCGTCAACCATCCGAAAATCGTGGATATTCATTCCCTCATCCATGCCCTTCACAATCTGATGAACCTTGAGCTTTATAGCTTCCGTATACTCACAATTCACAGAAATCGGGTCCATATGAATAACTATATGTATGCCAAGTTCATCACTTATTTTGTGTTCAAGGGCATCAATTTTTTCATGGACCTCCACAATGTCACAATCATCCGGAACTTCAGCGTGAACAGACGCAAGCACTCTGCCTGGACCATAATCATGAACAATCAAATCATGTACACCAACAATGCCGTCAGACTCCGAAATAATCTGCCGTATCTTCTCTGTGGTATTTTTATCTGGGGTAGTTCCCAAAAGAAGCCCTATTGTATCCATTGAAATTCCAAAGCCTGAATACATAATAAGTAGCGACACTGCCGTACCTACAACACCGTCAAGAGGGGCGAAATTTATGAGTTTTCCAAGCAAAGATGCGAGTATTACCGCAGAAGTTGCCACCACGTCATTGAGATTATCCCTTGCCGCCGCCATAACAACACCTGAATTTACAGCCTTGCCCATAACGTGGTTATACCTATACATCCAGAACTTCACCGGCACTGAAATGCACAAAATCGCAAGAGGCCATGGCGAGAGCTGTATGGGCACGGGACTCACAACTTTGTTGGCTGATGACTTAAGAAGCTCAAAACCCACCAAAATTATGATAAAAGAAACAATAAGTGCCGAAATATATTCGTATCTTCCATGCCCGAAAGGATGCTCCTTGTCGGGTTTTTTGCGGCTTAGCTTTGCACCTATTATGGTCACCACGGAAGAGCCTGTGTCAGAAAGGTTGTTAAACGCATCAGATATTATAGCAATACTTTTCATAGACATTCCCACAACAACTTTCAACACAAACAAAAGGAGATTGCATACAATACCCAAAGCCCCTGCCACAGTGCAGACCTTTGTGCGAACCGCCTCATCTGTCATCTCACGGCCATTTGAAATCTTATTAAGCAAATATTTTGTCAAAGTTTAACGCCTCCGCTTATTTCACTTTTTTAACCGAATCCTCGCCAAAAATTTTTTCAAGAGCCAAAACCGAGCTTTCGTCTTTCAGCCACATACTTTTTGGTGCCTGCAAGGTTTCCTTTGTATCCTCAAAATAGATTAGCACCGGAACTATTCCATTACTTCCGCCAAGGATAGCCTTTAACTGACTCATTTTTTCTTTATCAAAGGAATTCATTTTCACATAGAGCTTTCTAAAATCAGGCACCCAACTTTCAAGAAATTCGACGCCCTCAAGACGTATTTTTGTACCTCTTTCCTCCTGAATATCAAGATTTCCCTGAATGACACAGAAGTTCTCCTCTTTGAGAACAGCATCAAACTTTTTAACTTGAGATGGAAAAACAAGGACTTCAATTTCACCCGTGAGGTCTTCAAAGGTGATATAAAGCATTATTTCGCCGCGTTTGGTCAGCTGTTCCTTGCGCTTTGAAATCATTCCACCAAGTTTTACTTTCATATCCGATGAAAACTTATCATTTTCATTTTCAATTATTTCAAGAATAGTGGTGCTTGAATTTCTGCTTATAACATCTTCAAGCCCGTCAAGAGGATGTCCCGAAACATAAACCCCGAGATATTCCTTCTCAAAATTAAGAAGGTCACGCTTGGGCATTTCAGGCATATCTGGGAAATCATCACTTGGCACTGTATCTTCTTCAAACATATTGAAAAAGTCAAGCTGTCCTGAAACTGCATTTTTTTGTTCCTTTACCGCCGAATCAATAGCATTTTCATAAACACTTAAAAGCACTGACCGATTTATATCGAGGCTATCAAACACACCGCTTTTTATCATAGATTCCACAAGACGTTTGTTGAGCTTTTTATCAGACATCCTGACGCAAAAGTCTTTAAAGGACACAAATTTCCCATTTGCTTTCCTTTCCTTTGTCATATCGTCAATGAATGCAGATCCTACATTCTTGATGGCAGCAAGTCCAAAACGAATATCCCTTCCGTCAGGAACAAAGCTGGTATAACTTTTATTTATGTCAGGGGGCAGTATCTTTATGCCTAATTTTTTTGCCTCGTTTATATGCTTTGTAATTTTTGTGGAGTTTCCTAAAACACTTGTGAGGAGTGCCGCATAAAATTCGGTAGGGTAGTGACACTTAAGCCATGCCGTCTGGTATGAAACAAAAGCATATGCTGCCGCATGGGACTTGTTGAATGCATATTTTGCAAAATCCATCATCTCATCAAAAATGGTTATCGCTGTCTGCTCGTCAATACCGCGACTAATCGCACCCTCAACTTCCACTTCGCCTTTTTCATTTTTTATACCGTAAACAAAGTTCTTCCGTTCTTGTTCCATCACTTCTGTCTTCTTTTTGGACATAGCACGTCTCACTAGGTCGGCACGTCCAAGAGAATATCCGCCAAGTTCACGAACAATCTGCATAACCTGTTCCTGATAAACAATGCATCCATATGTGACATTGAGGATATTTTCAAGAAGGGGATGCTTGTATTTCACACTCCCGCTGTTTTTGTTTGCGATGTACCGTGGAATTGAATCCATTGGTCCTGGTCGATAAAGAGCAATTCCCGCTATTATATCTTCAATCGAGCCCGGGGAAAGTTCTTTCATAAATTCTTTCATTCCAGCACTTTCAAGCTGAAAAACGCCGTCAGTTTCGCCCCGGGAAATCATTTCATAGGTAGCTTTGTCAGTCATATCCACCTCGTCCATATTTATGTCAATTCCGTGAGTGTGCTTGATGTTTCTAACTGCATCACGAATAACAGTAAGTGTGCGAAGTCCCAAAAAGTCCATTTTGAGAAGACCAAGTCGTTCAATAGTTGTCATTGTGAACTGGGTTGTTATGACATCGTCATTTCTTGAAAGCGGAACATAAGTCTGCACTGGCTCACGGGTAATAACCACCCCTGCCGCATGAGTCGAGGTGTGCCGTGGAAGCCCCTCAAACTCTGATGACACGTCAATAAGTCGTTTCACCTGAGGGTCTGTTTCATACATCATTTTCAGCTGATTGTTGCTTTCAAGTGCGCTTTTGATGGTGACATTCAGTTCATTGGGAATTTGCTTTGCAACACTGTCCACAAAGCCATATGGCATATCAAGTGCTCTGCCCGTGTCACGAATGGCAAGCTTTGCTGCCATAGTTCCAAAAGTGACTATCTGAGCAACACGGTCTGTCCCGTATTTTCTATTTACATAATCAATAACCTCACCACGACGTTCATAACAAAAGTCAACATCAATATCAGGCATTGTAACTCGCTCGGGGTTTAGAAATCTTTCAAATATAAGGTCGTACTTTATGGGGTCAATACTTGTTATTTCAAGGCAATACGAAACAATACTTCCTGCCGCACTGCCTCTGCCAGGGCCAACCATGATGCCATTTTTACGGGCAAAGTGTATGAAATCCCATACAATCAGGAAATAGTCTACATATCCCATTTCTTCTATTGTGCGAAGTTCATATTCAAGTCTCTCACGCACCTCCTCTTTTGCATCAGGATATCGTCTTTCAAATCCTTCATAGCAAAGTTTTCTTAAATACTGAGGTGATGTAAAGCCATCAGGAATATCAAATTTGGGCAAGTGGAGCTTTCCAAACTCAATTTCAACATTGCACATATCCGCAATCTTCTGTGTGTTTTCAAGTGCTTCAGGGATGTATGAAAAAAGTTCTTTCATTTCATCCTCGGATTTTACAAACATCTCTTGAGTGGACATTTTCATCCTGTTTTCGTCAAAAACAGTCTTTCCCATCTGGATACACATAAGTATATCCTGAAACTCTGCATCCTCGCGTTTTACATAGTGAATGTCATTAGTCGCAACAATACCAAGGTCAAATTCTCTTGCAAGCCTTATAAGCTCACGGTTCAGCATTTTTTGTTCAAAAATGCCGTGATCCTGAATTTCAATAAAATAATTTTCCTTGCCAAAAATATCGATAAATTCAAGAGCCGCCTGCCGAGCACCATCATAATCATTATTTAGTATTTTTTTGGAGAGAACGCCTATCATACAGGCACTCAGAGCAATTATTCCCTCGCTATTCTTGCGAAGAACATCCATATCAATCCTTGGTTTATAATAAAATCCGTCAACATATCCAATCGAAACAATGTTCATAAGATTTTTGTATCCAACATTATTTTTTGCAAGCAAAATAAGATGTGAACTTGAAGAGTCAAGCTCGTGGGTCTTATCTTGGTGTCCACGGGACGCAACATACACCTCGCATCCAAGAACAGGCTTTATTCCTATACTTTTTGCATATTCATAAAAATCAATTACACCAAACATACAGCCATGGTCTGTTATTGCCATCGCTGTTTGGCCAAGTTCTTTCGCTCTGTCCAGTATTTTTTTGATTGTACCTTCTCCGTCAAGAAGGCTGAACGCTGTATGTGTATGCAAGTGTGCAAACGCCATTGTTTTCACATCCTTTTTCCTTGGTTTTTACTCTATAAATTCTCCGCAATATCCAATATTCTCTTTAATCGGTGATTTACGCCTGACTTTGAAAGCGGCGGAACTAACTTTTTACCAAGCTGTTCAAGACTCAAATCCTTATGGTCACGTCTTAAAACAGCCACTTCTTTGAGGTCATCAGGAAGATTGTCAATCCCCATAAGCTTTTCTATATCATCGATTGCTCTTATGTGGCGGCTTGACGCTTCCATAACCTTATCCATATTTGCCGTTTCGCCGTTTGAGGTTCTTGTTATTTCACTTCGCACCTCTTTTTCAATTTTTACATTAAGTATTTCCATTTGTGCACTGAATGCCCCCATATGAGCCAGCGCATCACAGATAATATCGCTGTTTTTCGTGTAAAGCACAAAACCATTATTCTTTTTAATAGTGCGAAAGCCAAGTCCCATATTTTCAAGAAGCTTTTTGAACTCATTGTGGATATAAGCGCTGTATACCTTGAACTCCATATTATAGTTCTTGTTGGGATCGGTCATTGTTCCTCCACCCAAAAAAGCACCCCTCAAGAATGCCGCACTGCAACACTCATTTTTTATAAGGCTTTGAGAAAAACCGCTTTTTTGATTTTCATACTCAAGGATTTTCTGTAAAACTTTTTTGTCGGACAAAACACAAAAATAACTGCTTCTGAGACTTTTTATCTGAACTTCTGTGCCAAGACAGAATTTCAATAGCGCCGCAAATCGTTTTATTGCATCAATACTTTCAAGAGAAACCCTTATTTCTGTCCCTTTAAACTTTCCTGCAAACATCAAAATTCCCATCATTTCCGCTTCACAGCAGCAAGACACATCAATTTCAAGTTTTGAAAGCATTTCTTTTGTCCTTTGAGAAAAAGTTTTCACCAAAAATCCTCCTTTCACCGTTTTTTGTGAAATTTAAAATTCGCCTATCATTTTAACTTCCGTTTCCAGCATTACCCCAAAATTTTCGAAAACAACTTTTTTAATGTGTTCAACAAGATCAAGAACATCTTTCGCCGTAGCGTTTCCGGTATTTATTATAAATCCTGCGTGCTTTTCGGAAACCTGTGCCCCACCTATTTGATACCCCTTTAGTCCTGACTTCTCAATAAGTGCCCCTGCAAAGTAACCAGCAGGTCTCTTGAACACACTCCCCGCACTGGGCTTTTCGAGAGGCTGTTTTGACGTCCGCCGATTTGTATAGTCGTCCATACGTTTTTTTATTTCTTCAGGAGAATCCTCTTTGAGAGAAAGAACCGCTGACAAAACTATATAATCATTCTTTGAAAAAATACTTGTTCGATAGCCAAAGTCACACTTTTCATTTGAAATAGTGAAAATTTCACCATTTTTGTCCATATATTCCACGGTTTTTATTATTTCTTTCATTTCGTGCTCATAAGCACCGGCATTCATAAAAATCGCACCGCCAACGCTCCCGGGAATTCCCGAGGCAAACTCAAGCCCCGAAAGACCTGCTCTTTGCGTGGCATTTGCCGTCTTTGACAAAAGAGCACCGCTTTCAACACAGCATTCAGTTCCACATATTTCAATATTGTCCATCTGTTTTCCAAGGCAAATAACGACGCCGCGTATACCATTGTCACCAACCAGCAAATTCGAGCCATTTCCAAGAACAAAGAAAGGTATTTTTTGCTCTTTTACTTTAAGCACCAATTCTTTCAGCTGAGTTTTATTCTGCGGCACCAAAAACCAGTCCGCAGTACCGCCTATTTTGAAGGTTGTGTGCTTTTTCATAGGCTCATTCCGTAAAACATTTTCTTTGCCTAATATTTTTTCAAAAATTTCGTGCATAATCTCTGCCTTTCCTACTCCTCAAATTTGAAAACCTTGTTCTTCTTTTTCGATATATATTCTATGAATCTCTCTGACGTTAAATTCATAATCAAGCTTTCAGGAAAATCAATTTCCTCAAGCATTTCAGTGGCCTTTGAAACCTCTCCCACCTTGCTCATAAAATGAGCATCCGAATTAACCACCACCGGTGTCTCATACCTTTTGCATGCCATGGCAATCTCCTTGCATATTTCAATATTTTGAGGTCTTGAAATAAAGGAATGATTGTTTATTTCAATGCATTTGTTTTTTTCTTTTGCCCACCTAACCACCGCATCAATATCGAAAGGATAATCCGGTGAGCCTGTATGACCCAAAATATCAATATACTCATTTTTAATTATATTAAGCCAAGTCTTTGTGTGGTCACCGCCTCTTTCTTCTTTGTATGTTGGCGGATGGATTGACGCAATCACAACCTCCAAATCACAAAGAACACTTTCTGGGATGTCAATATCTCCATTTTCATTCAAAACATTTACCTCTGCACCACAAAGAAGCTTTACCCCCTCAATCACTCTGGGCAAAGCCTTAAAATACATAAAATGCCATATATGCGGTGCGTCGCCTATCGATGGCGCATGATTTGTCATCGCAACCAGCTCAAGTCCTTTTCTTTTTGCAGCCAGCATATTTTCATAAAGAGTACTGTATGCGTGTGTACTCACATTTGTATGCGTGTGAACATCTGTTAAAATCTTCATTTTCGTTTTATCTCCGTCATTGATACTTATTAGCTCATCTGTTCCATAAGTCTGTTATTAAGTTCTTCTGCAGCATTATAGCCCATGCGACGCTGTCTGTTGTTCATTGCCGCAATTTCAAAAATTACTGCAAGATTTCTGCCGGGACGGATTGGAATAACAAGAGACGGAACATCAATACCAAGTATTTCGGTATAATTGTCTACAAGCCCAAGTCTATCATACTGCTTACCCTTTTGCCAAGCCTCAAGATGAATAACAAGGTCAATTTTTTCTGTATCCTTTACAGCACCCATACCAAAGATTTTCTTTACGTCCACAATACCTATTCCGCGCATTTCAATGAAGTGGCGAATGATTTCAGGTGATGAGCCGACCAAAGTTTTTGATGAAACACGGCGTATCTCGACGGCATCATCAGCAACAAGACGATGCCCTCTTTTCATAAGTTCAACAGCTGCCTCGCTTTTTCCTATTCCACTTTCACCCAAAATAAGAATGCCCTCGCCATAAACCTCAACCAAAACCCCGTGTCTTGTAATTCTTGGGGCAAGTTCAATGTTCAAAAATGCAATAAGTGCACTCATAAAGCTTGATGTACCCATAGATGTCCTCAAAATATTTATTTCGTGTTTTTGAGCCGCCGCCATCATTTCTGTTGGAATTTCCATTTCACGACTCACAACGGCAGCCGGAATCCCTTTGCCAAAAAACTCATCAAAGCGATTATATCTCTCATCAGAAGAAAGTGATGCAAGATAAGTGTTTTCAACCATACCGAAAATCTGTAACCTTTTAGGGTCAAAATAATCAAAGAAACCCGCCATAGGAAGTCCTGGACGGTTCACATCCGTGGTAGATATCAATATATCTCTATGTGGTACATAAACCTCTTCAAGTTTAAATTCATCTATAATTTTACTCAATTTAACTGAAAATTCTTCCATAACAAAAAGCACTCCTTTGACTCTTTTGTATTTTCTTCCTTATAGTATATCACAATTAACAATTTTTGCAAATAGATATAAAAAATTTTCTTTTAATATTATTATATTTTCTATATTGACTTTTTTAAATCTTTATGTTATTATATCAAAGTGGTTTTTGTATGGTCCGGTAGTTCAGTTGGTTAGAATGCCAGCCTGTCACGCTGGAGGTCGTGGGTTCGAGCCCCATCCGGATCGCCATACGCTGCCTTAGCTCAGTAGGTAGAGCACTTCCTTGGTAAGGAAGAGGTCGGCAGTTCGATCCTGCTAGGTAGCTCCACTAAGAAAAACTCCGAAAGCAATGCTTTCGGAGTTTTTTTATTTTCACTTATGCTCACAACCACAGGAACTGTCACCCTTTGTGCAACAGGTCTCGCTGTAAGGGCAGCCTATACATTTTTTTCCGTTCTTTTTTGATTTGTAAATATATCGTGAAATAAAACCTATTATAACTATCAAAGCAAAAACAATAATAAGATTTTTCACAAAAGTCAGCTCCCCTTCGTTACAGCTTCGCTGAAGTTTTTCTTTTCAAAGCACTTTCATTCTCAAACTTTTTGTCACCATTGATACACATAAAAGCCACGATAGTTGCCATAACAACCACCGCAACAAGACCCGGAAAAAATCCTGCACCAAGGTGGTCTGTTACGATAAGTGTACCTATCTGATATACCAGATATCCAATGGTGTAGCCCGTTCCAAGCTGAAGGGCAATTCCACCCCAAAGCCATTTTGCACTCTTCATTTCAGAATTCATAGCACCAATCGCCGCAAAGCACGGAGGTGTGAAAAGGTTGAACATAAGATATGCAAGTGCCGCTACAGCCGTAAGATTGGGGGCTGCCCCCGAAAGCTCCGCTGTTACATTCGTAAGTGAATAACACACGGCAATGGTTGCCACCACATTTTCCTTTGCTATAAATCCAGAAACAGCCGCCGCTGCAAACTGCCATGCATGATAACCAATAACCGGTATGATTAAATAGGCAAAAGGCTGTGCTATTGATGCAAGAATTGATGAATCTGCAGTTTCCGCCACCGTAAATCCCCAAGTAAATGACTGCATAATTTGTATCACTGTATTACACAAAAGAATAATCGTTCCGGCTTTTACTATATATGCCCAGCCACGTCCGCACATAGACATAAACGCTCTCTTGAAGCTTGGGATTTTGTATTCCGGAAGCTCGATTATGAAAAATGATTTTTTTCCTCTGTTTCCAGTAATTCTGTTAACCAGCAACGCTCCAATGAAAATAATAAAAATACCTACAAAATACATAAGTGTTCCAACCCATGATGCATCCTCAAAAAACGCACCAGCAAAAAGTGCAATAACGGGAAGTTTTGCACCACAAGGCATAAACGGTGTAAGCATTGCAGTAGCTCTCTTTTCACGTTCATTTCTAATAGTGCGGCAAGCCATAACGCCGGGAACCGCACAGCCAGTACCGATTACAAAAGGAATGACCGACTTTCCCGAAAGTCCCACTTTTTTGAAAATGGGATCAAGAACAACCGAAACCCTTGCCATATATCCACAATCTTCCAAGAGAGCAATAAGAAAATACATCACCATTACAAGTGGTAAAAATCCAATAACCGCAATCACTCCGCCAAGCACACCGTCAATCAGCAACGCATAAAGAAGTGGATTTGCTCCCTCAAACATACTGCCTACCCACGCCTGTCCCTTCTCAAGCCATGCTACCAATGTATCTGCAAGCCACGGTCCAAAGGATGATTGAGAAATATCAAACACCAGAAACATCACGAAAGCAAAAATCAATATTCCAATCCATCTGTTTGCAAGAATGTCATCAATACTATCCTGAAAATTTTTCTTGTTTGTAGAAACCTTTCTTCTTTCTACCTCTTTGACAATTCCATTCACAAATTCAAAACGCTTTCTGTCAGCCTTTTTAGATTCTTCTTTATTCTTAACATCTATGTAATCCTGAATATAAGGAGCTTTTTGTCCCTTCCCCTTAAGGTTTTTCGCTGCATATATAACCTCGTGAAGCCCGTCTGCTTCAACCGAAACCGTATCAATCACCGGACAGCCAAGTCGCTCCGAAAGTAGCTCTTCATCAATTTTTGTCTGCTTTTTCTTGTTTATATCCGTCTTGTTGAGAGCAACCACTACCGGAATGTCAAGTTCAAGAAGCTGGGTGGTGAAAAACAGGCTGCGGCTAAGGTTAGTTGCATCAACTATATTGATTATTACATCCGGCTTTTCATTCTCAATATAATCTCTTGTAACACTCTCCTCAGAAGTAAATGGTGACATGGAATATGCACCAGGTAAATCAACAGCAATGAGCCTCTCACTCTCACCGCAAAAACTCTTTTTTATTGGGTGTTCTTTTTTTTCAACCGTTACACCTGCCCAGTTTCCTACCTTTTCGTTTTGTCCGGTAAGAGCATTATACATCGTAGTTTTCCCGCTATTGGGATTTCCTGCCAGTGCAATTCTCATAAAGCTTCCTCCTCTAAATGCGTATAAATTTGTATAAGTCAAGTTAGTTCCACCTAACTGATAGACAAAAAACAAACCGCAAGCATACGGCAACTTGAAAATTATATCAAGATAGCCTCAGCCAGCTGGTTGTCAATATTGTATCTTCCATCTTTTATTGAAACGGTACATCCGCCTTTTCTGCGAGAAATAACGGTAATAGGTTCACCGCTGTAACATCCCAACGAAAACAAAAAAGAATTAAGTTCTTCATCATCGGTTTCAATTTGTTTAATTATGTATTCCTTGCCTTCCTGGGCAGATAAAAGATTCATAAAAAGACCTCTCTAAATAAATTAGTTAAGACTAACTACATTATTTTAAAATATGGTTAGTCACATCTAACCGCATAGTCAGTTTAGCACAACCTCCTCCGCTTGTCAATACTTTTCAGGAAAATTTTTCACTTTTTAAAAGTCTTTAAACACACAATCCCAGATGCTTTTGAAATTTATGTGTGAAAAGCCCTTGAAAACCAGTTTTCACAATGTCTTTTTGATTTCTTTGCCTTTCAACTGAATAAATATACCCAAAACAATTATTACAAGACCTGCAACAGAAAGAATACTTAGCTTTTCTTTAAGAATGAGTCCTGTCCATACCAAAGACAAAAATGGAGTTATATATGCAAGATTTGATATTTTCGCTGTCTTTCCCTTGCTGAGCGCAACCACCCACAAGGTTGTAGCAATCGCCATAGTAAAAATTCCATTCCACGCAAAACCCAAAGTCTGACCTATTGTAGGTATGAACAAATCACCTTTAGCTGCACTTATCACTGTCGTTAAAGCAAATGATACTGCAAACCCCATCATATTAGTCAGACTTTTTTCATAGCTTTCCTTTTGACTTAGTGCAGTGAACATTCCGTATGAAACTGCACCGAGCATACAGAACAAAGCACCAAAAAGTGTCGTTTTGTTAAAATGCAAAAGTTCACCGCTGGTAACAACTATTACACCCAAAAATGATATTCCTATCGCAAGTCCTTTACGGGCTGTCATCTTTTCCTTAAGAATTATACAAGCAAAAAACACACTCATTATAGGCCACAGATAGTTTACTATGAACGCCTGAGATGCCAACATCAAATCTGTGCCTGCATAATAAAATATGTAATAAAAAAACGTGCCAGGCAAACCAATCAGTATAGAAACAGCATAATCTTTTATTGTATAAGCTTTGAGCTTTTTTATATTCCCCGATGCAATATTAAAAATCAGAAGTGCTGCGCCAGCAAAAAAAGAACTCACCCAGAGCACCTGTATGTTATCATATGGCCCCAACAGTAACTTTGTAGTAACAGCCACCGTTGACCATAAAAAAATAGATATTGCTGCAAGTATATATGCTTTTTTCATTACATTAGCCCCTCAAAATTACTATATTGTTAGCATTAACGCCAACAGATTCACAGCTGTTATTATATAAATTTTTTATACCAGTGTCAAGATAATTTCCTTTCAAAATCCACAAAAAGTCCACTCCTAAGTCGGCTTTTATTTATCAAAAATATTTGATAATTTTTTGTTGACAAATTATTCTTTTGGTGGTATAATACATCAGTTGACATCTGCTTAGGTGCCAACACAAAATAAAATACGCACATCATACGATTGGCGGGGCGGTGCTAGAATACCCATGACAGCTCCCCGACAAGGTGACTATGGTGGAGGTGTAAAACTTTTGGAGGTGTAAAATCATGGGAGTTATTCAAATGAAGCAATTGCTTGAAGCAGGTGTTCATTTCGGACACCAGACACGCCGTTGGAATCCTAAAATGGCGGAGTACATCTTTACAGAAAGAAACGGTATCTATATTATCGATCTTCAGAAAACTGTAAAGAAAATTGAAGAAGCTTACTACTTTGTTCGCGACATCGCAGCAGAAGGCGGAAACGTTCTTTTTGTAGGTACAAAGAAGCAGGCTCAGGACGCTATCCGCGAAGAAGCTGAAAGAACAGGTATGTTCTATGTTAACGCAAGATGGCTCGGCGGTATGCTCACAAACTTTAAGACAATCAAAAGAAGAATCGACAGACTTTATCAGCTCAAGAAAATGAACGAAGATGGTACAATGGAACTTCTTCCTAAAAAAGAAGTTCTCAAGCTCAATCTTGAAGAAGAACGTCTTGAAAAGTTCCTTGGCGGTATCAAAGAAATGAAAGACCTTCCAGCAGCTATCTTTGTTGTTGACCCAAGAAAAGAGAAGAACGCTATCGCAGAAGCTCACAAGCTCGGTATCCCTGTTATTGCTATTGTGGATACAAACTGTGACCCTGAAGAAGCTGACTTCCCAATCCCTGGAAATGACGACGCTATCCGTGCGGTAAAACTTATTGTTTCTACTATCGGTAACGCTATCATTGAAGGCAGACAGGGCGAGCAGGTTGCTGTTGAAGCTGCTACAGAAGAAGCTCAAGAAGAAGTTTCTCTTGATATGATTGAGGAATAATCTACTTTATTTTTAGAAAGCGAGTGAATATATTATGGCATTTACTGCACAAGATGTTAAAACTCTCAGAGAAATGACAAACTGTGGTATGATGGACTGCAAAAAGGCTCTTACTGAGACCAATGGTGATATGGACAAGGCTGTTGAGTTCCTCAGAGAAAAAGGTCTTGCAACTGCAGCTAAAAAGGCCGGCAGAATTGCTGCTGAAGGTCTTGTTGCATCAATGGTTTTCGGAAACGTTGGTGTTGTTGTTGAAGTAAACACAGAAACAGACTTTGTTGCAAAGAACGCTGATTTCCAGAAGTTCGTTGCTGACGTTGCTGAATGTATTGCAAACACAAATCCTGCTGATGTTGAAGCACTTAAAGATACACAGCTTTATGATGGTCAGACTGTTGGCGAAGCACTTACAGAGAAAATCGCTACAATCGGCGAAAATATGAACCTCCGTCGTTTCGAAAGATACGAAGGTGTAAACGAAGCTTACATCCATGGCGGTGGCAGAATTGGTGTTCTCGTAAACTTCAAGCTCGGTGACGAGTCTAAGGCGAGCGACCCTGCATTCCGTGCAGCAGCAAAAGACGTTGCTATGCAGATTGCAGCGGTTATGCCCAAGTACGTTAAGAGCGACGAAGTTCCTGCTGATGTCGTTGAGAAGGAAAAGGAAATCCTTAAAGCTCAGGCTCTTAACGAAGGTAAGCCCGCACAAATCGTTGACAAAATGGTTGTTGGACGTATCCAGAAGTTCTACAAAGAAGTTTGTCTTGTTGAACAGCCTTACGTAAAAGACGGTGATTTGACGGTTGCTAAATTCCTCAAGAACGTAGCTGACGAAATCGGTACAGATATCGAAGTTGTTAAATTTGCACGTCTTGAAAAAGGCGAAGGCTTAGAGAAGAGAGTTGACGACTTTGCAGCTGAAGTTGCAAAGATGGCTGGCAACTAATATTTATTGTCTTTACAAACAGAGTGGGCTTTTGCACACTCTGTTTTCTTTTTCTTCGACGTATGGTAAAAAAACTTATGGTTTTTATTCTTTTTACAAAAAACTCTCGTTTTTTGTAACCCTACGTTAAAAACAGTCCACAGGACTGTTTTTATAACACTCCGGCTTGAAAAAGGCGAAGGCTTAGAGAAGAGAGTTGACGACTTTGCAGCTGAAGTTGCAAAGATGGCTGGCAACTAATATTTATTGTCTTTACAAACAGCACAACCCAAGAGGTTGTGCTGTTTTTTGTGCATTTTCGCAAAATTTTACACTCTATTATCCCTTGTTCTATAAAAAACAGAATTTTTTAACTTTTTTTCAAAATATGTTTGAAATTCTACAAAATGTATGTTATAATATATTCTGTGTGATTTTGTATAATCACAACCTTTATAAAATAATTAAATTCATATATTTAAGGAGGCATTTTTCATGGCTAAAAAAATGAAAACCATGGATGGTAACAGCGCTGCTGCACATTGCGCCTATGCGTTTACAGAAGTTGCTGCTATTTATCCTATCACTCCATCTTCCAACATGGCTGAAAATGTTGACCAGTGGAGTGCAGACGGTCTGAAGAACATCTTCGGCGAAACAGTTGACGTTGTTGAGATGCAGTCTGAAGCAGGTGCTGCAGGTGCAGTTCACGGTTCACTTCAGGCAGGTGCTCTTACTACAACATTCACAGCATCACAAGGTCTTCTTCTTATGATCCCCAATATGTACAAAATTGCAGGTGAACTTCTTCCTACAGTTTTCCACGTTAGTGCTCGTGCACTTGCTGCTCACGCACTTAACATCTTTGGTGACCATCAGGACGTTATGGCTTGCCGTCAGACAGGCTTTGCTATGCTGGCATCAGGTAGCGTTCAGGAAACAATGGACCTCGGTGGCGTAGCTCACCTTGCTTCAATCAAGGGCAGAGTTCCCTTCCTCCACTTCTTCGATGGTTTCAGAACTTCACACGAAATTCAGAAAGTTGAAGTTATGGATTATGAAGACCTCAAAGGCCTTCTTGACTGGGATGCTCTCAAAGCATTCAAGGATAACGCTCTTAACCCTGAACACCCCGTTCTTCGCGGTACAGCACAGAACGCTGATATCTACTTCCAGGGTAGAGAAGCTGCAAACAAATATTATGATGCTATTCCTGATATTGTTGCAGATTATATGAAAGAAATCACAAAAATTACAGGCAGAGAATATAAGCCTTTCAACTACTATGGTGCACCTGATGCAACAAAAGTTATCGTTGCTATGGGCTCTGCTTGTGAAGCTATTGAAGAAACAGTTGATTATATCAATGCTCGCGGCGGAAAAGTTGGTGTTGTCAAAGTTCACCTTTACAGACCTTTCTCTGCTAAATATTTCTTTGATGTAATCCCTGAAACTGTTGAAAAGATTGCAGTTCTTGACAGAACAAAGGAACCCGGTTCAATCGGCGAACCTCTCTATCTTGATGTTTGCAACCTTTACTACGGAAAAGAAAATGCTCCAAAAATCGTTGGCGGTCGTTATGGTCTTGGTTCAAAAGACACAACACCTACACAGATTATGGCAGTATACAACAACCTTGACGCAGCAGAACCCAAGAACGGTTTCACAATCGGTATTGTGGATGACGTTACAAACCTCTCACTTGAGCTTCCTGAGAAAATCAATGCAGCTCCTGAGGGCACAACACGTTGTAAGTTCTGGGGCTTTGGCTCTGACGGTACTGTTGGTGCTAACAAAGATGCTATCAAGATTATCGGTGACAATACAGACCTTTACGCTCAGGCATATTTTGACTATGACTCAAAGAAGTCAGGCGGCGTTACAATGTCTCACTTGAGATTCGGTAAAAAGCCTATCAAGTCAACATATCTCCTTGACGAAGCTGACTATATTGCTTGTCACAAGCCTGCATACCTTACACAGTACGACGTACTTGAAGGTCTCAAAAAAGGCGGTACATTCCTCCTCAACTGCGTATGGACTCCTGAGGAACTCGAAGAACATCTTCCTGCAAACGTTAAGAAATACCTTGCAGAAAAAGAAATTGAATTCTACACAATCAACGCAGTAGACGTTGCTGTTAAAGTTGGTCTTGGTCCAAACAGAATCAACATGGTTACACAGAGTGCTTTCTTTAAGCTCGCTAACGTAATCGACTTTGACAAAGCTGTTGAGCTCATTAAGGGCGCTATCAAGAAAACCTACGGCAAGAAGGGTGACGAAATTGTTAAGATGAACTGCGACGCAGTTGACGGTGCTATTGAAGCTCTCGTTAAGATTGACGTTCCTGCTTCTTGGAAAGATGCTGTTGATAAGGATGTTAAGGAAAACAACGTTCCTGACTTCATCAAGAACATCGTTCAGCCCGTAAACGCTCAGGCTGGTAACAAGCTCCCCGTTAGCACATTCGCAGGTATCGAAGACGGTACTTTTGAAACAGGTACTTCAAGATACGAAAAACGTGGTGTTGCTGTAAACGTTCCCGCTTGGGATATCACAAAATGTATCCAGTGTAACCAGTGTTCACTTGTTTGTCCTCACGCTGCTATCCGTCCTGTTCTCCTTAATGCTGACGAAGCCGCAAAGAAACCTGCAAGTTTTGAAACAAAGGCTGCTACAGGCTTCGCTGGTATGGAATACAGAATTCAGGTTTCACCTCTTGACTGTCTTGGCTGCGGCGTTTGTGCTCAGGTTTGTCCTGCTAAGGAAAAGGCACTTACAATGAAGCCAATCGCAGAAGTTGAATGTGAAGCTCCAAACTGGGAATTCGCTATG
>JAZNNB010000003.1:0-8205 GCA_045580025.1 Clostridia bacterium
CAAGGACAGATTGAGGACTATAAAACTAAAATCTATGAGCTGAAAAACATCGAGGAAACTGTCAAAAAGCGAAAAAAGGAAATCAAGGAGAGCATTGATATTCTTGACGGACTCATAGCAGAGGGTGCAATCAGCAATGTAAATCTGCGACTTCTGGTAAATGAAATAATTATCATTGAAATGGAAGATGGGAATCTTGCCATAGTTGTATCAATGAATGCACCATTCGACCAATACGGAGAAGTGTTCGATGAGAATGGAAATGTGAAGCTCAGGCATAACGGAAATTACAAAGAGATATCATTACAAGAGGTTAGTGCTTAACAGAAAAAGTGCTTACGGGAGAAATCCTGTAAGCACTTAGGAAAATGGTGCGGATAACAGGACTTGAACCTGCATGAAATCGCTTTCACATGGACCTGAACCATGCGCGTCTGCCAATTCCGCCATATCCGCAAATAACCTATATATATTAACATAAAATTTCACATACTGCAAGGGTTTTTTCAAAAAAACTGAAAAATTTATGAATAAAGTTTTATTATTTTATCAAAAGCCAAATGTCCGAACTGCAACTTGACTTTTAAATGAGCCGAATATATAATGTGTATAGTTAGTTTTGACATACTAATTTTATTAAGGAATGATAAATTTGCAAAAGTATAATGTAAAAGGTATGAATTGTGCTGCTTGCAGTGCCCGTGTGGAAAATGCAGTTAAGGCGGTTGAGGGAGTTAAAAGCTGTAGCGTAAATTTGCTCACAAACTCTATGGTCGTTGAGGGAAATGCCACTGAGGATACTATTATAGCGGCGGTGGTTACTGCGGGATATGGTGCGGAAAAGTTTGGCGAAAAAATTGAGCAGACAAACAATGAGATGCCGTTTGAGAATGAACTTTCCGTACTAAAAAAACGACTTTTTTGGTCGTTGGGTTTCTTGATTGTGCTAATGTATGTTTCTATGGGTGCAGTTATGTGGGGATGGCCACTGCCGAAGTTCTTGGCTGGAAATCATATTGCTATTGGGCTTGTTCAGTTGCTTTTGACAATTTCTGTTATGATTATAAACAGAAAATTTTTTGCCAGTGGATTTAAAGCACTTATAAAGCGTTCACCCAATATGGATACTTTGGTTGCTCTTGGTGCAGGTGCGGCATTTGGATACAGTGTGTATGTGCTTTTTGCTATGACTTATGCAGTGGGGAATGTAGCCTTATTGCACAAATATATGCATCAGTTTTATTTTGAGTCTGCGGCTATGATACTTACGCTTATTACAGTTGGAAAGCTCCTTGAAGCACGTTCAAAGGGAAAGACGGCAGATGCTCTTCGTGGACTTATGGAACTTGCACCAAAGACTGCTTTGGTTTTGCGTGGTGATAAAGAAATTTTAATTCCTGCAGAAGAGTTGGTTGTGGGTGATATTTTTATAGTAAAAGCCGGAGAAAGTATTCCTGCAGACGGAGTTGTTGTTGAGGGTGAGGCGTCGGTTGATGAGTCCAGGGTTACCGGTGAAAGTATCCCGGTTGATAAGATGGTGGGGGATAATGTAACGGGCGCAACAATAAATAGCCGTGGTTTTTTGAAATGCCGTGCGGTTCGTGTTGCAGAAGATACAACTCTTTCACAGATAATAAAAATGGTTAGTGATGCAACATCAATGAAAGCACCAGTTTCAAAGGCTGCGGATAAGGTTTCGGGGTTTTTTGTTCCGGTAGTTCTGGGGATTGCGGCTGTTACTTTTGTTATATGGCGTTTATGTGGCGCTGATGTTGGCTTTGCCATAGCAAGAGGGATTTCGGTCCTTGTAATAAGTTGTCCTTGTGCTCTTGGACTTGCCACGCCGGTTGCCATTATGGTAGGTAGCGGCGTAGGTGCGAAAAACGGAATTCTTTTCAAGACGGCTGCGGCTCTTGAAACTTTGGGAAAGATTAAGACTGTGGCACTTGACAAGACGGGAACGGTTACCAAAGGTGAGCCAAAGGTTACGGACATTATTTGTTTTGATAGCTATGACGAAACAGAGTTTTTGATGCTATCTGCATCGGTTGAAGAGAAAAGTGAGCACGCCCTTGCAAAAGCTGTGGTTGAAAAAGCAAAAGAAATTGGTATACAAACAAAAGAAGCGGAAAAGTTTGAAGCACTTTTGGGAAATGGCGTTGTTGCAGAGGTTTTGGGAGATAGAATAATTGGCGGAAGTCTTAGATTTATCAGGTCAGTTACGGAGATTGATGAAAAAACAGAAGAAATAGCAATGCGACTTTCCTCTGAGGGTAAAACACCTCTTTTGTTCTGCAAAAATAAAGGAATAATCGGAGTTATTGCTATTGCTGATGCGGTTAAAGCGGACAGTAGGGAAGCCGTTGCTGAACTGAAACGGTTGGGACTTGAAATTGTGATGATTACCGGTGACAATGAAAGAACGGCGCAGGCTATTGCACGGCAGACGGGAATTGAAAATGTAATTGCAGGGGTTTTGCCCAACGGAAAAAGCCGTGAAATTTCAAATCTCGGGGGAAAAGGCAAGGTTGCTATGGTGGGTGACGGAATAAATGATGCACCCGCATTGGCAACTGCGGATATAGGTGTGGCGATAGGTGCTGGTTCGGATATAGCTATTGATGCGGCAGATGTAGTGCTGATGAAAAACAGTATTCGGGATGTGGCGGCAGCTGTAAGGCTAAGTCGCGCTACTCTCAAAAATGTATATGAAAATTTATTTTGGGCGTTTGTTTACAACATTGTTGGAATTCCCCTTGCTGCTGGGGTGTTTATAAGCTTTTTAGGTTGGGAAATGAATCCAATGTTTGGGGCTGCGGCGATGAGTCTTTCCAGTTTTTGTGTGGTTTCAAATGCACTGAGGTTGAACTTTGTGAAAATCTATGGAAAAGATAAGAAAATAAAGGAGAAAAAAACTATGATTAAAATAATTAAAATTGAGGGTATGATGTGTCCGCATTGTGAAGCAAATGTTAAAACAACTCTTGAAGGACTGGGCGGAGTTGCATCGGCTGAGGTAAGTCACAAAACAGGAACGGCAAAATTGACCTTGAGTGAAGAAGTTGAAAACAGTACTTTGAAAAATGCAGTTGAGGAAAAAGGTTATAAGGTTATTTCGGTTGAATAAGTAGAGATGAAACGGGGCTTTCTGGCCTCGTTTTTTTCTGCAAAATTCAGATAAAAAAACTTTTTCAAACCCTTGACACAAAAGTTAAATTCCTTTATACTAAAATGAAGAATGTATAATTATGCTCAAATGCGGTTTGAACTGTATAATGAACGGGCATTTTTGTCTATAAATTATTTTTGAAGGGAATGGAAATTTTGGCTAAAGACGAAAAGAAACTTGTTGAAGAAATAACCTCTATGTCAGAGGATTTTGCACAATGGTATACGGACATTGTGAAAAAGGCAAAATTGGTTGATTATTCAGGAATCAGGGGATGTATGGTTATTCAGCCTTATGGTTATGCCATCTGGGAGAACATTCAGAAGGAGCTTGACAGACGCTTCAAGGAGACAGGACACGAAAATGTTTATATGCCTATGTTTATCCCTGAAAGTCTTTTGCAGCGTGAAAAAGACCACGTTGAGGGCTTTGCTCCCGAGGTTGCCTGGGTTACCCACGGTGGCTCTGAAAAGCTTGAAGAAAGACTTTGCGTAAGACCCACATCTGAAACCCTCTTTTGTGACCATTATGCAAATATAATTCATTCATATCGTGACCTTCCAAAGCTTTACAACCAGTGGTGCAACGTTGTGAGATGGGAGAAAACAACAAGACCTTTCCTCAGAACTATGGAGTTTTTGTGGCAGGAGGGTCATACTGCTCATGCTACAGCTGAGGAGGCAGAGGCAGAAACGCTTCGCATGCTTAATGTTTATGCGGATTTTTGTGAGCAGGAGCTTGCTATTCCCGTTGTAAAGGGTAGAAAAACCGATAAAGAAAAATTTGCAGGAGCTGCGGCTACATACACCATTGAAAGTCTTATGCATGACGGCAAGGCACTTCAGTCAGGTACAAGTCATAACTTCGGTGACGGCTTTGCAAAGGCTTTTGGAATTCAATATACAGGCGAAGACAATGAACTTCATTATGTTCATCAAACCTCTTGGGGTATGACTACCCGTCTCATTGGTGCAATCATTATGGTTCATGGTGATGATGCTGGTCTCAAGCTTCCCCCGAGAGTTGCACCTGTTCAGGCTGTTGTTATTCCTATTGCACAGCACAAAGATGGTGTAATTGAAAAAGCAGAGGAACTCACTAATTTGCTTAGCAAGAAATTCAGAGTTAAACTTGATTCAAGCGACAAGTCACCGGGTTGGAAATTTAGCGAATACGAAATGAAGGGTGTTCCTGTAAGAATTGAAATAGGTCCAAAGGATATTGAAAACAATCAGGCGGTATTGGTGAGCAGAACAACAAGAGAAAAGATTTTTGTTTCACTTGACAATATTGAAGAAGAGGTTGAAAAGCTTCTTGTGAAGATTCAGCAGGAAATGCTTGATGCAGCACTTAAGAATCGTGAAGAAAAGACTTCTGTGGCCAGAAGCTATGATGAGTTCAAAGAAATCGTTGAGCATAGGGGCGGTTTTGTCAAAGCTATGTGGTGTGGCGATTTAGAGTGTGAAAACCAGATAAAAGAAGATACATCTGCCACATCACGTTGTATGCCATTTGAACAGGAACAGCTTTCTGACAAATGTGTATGTTGCGGAAAGCCTGCTAAAAAAATGGTGTACTGGGGCAAGGCGTATTGATACTAATCACAATGCATAAAATGTTTTAAGGAGGAAAAGAAAAGTGTTTGACGGCTTTTATGAATCACTTATAAATCAGTTGTCACTTCTTAGGATAACAGACTTTGTTGATATTTTTATTGTTACATTTATCATTTATAAAGTGCTAAAATTCATCCGTGATACAAGAACTGTACAGCTTTTAAAAGGTGTTATTGTTCTTATTGTAGTTATGCAGGTCAGCCAGTTTGCAAAGTTACATACAGTTCATTATCTTTTGAGCAATGCTATGCAGCTTGGATTGATTGCAATTCTCATTGTTTTTCAGCCAGAGCTTCGTCGTGCTCTTGAACAGCTGGGCCAGAGAACCTTGGGCCAGTGGTTCAATTTTGATGAACGTGCTGACGACGAGGAAAAGGAAAAGGTTATAAAAGAAGTCAAAGAAAGCTGTATAAATATGTCAAAAAGTCATATTGGTGCACTTATCGTTATGGAACGTGATACGAAAATTGGTGATATAGTTGGCACTGGTATAACAATAAATGCAGATGTTTCTGCGGAACTTCTTGTTAATATTTTTGTTCCCAAAACCCCTCTCCATGACGGAGCGGTTATAATCAGAAACAATAAGATTGAAGCAGCAAGCTGTTTTCTTCCGCTTTCACAAAATCCCAATGTTAGCAAAGAGCTTGGCACAAGGCATCGTGCAGGGCTTGGTATGTCCGAAGAATCGGATGCAGTTGTGGTTATTGTTTCTGAAGAAACAGGAAATATTTCTATTGCCTGTGGTGGTGAGCTCAATATGAATCTTTCACCAGAGAGCCTCGAAAAAAAGCTTCATAAGCTGTTTGACCTTGAAAAGAAAGATAATAAAAACAAGAAGAATATATTTGTAAGGAAGGAGAAGACAAAGTGAAAGGATTTTTTGCAAAAGATTCTGTGTTAAAAGTAGTTTCCTTTGTGATTGCTGTGCTTCTCTGGTTTTACATTATAGCTGTTGTGGACCCGTCGGTGAACATTACCGTGAAGGATATTCCCATCAGATACCAAAATCAGGCGATGCTTGAAGAGCGGGGTTTAAGTCTTGTTGTTGACCCTGACGCAAGTGTGGAACTGAAAATAAGCGGCAGCAGAAAGAAGATTGCAAATATTGATAACAAAAATGTTTATGCAACCGTTGACCTTGCCAATATGACAAAGGTAGGAACTTTTTCACTTCCAATAAGCATTTCTGTTCCATATGAATATGATGAAATTATAAGCAAAAACCCGTATAATGCTTCGGTTGTTATTGACAAAATTGTTACTGCTGAGAGACCGATAAGTGTGTTTGCTTCTGGCTCTGTCGCAAATGGTTATATCGCTGACGAGCCTGTTACCTCAGTGAAAACAGTTACACTCAAAGGGGCATCAACTCTTGTTGAAAAGGTCCGCAGCGTGGCGGCAGTGCTTGATTTTGACGGAAGAAGTGCTGAAATTAAAGACAAATCTAAGCTTCATTTCGTTGATGCAAACGGAAAGATAATTGACGAACGCGACAATATTTACAGCGTTGTAAAAATGAATATTGAGTCTGTTGAGATTGTTTGTCCGGTTTTCAAGGTGAAGACTGTTCCGATAGTTATTGATGATTCTTCTCTTAAATCGGATTATAAGGTGTCTGTGCAGCCGTCAAATGTTACTATTTATGCTGAAAATGAAATTTTGAGTGAGATAACTGAAATTATGGCAGCACGAATTGATGTGGCAAAGCTTAAAGAGGAAGGCACACAAACGGTGGGGCTTGATATTCCTGAAGGTGTTTCAATGCGTGACGGCATAACTGAAATCACTGTTAAGGCTGAAAAGAGAAATTAAAATCCGGAGGGGTTTCGTTGAAGAAAGTTGTTGTAAGGGGAATATCAATGCCCATAAAACACACCGAGGAAGATGTTTTCGAAAAAGCCTCGACTGTTTTGAAAAAGCAAGGGATTGTCCCTTCCAATATGACTATTTATAAAAAATCTCTGGATGCCAGACGAAAATCGGATATTCATTTTGAATATACAGTTGCGGCAGAGACGGAGAAAGTTAGCGAAAACCTTGATGGCAAATTGATTTCAATTTTGGAGGATATAAAACCTCTGGATTTGGATGAACTGAAAAGCAGAAACAACACTGCGAAAAAAACAGTGGTAGTTGGCAGTGGTCCTTGCGGGCTGTTTGCGGCATATGTTCTTGCAAGCTCTGGAGCTGAGGTCACTGTTCTTGAACGTGGCGGAGATGTGGACAAACGGCAGAGGCTGATAGACAAATTCTGGCAAGGCGGAGAACTTGACAAGAATACAAACGTTCAGTTTGGCGAGGGCGGGGCAGGTACGTTTTCGGATGGAAAACTAAATACCCGGATTGGTGACCCACTTCAACGGTTTGTTCTTGAAACCTTTACTGAGTGTGGTGCGCCAAGAGAAATTTTGTATCAGGCAAAACCGCATATAGGCACAGATGTTTTAAAGACCTGTGTCAAGAATCTTAGAAAGAAAATCGAAGAACTTGGCGGGAAAGTGCTGTTTGATACCAAGATGACTGATATAAAAATAGAGAATGAACATATTGTGTCCATACTTACGGACAGTACTGAGATTGAATGTGACAGACTTATCCTTGCTATCGGTCACAGCAGTCGTGACACCTATGAGATGCTTTACAGAAAAGGTATTGCTATGGAGCAGAAGCCTTTTGCTGCAGGTGTCAGAATTGAGCATCGCCGTGAGTTCATAAATCGTGTACAATATGGAAATTCACCTGACGTTGAGTTTTTGCCAACTGCGGATTACAGACTTGCATATAATGGCGAAGATAGAAGTTGTTACAGCTTTTGTATGTGTCCCGGCGGTGTGGTTGTCAATGCGTCGTCAGAGGAAGGACATC
Source organism: Clostridia bacterium (assembly GCA_045580025.1). Lineage (GTDB taxonomy): Bacteria > Bacillota > Clostridia > Monoglobales > Monoglobaceae > SIG440. The sequence continues at coordinate 7,654 of JAZNNB010000003.1, forward strand.
TGGTTGTGAACGGAATGAGCAATCACAGCCGTATGGCAGAGAATTCCAACAGCGCCCTTGTAGTGAGTGTAAGACCATCTGATTTTGATGGAAGTTCGCCCTTGGCGGGTATGGAATTTCAAAGGAAATACGAGGCTTTGGCATATAAAGTTGCCGGGGGAAAAGGTCCTGTACAGCTTGCAAAGGATTTTGTGAGTGACCATATATCTCACGATTTTGACGGTGTTAAGCCGTCTTTTACCGGCGAAACCGCATTTGCAGATTTGAGAGAATGTCTTCCTGGATTTATTACGGATACGTTGAAAGACGGACTTCTTGATTTTGATAGAAAAATGAAAGGGTTTTTGGGCGAAGGTGCAATTCTCACCGGAGTGGAAATGAGAACGTCAGCGCCACTCAGAATAGTAAGGAACGAAAAATTTGAAAGTATAAGTTGTAAAGGCTTGTTCCCTGCAGGCGAGGGTGCTGGTTATGCAGGCGGAATTATGAGCGCTGCGATCGACGGAATAAAAATTGCGAAGCAAATACTACAAAATTAACATAAAGACAAAA
>JAZNNB010000004.1:0-62894 GCA_045580025.1 Clostridia bacterium
CCCCGCAAGATCCTGCCCGATGCGGTGAATACAAAGTCTTTGTTGATGCTGCCGATATTTTCGTCGGCTTCCCATATGAAGTTTTCATCTTTTGCTACAAGACGGTTATATCCGCCATAGGCTTCCGCAGTCAGCGAAACAGTGTCGCCAGGGTCAAGATTTAGTGAGGTTATATATTTCCCGCTATTTTTGTCCTTGATTTTTATGTCAGTAGGGGTAGCAAGACACACTATTGATGTGGATGAAGAAACATCCCCGCTTTCTGCATAGACAATGACTGTGCCATTATCTTTTGCGGTGAAAACACCATCTTTTGTGATTGTACTGTCTTTTCCCTCCTGAACACTGAAATCAACATTTTTTGGAACGTCAACGGGATAGAAGCCGGAGTCCGTGGCTTTTAGCGTCAGCTTCGTGCTTGCTCCCGTTAAAACATAATTTGACAGGGGATAAATATGAAGATTTTCCATTTTACCGGTTTTTTCTGCGGTATTGGTGAAAATAATGTGTGTCGAAAGCTTGCGTTCCTTTCCGTCAGAAGGCTTGTTCATAAGACTTGCTGTCTGATTTCCGGGGAGCTGAGCAGAAATTGCGGTTGAGCCGCCACCGTCAAGATTGAGGGCTTCGATGCAGCCAAGCTCTTTCATTCGTTTTGCAAGAGTTTTCAGCTGAACACCATAGCTGTGACCATTTTGACGACCGTCAATGGTGTAAAGGATTATTTCGCCATTTTTGGTTATTCCAATGGCTGTTCTTGGCGCAGCACCCGTACCGAGATTTGGATTTACTTCGCCATCTATGAGAAGCCGTCCACCTACGCTTCCCATACCGCAGACAACGTCATTCCATCGTTTATCGCCACTGACACTGAAATGTATGGATACAGTTTCACCCACAGCAAGAGTAGATATGGGATTTAAAAATTCTTCGGGAGCTTTTTTGTCAATGGTGAGAACTATTTTCCCATTAGGTATGGGAATAGAAGAAGAATTTTCGCTGATTGATTCCACAACTGCAGTGAGCTTTGTTCCAAGCTTCATTTCGCCGTCAATGGGATTTAAAATTACGTCAATTCCCTCGGTGGTGTTTTGGGTCTCGCTTGAAAATTCTGAAGTCATCATATAAGCAGAATAAGGCTGACGATATTTGTTTATGTTGTAGATGTTAAGCTCGCTGCCGTCTTCTTTTTGTAAAACAGAATTGAGGTAGAAATATGAGATAAAGGCGGTGCCGTCAGGCAAAATTCCTATGCCGTCCTGACCGGAGGCGTCTTTCGTTAGGATTTTTCCATCAACTATTGCGTTGCTCATAGGAACAAGAGTCTGGAGCGAAAAATAATCAGCATTTGTCCCTGCCAGAACATCCTTGCCCTTTTTTTCGAAAAGTGAAATCTGGTTTGAAAGTGTGTTTCCTCCATAAAGCGCATCGCCATAAGTAATGGTGGGGAAAACCACATCGTTTGGGGTATATGTTATATAGTTTTCGCTCTGCTGTCCTACCCCTGACTGGTCGCTGAAAAACAGATTGTGGGTGAAATTTATGCCTTCGCCTATTTGAAGGGCGTAGCCGTCAATTTTTGTGCTACCCAAAGTAGAGGCAAGGCTCCCGAGGGGAGATAAAACAATGCTTGCCGTGAGAAAAGCGCTATATAGAATTTTTGTCAGTCTTTTTGTTTTCATAAATATACACATCCTAAAAATGTTGATGATATAAGTATAGCAAAAATAAAAAGCAAAGTAAATAAAAAAATATTTACAAAAGTGTAACAAAAAAAGACGGCAGTGAGTATCTGCCGTTTAAAAAATTATTCAATAACCATTGTGCCGAAATATTCGGGCTTGTGAAAGTCAGGTTTTTCTCTATTTACCATACACCAACAGCCCCAGTGGGGGAATTCGGTTTCGTCACCGCATTTGTAAACATTTGAGGGGAGAACCATTCCTTTCCTAAATTCATAATCTGGTATGTATTTTTTTATAAAGTCAAAGGTAACAGTGTAGTCTGCTGTCCAGAATTCATCAAAAATTTCGGTTTTTATGCCAAGCATTTCAAGGTCTTCTTCGGTGAGGACAATTTTGTCATATCTGTCCTTGCGGAAAGAGACGCTCATAGCTCCGTTTGGATTAACTTCAAAATTGAAATACCTGTCGCAGTGCTGAGGGTCAAAAAAAACAAACCATTCAATGCAACTGTCAAGGTGAACCGGACCAAAATGTTTGGTGACGGTGGCTTTGGGGTTTTTCTCGTGTGCTACGAAATGTACGTGAAAACCCTTCTCGCTGTAGCATACGCTAAACTCAACTTTTGGATAATAACCATTTGTGTTGATATAGTCTGTCAGGGTAATAACCGGGGTATCGGGACAACCCTTTTCTTTAATTGTATACATAATTTGCTCCAATCCGTCGCTTGGCGCGGCAAAAATTCTAAAAAAATAAACTCCCGAAACAAACGTCCGGGAGTTTGGTGCGCCAGAAGGGACTCGAACCCCTGACCTACTGGTTCGTAGCCAGTCACTCTATCCAGCTGAGCTACTGGCGCATACCGCAGCAAAAGTAATGTCGCTGCCAACGATTATTTATTGTAGCACACCTTTTAATAAAATGCAAGCCTTTTTTCAAAAAAATTCCGGGTTTCTCCAAAAAAGTTTAAAGGTCAGTCAATATCTTCAAGAGCTTTGTATTCTGCAAGAAGCTGTTCAAACCTCGTTTGCTCCGATTGTATGCGATAAATGTAAAAATCCACAAGCTTTGGTTCTGTGACGTTGTTGAAATTTTCGATGGCATATGCCAAATTTGTTTTTGTATGTTCGATGCTTGATCTCAGGGCCTCGCGCTGTTTGTCTTTGGGGTCAGGAATGCGTTTTTTTGGTATTGTGATTTTGTTTAAACCTAAAGACAAACCACCGGAAATTGCTGAAAACATAAAATCACCCTTTCTTCTTTATAGTCTTAGTAACAGTATAGGCAAAAAAATGAAATATATTCCAAAATATTGGCAAAGATTTATGAAAGAACACTTGTGTATTTTGAGAAAGTGTGGTATACTGAAATAGATTGTATTCCTATAAAAATATAAGTTGGACGCGGAGGTCTGATAATGAGTATAAAGGGACTTATAGAAAGGTTTATCGGCACGTACAGTGAACGTGAACTCAAAAGAATATACCCCATTGCTGACAAGGTAATGGAGCTTGAAAGTGAAATGCAGAAAAAATCTGACAGCGAGCTTCGTGAAATGACAAGTGTATTTAAGAAACGACTCGCTGAGGGAGAGACACTTGACGATATTTTGCCCGAGGCTTTTGCGGTTTGCCGTGAGGCATCCTGGCGAGTTCTTGGAATGAAGCATTTCAGAGTACAGATTATCGGTGGAATTGTTCTTCATCAGGGCAGAATTTCCGAGATGAAAACCGGCGAGGGAAAAACGTTGGTTGCAACACTCCCTGCATATCTCAATGCTCTTACGGAAAAAGGTGTGCACATTGTTACTGTCAATGACTACCTTGCGAAGCGTGACAGCGAGTGGATGGGAAAACTTTACAATTTTCTTGGTCTCAGTGTTGGTCTTATTATTCACGAAAAAGATAATGCTGAACGAAAGACTGCATACGCGGCAGACATCACTTATGGCACGAACAACGAGATGGGCTTTGACTATCTTCGTGATAATATGGTTATTTACAAAGAACATCGTGTTCAGCGGGGTCACAGCTTTGCAATCGTTGACGAGGTGGACAGCATATTGGTTGATGAAGCAAGAACACCGCTGATTATATCAGGTGTTGGCGATAAGTCGACAGCTCTTTATGACAGTGCAAATCATTTTGCCAAAACTCTCAAATATCGCACAGTTGTAGAAACCGACAGCAAGGAAGAGGCAGAAGATGTTTACAGCGATGTTGATTATGTTGTTGATGAAAAGGCAAAAACTGCAATTCTTACACCAAATGGTGTAAAAAAGGCCGAGGCGGCTTTTGGGATTGAAAATCTTACCGACCCTGAAAACGCTACCATTTCACATCACATCAATCAGGCGATAAAAGCAAACGGCGTTATGAAGCGTGACCGCGAATATGTGGTGAAAGATGGTCAGGTTATAATCGTTGATGAATTTACAGGACGTTTAATGTTCGGAAGACGTTACAGCGACGGTCTTCATCAGGCGATTGAAGCAAAAGAGGGAGTTAAGGTTGAGAATGAGAGCAAAACTCTTGCTACCATCACTTTCCAGAACTTTTTCAGGCTCTATGACAAGCTTTCAGGCATGACTGGTACGGCACTTACTGAAGAAATGGAATTCCGTGATATATATGGTCTTGATGTTGTGGAAATTCCCACCAACCGTCCTATGCAGAGGGTTGACCTTCCCGATATTATGTATAAAACCGAAAATGCCAAATACAACGCGGTTATTGAAGAAGTTGCTAATGCTCACAGCAAGGGTCAGCCGGTGCTCATTGGCACAGTTTCCATTGACAAATCCGAAAAGCTCAGTGCTATGCTGAAGAAAAGGGGAATCAAGCACAATGTGCTCAATGCCAAGCTCCACGAAAAGGAAGCTGAAATTATTGCTCAGGCGGGCAAGCGTGGCGCTGTTACTATTGCAACAAATATGGCAGGTCGTGGTACTGATATTATCCTTGGCGGAAATGCGGAGTTTCTTGCTAAACGTGAAATGACGAATATGGGATTTTCTCCTGAAATGATTGTTCAGGCTACAGGATTTGCTGAAACCGACAATGAAGAAATTATCGAGGCAAGGCGAACTTTCTCTGAACTTAACAGCAAATATAAAGCTGAAATCGAGCCTGAACAAAAAGAGGTTTTGGAAGCGGGAGGCCTTTATATAATCGGCACAGAACGTCACGAAAGTCGAAGAATTGACAATCAGCTCCGTGGCCGTGCGGGACGTCAGGGGGATACGGGAAAATCGAGATTCTTCCTGTCTCTTGAAGATGACCTTCTAAGGCTCTTTGCGGCAGAACGTATAAACCGTATTCTTGAAATTGCGGGATTTGATGAAACTCAGGCAATCGACAGCCGTATGTTTTCAAATGCTATTGAGGTGGCACAAGGCAGAGTTGAGGGCAGAAACTTTGATATAAGAAAGCACGTCTTAAATTATGACGATGTGAACAATCAGCAGCGTGAAATGATTTACACTCAGAGGAATGAAGTTCTTGATGGGGAGGACATAAAAGAGTCTATTGTGAAGATGATGAGAAGTGTCCTTGAAGAAATTGCAACCACCGGTGCGGCGGAATGCCCGCACGCAGAGGATTGGAACTGGGATGGCATCAGGGCACGGCTTACTGAGGTGTTTGGCAGATTTGATGTCGGCGAATTAAGTTTTGACCCGTACGATATTGACCGCATGACAATCGAATCCTTTGTGGAACTTATGATGGAAAAGGTCCTCAAAAAATATGCCGAAAAGGAAGAAATGTTCGGTGATAGAATTCGTGAAATTGAACGTATAATTCTTCTTCGCACTGTTGATGCAAAGTGGATGGACCACATCGATGCTATGGAGCAGCTTCGTCAAGGTATAAACCTACGGGCTTATGCACAGCGTGATCCGGTGATTGAATATAAGTTTGAAGCTATGGATATGTTTGAAGAGATGATTGCTGTCATAAAGGAAGAAACAGTGCGACAGCTTTTCCACATAGTTTTAGAATCAAAAATCGAAAGAACTCAAGTTGCAAAACCAATAGCGGCAAATCACGGCGGTGACGGAACTGTTGAAAAAAAGCCGGTTGTGAAAAGTGAAAAGGTGGGAAGAAATGACCCGTGTCCTTGTGGCAGCGGCAAAAAATATAAGCATTGCTGTCTTGACAAAGAGAATAATTAGACAATAAAAAATTTCTTTAAAGGATGTGAAAATGTGATAGAGTTTGATGAATACAAGCTTCAGCTTGACGGAATGAAAAATGATATTACAGATTTGAGGGATTCACTTTAACATAGAAAAAACTATGGAAGAAATAAGTGAACTTGATGCAAAAACAATGGAGCCTGATTTTTACAGCGATATGGAAAATGCAGGCAAGATTATGCAAAGGATAAAGGGACTAAAAAACAAGATTGAGCGTTATGAAACGCTTTATTCTGAATGGGATGATCTCACAACACTTGTTGCTCTTGCCATTGAAGAAGATGACATAAGTGTTCTTGACGAAGTTAAGTCAGGGTTTTCGGAGCTTTCAGAGAATTTGAGCGCAATGAAGCTTGAGACCCTACTTTCAGGAAAATATGACGGGAATAATGCAATATTGACTCTTCACGCTGGCGCTGGTGGAACAGAGGCTCAGGACTGGTGTGAGATGCTTTATCGTATGTTCACCAGGTGGGCAGAACGTCGTGGGTTCAAGACCGAAACCATTGACTTTCTTGATGGCGAAGAAGCGGGTATCAAAAGCGTGACGTTCAGGATTGAGGGCGTCAATGCCTATGGTTATGCCAAGTGCGAAAAAGGTGTTCACCGTCTGGTACGAATTTCGCCTTTTGATTCATCCGGCAGGCGCCATACGTCTTTTGCATCCCTTGATGTAATGCCGGAGATTGATGATGACATTGAAATCAATATAAGCCCCGATGATTTGAAGGTGGATACCTATCGTGCCAGTGGTGCGGGAGGTCAGCATGTCAACAAGACCGAGTCAGCAATTCGTATAACGCATATTCCCACAGGGGTTGTGGTTACTTGCCAGAACGAGCGTTCACAGCACAAAAATCGTGACATGGCGATGAAAATGCTAAAGTCAAAGCTTGCTGAAATTGCGGAACGTGAGCAGAAAGAAAAGATTGAGGACCTTAAGGGTGTTCAGATGGAAATCGGCTGGGGAAGCCAGATTCGTTCATACGTTTTCCACCCATACAGTATGGTTAAAGACCACAGAACAAATTTTGAAACAGGAAATACCGGTGCCGTTATGGATGGTGACCTTGACGGATTTATAAATGCATATCTCACGGCACTTTCGCGTGGTGAGATTGAGAAATAGAGGCAGAAAGGAAACATAATATGTTTGATAAATTATCTTTTATAGAGAAACAGCACGAAGAACTGGCGGCAAAAATCAGTGACCCTGCTGTTATGGCGGATATGGACAACTGGAGAAAGCTCTGCAAGGAGCATTCAGATATGACGCCAATCGTGGAAAAGTATAAAGAATACAAAACAAATATGAACACCATTGAAGATGCAAGGGCTATGCTTGATGATCCTGAAACCGATAAGGAGTTTAAAGAAATGCTTCAGGAGGAGATTTCTTTGGCAAAGGAAAACATCGGTCACATTGAAGAAGAACTCAAGATTTTGCTTCTTCCAAAGGACCCCAACGATGACAAAAACGTTATTGTGGAAATCCGCGGTGGTGCAGGCGGTGATGAAGCGGCGCTTTTTGCGGCTGATCTTTATCGTATGTATTCAATGTATGCTGAAAGCAAAAGATGGAAGACAGAGGTTATGAACCTCAGTGAAATTGGCATCGGTGGAATAAAGGAAGTATCCTTTATGATTGAGGGGCAGGGGGCATACAGCCGTCTCAAGTATGAAAGCGGTGTACATCGTGTTCAGCGTGTTCCTGAAACCGAATCTCAGGGCAGAATTCACACATCAACTGTTACTGTTGCTGTGCTTCCCGAGGCTGAAGAGGTTGACTTTGAGATAAACCCTGCAGACCTCCAGATTGATACCTACCGTGCCAGCGGTGCAGGTGGTCAGCACGTCAACAAGACAGAATCTGCAATCCGTATAACACATATCCCGACTGGTGTGATTGTTGAGTGTCAGGATGAACGTTCTCAGCACAAAAATAAGGATAAAGCGATGAAGGTTCTTCGTTCAAGACTTTATGAGGCAGAACTTCAAAAACAGCAGGAAGCAATAGCTGCAGACAGAAAGAGTCAGGTTGGAACAGGTGACAGAAGTGAAAGAATAAGGACATACAACTTCCCTCAGGGAAGAGTTTCTGACCATCGAATTGGTCTTACACTTTACAAGATTGAAGCTATTATGAATGGTGATATTGACGAAATAATCGATGCACTTATCACCACAGACCAAAGTGAGAAATTGAAGCTGCAAGGTGAATCATAGGAGAAGAGGTTTGTTTCTATGGAAACAAGAATTTTTGAAAATAAAACTGAAGATTTAAAGGCAGCTGCAGAGCTTATCCAAAAAGGAGAAACTGTGGTTTTCCCTACCGAAACGGTTTATGGTCTTGGAGCGAATGCCCTTGATTCTTTGGCTGTGAAAAAAATTTTTGAGGCAAAAGGGAGACCATCTGATAACCCGTTAATCGTACATATTGCAAATTTTGAGGATGCGGAGAGGTTTGCAAAGGATATTCCAAAGAGCGCAAAGGTTTTGGCGGAGAAATTTTGTCCCGGACCTCTTACCATGATTTTTAAAAAGAAAGATTGTATACCAGATGAGGTGTCAGCAGGGCTTGACACTGTGGGTATCAGAATACCAAAGGATGAAACTGCGATGGCGTTCTTAAGAGAATGCGGTGTACCCGTTGCGGCGCCTAGTGCCAATGTTTCGGGGCGTCCAAGTCCAACATCTTTTTCTCATGCCTTTTGTGATATGAACGGAAAGGTTTCGGGGATTATCAAAGGTGAAGACTCTGAGGTTGGGGTTGAATCAACAGTTCTTGATATGACGTCTGAAGTGCCAACTATATTGAGACCCGGTGGCGTTTCAAGAGAAGAATTAAGTGATGTACTTGGCAAAGTTCTTATATCAAGTGAACTCAAAAAAGACGATATACCAAAGGCGCCGGGAATGAAATATAAACATTATTCACCCAAAGGGCAGGTTTATATCTTAAGTGGTGAGAATGAAAAAAGAGCTGAGTTTATAAAAAGAAGAAGCTGCGTTACATCCGTTGCGGTAATGGCATTTGATGAAATGATAAATGCGGATTTTGGTGATGCAAATGTTTTGTCTCTTGGCAGTGAAAAATCACCGAAAGATGCGGCACACAGGCTTTTTGATATACTCCGTGAATGTGACAATTTGAGAGTGAAAGAAATTTATGCGCCTGAAATCCCCGATGATGGTCTTTGGAGGGCAGTAAAAAACCGCCTTTATAAAGCGGCGGCGGCTCGAATTATAAATGCGGAGACGGCTAAATCTGTGTTGTTTGTATGTACAGGAAACACCTGCAGAAGCCCAATGGCAGAGGGTATATTCAACATATCAGGGAAAAATGCAGTTTCTGCATCGGCAGGACTTTTTGCAGGCAGAGGCAAAGCGTCAGAAAATGCAATCAACGCCGCAACAGAGTTTGGTGTAGATATAAAAAGCCACAGTTCGCGTCAGCTTACCTACCAAATGCTTGAAAATTCGGATATTATTCTTACTATGACAAAAAGTCACAAAGTGAGCATTCCTGACAAATACAATGTCCAAACAATAACAGAGTTTGTTGGCGAAATGGGTGAAATTGCTGACCCTTATGGCGGCGATAATGAGGTTTACAGAAAATGTGCCCTGCAGCTTAAAGGTCTTATAGAAAGAATGAAGTTATGATAGAATATATGCTTATGGAAAGAAATCACCTTGAGGGGCTTGTAGCGGTTGAGGAACAGTGCTTTAACAGTGGCTTTGCAAGGGCTACTTTCCAGAAAGAATTTGAAAATAAAATAGCCACCTACTTTGTAGCGATGGAAAATGAAAAAGTCCTTGGCTATGCAGGACTTTGGAATATTTGTGGGGCGGCGGATATCATTGATGTGGCTGTGCTTGAGAGTTACAGAAGACGTGGGATTGCACAAAGCCTTATTTCGTGCCTGATTGAATTTTGTAAGGCAGAAAAAATATCCGAAATAAACCTTGAGGTCAGGGTTTCGAATATCCCTGCAATAAAGCTTTATGAAAAAATGGGATTTGTGCAAAGCGGTATGAGAAAGAATTACTATGAAAACCGTGAGGATGCATATCTTATGCAAAAAAAATTTGAGGAGGAGAACAATGAAGATACTTGCTATTGAAAGTTCCTGTGACGAAACGGCCGCAGCAGTGGTTGAAGACGGCATAAATGTCCTTTCGAATGTTATAAATACTCAGATTGAATTGCATAAAGAGTTTGGCGGGGTTGTGCCTGAGGTTGCATCAAGAAAGCATATTGAAAATATAAGCAGTGTGGTGGATAAAGCACTATCAGATGCCAACACGACCATTGATGATGTCGATGCCATAGCGGTGACTTATGGTCCAGGACTTGTAGGGGCGCTTCTTGTGGGAGTGTCAAGCGCTAAGGCTCTCAGCTTTGCTGCCAAAAAGCCTCTTGTTCCTGTGCATCACATAAAAGGACACATTTCGGCGAATTATATTGAAAATCCAGACTTCAAGCCACCGTTCATTTGCCTTGTGGCATCGGGAGGGCACAGTCATATTGTTTATGTAAAGAGCTATACCGAATATGAGGTGCTTGCAAAAACAAGCGACGATGCGGCAGGGGAAGCCTTTGACAAGGTCTCAAGGGTTTTGGGACTGGGTTATCCCGGTGGCCCTGCAATCCAAAAATGTGCAAAAGAGGGAAACCCTGATGCAATAAAATTCCCAAGAGTAAATATGGGAAAAGACGGATTTGATTTCAGCTTCAGCGGTGTGAAAACAGCAGTTATAAACTATGTCCACAACGCTGAGCAAAAAGAAATTGACATAAATAAGGCGGATGTTGCGGCTTCGTTTCAGGCGGCAGTGACGGATGTTTTAAGCCAGCATCTTATTGAATGTGCAGAAAAATACGGGGTGAAAAAGCTTGCTCTTGCGGGCGGCGTTGCCGCAAATGCTGAGCTTCGTGAAAAGGTTGAGTCTTTGGCAAAATCAAAGGGTATGGAGTTTGCCTGCCCATCACTCGGTTTTTGCACCGACAATGCAGCAATGATTGGCTGTGCAGCTTTTTATGAGTATAGCAGAGGCGCAAGAGGAGATATGTCCCTCAATGCTATTGCAAATTTGCCCCTTTAATGAGCTTTTGAAAGATTTCAACAAGCTTGAAACGAACTTCAACAGGAACAGTTCCGCTTGGCGTATTGGTCACAAGATTGTATTCATCTTGGGACAGTGTATCACGCAGCTTTGCTTTTGTTTCATCGGGGGCAGAAATTATCCCATCGGTGAAGCACAGAGGCGGGTACATAACGCACCACCAGTTTTCGCCTTTCGCCTTTCCAATCTCGATTTTTACGGCATTATATCTGCCGCAGGGTAGCGCAATATCGCCATAGACTTTTGTGGGAAAGGCGCATTCGGTTACTGAGACATTTACGGGATAGTCAAATCCAAGGTGGTTGATTTCGTCTTCAGCGATTTTTTGAATAAGAGCAGAGTGTTTTTTTGCAAGAGCTTTTGCTTCGTCTGCTGAGTGGGTATTTTGAAAAAGATGCGAGGTTTCATTCAAGACTTTGTCTCGGACAGAGATTTTAAGCGACTGGTCGAAAGCATCATTACTGTTTGCTACAATGTGAAGTCGAAGAACAGAGTTTGAAATGTTTTGAACTGTGCTTTTTGCATAGGTTATAAGTAATGAAAAAACTAAAATAAGTAAAATAAAGAGAAAAATAAGCCGTGATTTGTTTATATACTGCAAAAAATTCATCCTTTCGTGGTTTTGTTTAGAAAAACAATGATTTCAAGGAAAGTGTTGACATATATTTTTGGCTTTATACATATTGATTTTTTAGCTGTTGTGAGTTAAAATTATTTGTAAAGGATAGATGTTTTATGGAAAAGAAAAATATTTGTGTGTTGTTTGGCGGGGTTTCATCTGAACATAGTGTTTCAGAGGTTTCAGCATCAGCTGTGCTTGATAGCATTGACCGCAGTAAATACAATGTTTTTGCGGTGGGCATCACTGGAGACGGAAGATGGCTTTTGTATGATGGTGAAGTTCAGAAAATCCGTGAACACAGTTGGGAAAGTGAAAAGACTGTTCCGGCAGTTCTTTCACCCGACAGATGCGACAAAGCTCTTTTGGTGATGAGAGATGGCGGCACTACAAAGATAGGTATAGATGTGGTTTATCCGGTTATTCACGGCAAGAATGGTGAAGACGGAACAATCCCCGGACTTTGTGAACTTGCGGGAATTCCTTATGTGGGAAGCGGCGTAATCGGAAGTGCGGCTTGTATGGATAAATGCATTGCAAAGATACTTTTTGAAAAAGCGGGCATCCCTCAGGCAGACTGGGTGGAACTAAAGCTTGGTCAAAAACCTGATTTTGAAAAGATTGAAGAAAAGCTTGGCTATCCTATGTTCATCAAACCGTCATCGGCAGGCTCGTCTGTTGGTGTTACCAAGGCACAAAACCGAAAAGAGCTTGAAGACGGAATTGCCCTTGCACTAGAACACAATTACAAAGTTTTGATTGAGGAATGCATAAATGCCCGTGAGGTAGAATGCGGCGTAATGGGAAATTTAGAGCCTGAAACCTCGACTGTTCTTGGCGAAATCAAACCGGCAAAAGAGTTCTATGACTTTGAAGCAAAGTATGAATGCGAAGATTCAAAGCTGATAATTCCTGCGCCTGTCGATAAAGAAACCGAAGCTAAAATAAAGGAATATGCCATAAAAGCATACAAGATTTGTGAATGCAGAGGCCATTCAAGGGTGGATTTCTTTGTGGATAAGGAAACGGGTGATATTTACCTCAACGAGATAAATACCATACCGGGATTTACCCCTATAAGTATGTATCCAAAAGTGTGGGAAGCGTCAGGACTTTCTATGACAGAGGTCATTGACAAACATATACAGCTTGCCATTTCGAGAGAGGATTGATAAAAATGGACAAAAGGCCTATTGGCGTTTTTGATTCGGGACTTGGTGGACTTACTTGTGTCAAAGAAATAATGAAAATAATGCCAAACGAAGACGTTATTTATTTTGGTGATACGGGAAGAGTTCCTTATGGTACCAGAAGTCGTGATACTATTATTAAATACGTAAGACAAGATATAAGGTTTTTGAAAACTTTTGATATAAAAGCGATAATCATTGCCTGCGGAACAGCCAGCAGTGCGGCGCTTCCTTGGATTGCGGATGAAAGTGATGCTAAAATTATGGGCGTGGTAGAGCCAGCGGCAAGAGCTGCGGTGGCTGCCACAAAAAACAAAAGGATTGGTGTCCTTGGTACAGGCGCCACCATAAAGTATGGTAAATATGTGTCAAACATAAAAGACATTTGTCCCGATGCTGAGGTTTTTGGGAAGGCTTGTCCTATGTTTGTGCCGTTGGTCGAAAATGGCTATGTTGATAGCGAGGCAACAAGGATTATTGCAAGTGAATATCTTGACGAAATGAAAGAAAAAGAAATTGATACACTTATTCTTGGCTGCACACACTATCCCCTCTTAAAATCAGTGATTGGTGACGTTATGGGGAAAGATGTGACACTTATTGATTCAGGGGCGGTGGCGGCACGTGCTGCATATGATTTCTTAAATGAAAAAAAATTGCTCAATGAAGATGGGAAAAACGGGGCATACCGATATTTTGTAAGTGATTCGGTTGAGGAATTTTCGGCATTGGGCAGTATGTTCTTGGACAGACCAATCAAAGAAAGTGTTGAAAAAATAGACATTGAAGGGTTTTGATATAATGGAAAACAATGCAATGATTCTTCTTAAAACTTTGCAAAGTGCAGAGGGCGAAGAAGAAACAAACGAAATAGAGCTTCAGACAAAAGGAAAGTTTGCAAAAAGAAACGGAAAGTTTTATATTGTTTATGAAGAAAGTGAATTGACAGGCTTTGAAGATACCACTACAACAATCAAGGTATCACAGGACAGTGTCAGTATGATGCGTCACGGAAAGTACAACACCAAAATGGAATTTCGACTTGGCGAAAAGTCTTTGTGCAATTACCAGACGCCATACGGAGTAATCCCCGTGGGAGTAAATCCGGTGCTGATTGAAAATAATCTTGGTGCTGATGGTGGAAACATAAAGATTGAATATGTACTTGATATAGACAACTGTGATTATTTTGTGAATAAGCTTAATCTTACGGTTACCAAAAATTTAGCATAAACCAATGAAAATATTCCCTGAAAGTATTCGGGGCGGAATGGAGACTAAAATGAGCATTATAGAAAATTCAAAGAAAAAAATCGGACAGGCAGTGATAGAGGCGTTTAATAAAGCGGCGGCAAGGGATGCATTCGTTGTTCCTGAGGGACTGGATATAGCAGAAAAAATTCAGCTTGAAATTCCCAAGGATGAACAGCATGGTGATTTTGCGTGCAATGTGGCGATGATGCTTGCAAAGGAACTTCGTCTTCCCCCAAGAAAAATTGCTGAAGAGATTGCCAGTGAAATCGAAAAGAATGACGAAATCGAAAAGGTTGAGGTTGCAGGTGCCGGATTTATAAACTTCTATCTGTCAAATGCAAGACTTTATAATGTCCTTTGTGAAATTGAAGAACAGGGCGAAGATTACGGCAGAATTGATATGGGCAAGGGCAAAAAGGTTATGGTTGAATTTGTAAGTGCGAACCCAACAGGTCCGATGCATATGGGAAATGCCCGTGGTGGTGCTCTTGGTGACTGTATGGCAAGTGTCCTTGAATATGCTGGCTATGATGTTACCCGTGAGTTTTATGTCAATGATGCAGGAAACCAAATCGAAAAATTTGGAAAGTCCCTTGAGGCAAGATATATTCAGGCGATAAAGGGCGAGGAAGCAGTAGAGTTCCCAGAAGACGGCTATCACGGTGACGACATAAAGGAACATGCTAAAAAGTTTATTGAAATTGAGGGAGACAAGTATATTGATGCATCTTCAGAAGAGAGAAAGGCTGCTCTTGTTGCCTATGCTCTTGAAAAAAATGTAGCATCCCTGAAAACCGACCTTGAGAAATACAGGATTTATTATGATGTATGGTTCAGAGAAAGTGTGCTTCACAAGGAGGGAAAGGTGCAGGAGGCTATTGACCGCTTGACTAAAGCTGGCTATACCTATGAAGAAGACGGTGCTGTGTGGATAAACTGTGAGAAAATGGGGCTTGAAAAGAACGAGGTTCTGGTGCGCAACAACGGTATTCCAACATATTTTGCGGCGGATATTGCATACCACATCAACAAAATAGAAACACGTGGTTTTGACCTTTGTATTGATGTGTGGGGTGCTGACCACCACGGACATATTGCAAGAATGAAAGCAGCATTGGCAGCTGTCGGGATTGATCCTGACAAGTTTGAGGTTTCTATTATGCAGCTTGTACGTCTTACCCAAGGCGGCGAGGCTGTGAGAATGTCAAAGCGTACGGGAAAGGCGATTACACTTACAGACCTTCTTGATGACGTGTCTGTTGATGCGGCAAGATTTTTATTCAATATGAGAATGGCAGGCAGCCATCTTGATTTTGATCTTGATTTGGCTGTTAAGCAGGAGAGTGAAAATCCCGTATTTTATGTTCAGTATGCTCATGCAAGAATTTGTAGCATAATAAGACTTTTGGAGGCAGAGGGCATAAGCGTTAAGTCTATGTCAGACATTTCACCTGAGCTTTTAAAAGAAAAAGAGGAAATTGCGCTCCTTAAAAAGCTCTGCGATTTGCCGGAGGAAATCCGAGCTGCTGCGGAAACCCGTGAACCCGCAAAAATTACCAGATATGTCATTGACTTGGCAGCTGCTTTTCATACCTTCTACAACGCATGCCGCGTGAAAGTGGAAGATGAGGAGTTAATGAATGCACGTCTTAAGATAGTTGACAGTGTAAGAATTGTGATTTCGGGCGTTCTTAAGATGCTTAAAATTGAAGCCCCTGAAAAAATGTAAAAATTTGAGGAGTTGAGATTGATGAAAAAATTTGCAAAGAATTTGATGGCGATATGCATATCGTTTTTGATGGTTCTTTCATGTGTGCAAATATCTGCTCAGGAAGAAAAGACTCCCACCTATGCTGAAATTATCGAAAGTACAGCAAAGAATATTTCGGTTTTCGGCAGATATAATAATCTTTTCGAGGATGATTTGTATGTAAAGGTGCTTGAAGAACTGATTGGTGATGACCACGAACTTTACGAAAAAGCTATGCGAACAATGGTTGAATCAGTGGACGAAAATTCTGCTTATTATACAAAAGAAGAGGCAAAAGCCCTTATGGAAGATTTGGGTGAAGAGATTGTAGGTATAGGTGTAAATATCTTGTCCGACAATGGAAATCTCATTGTTTCAAGTCCTATCCCAGATTCACCTGCTCAAAAGGCGGGCATAAAGTCAGGGGATATAATAATTGGTGCTGACAACATTGACTTGCGAGATGTAGAGTTTGAAACAGCGATAAATTATATTCGTGGGCAAGAGGGTACAACTGTAAAAATAAAGGTTTTGCGTTCGGGATTTTCTGACCCCATTGTTTTCAGTGTTGTGCGTGAAACGGTGGTTGCACCTGCTACAGACCTTGAAATATTGGAAGATGAAGACAAGAAAGTCGCAAAGATTTCCATTTATTCATTTACTGAAAACGTGGCAAAAGAATTTGAAGAAATAATGAAAGAGGTTGATGAAAAAGGCGTCAAAAATATAGTGATTGACCTTAGAAACAATGGTGGCGGCTATCTTGATCAGGCGGTTTTAATCGCCGATATGTTCCTTGAAGACGGACAGATTATTACAACAGAAGACCACAAAATAGACCTTTTGGACAAGGTTTATAAAGCCACAGGAAAGAAAACTGATTACAACATTGCTATCCTTGCAAACGGTATGAGTGCAAGTGCATCAGAGGTGCTTACTGCAGCGCTCAAAGAGAACGGTGTTGCTAGGGTTGTAGGGGAAAAGACTTTTGGAAAAGGCACTGTTCAATCCCTCAGGGCACTTAGCGACGGGGCAATGATAAAGTTTACAGTTGCGTATTACCTGACACCTCTTGGAAACAATATTCACAAAATGGGCATTATGCCTGATGTGCGAGTAGAAAATTCTTCAAAGCCTGTTGATATGTCAAAGTATGACTTTTTTAAGCTAAATAAGGTTTACAAAGTGGGAGACAAAGGCGAAGAAGTGAAAATGGCAAAGGAAATGCTTGAGACTCTGGAACTCTTTGTGGGCGAAATAAATAACGTTTATGATGAAAATCTTAAAATTGCGGTTCACAATTTCCAGCTGTCAAAAAAGCTGTTCCCTTATGGAGTTCTTGATATAACAACACAAATGAATTTGTATGACACAATAAGAACAGCTGAGGTTGAATCAGATGACCAGCTGGCAGCGGCACTGAGAGGATTTTAAGACAGAAAGGATTTGATAAAATGAGTGAAAATTGCACACATAATTGTTCAAGTTGTGGTGAAAACTGCAGCTCCAGAAAGGAAGAACAAAGCTTCCTTGCTCCATGCAACTCAATGAGCAATGTAAAAAAAGTGATTGGAATAGTAAGCGGAAAAGGCGGGGTAGGTAAGTCTCTCGTTACCTCTCTCATGGCAGCAGGAGTACAAAGAGAAGGATACCGCACAGCAATCCTTGATGCAGATATTACAGGCCCATCTATCCCTAAGCTTTTTGGTATAACTGCAAAGGCTGAGGGTACAGAGTATGGGATTTTGCCAAAGGTCAGCCGTGGTGGTACAAAGATTATGTCAATAAATCTTCTTCTTGAAAATGATACCGACCCGGTTGTTTGGCGTGGACCTGTTATCGGCGGAACTGTCAAACAGTTCTGGACCGATGTTTTGTGGGAGGATGTTGACTGTATGTTTGTGGATATGCCCCCAGGAACAGGCGATGTTCCACTGACAGTTTTTCAGTCTCTTCCCGTTGATGGGATAATTGTTGTAACATCTCCTCAGGAGCTTGTTTCAATGATTGTTGAAAAGGCTGTTAATATGGCAAAGATGATGAATATTCCCATTCTTGGATTGGTTGAAAATATGAGCTATGTAGAGTGTCCCGCTTGCTCCGAAAAAATCAGTATTTTTGGCGAAAGCAAAATTGACGAGGTTTCAAAAAATGCAGGACTTAAGGCTCTTGGAAAGATACCTATGAAAGCCGAGATTGCATCACGTTGTGATGCGGGTCAGGTTGAGGCTATTGACAGCACACCATACCTTAAAAATGCTATTGATGCAGTGAAAGAAATTATAAATTCTTAAAAAGAGGAAAGCTATGTTTTTATCAGATAAATGGAAGGATTATGAACTTCTTGACACAAGCCGCGGCGAAAAGCTTGAACGCTGGGGGAATATTGTTTTAAGACGTCCTGACCCACAAATTGTGTGGGATACAGAAGGCGAAAAGGCAAACAAAATCTGGCTGGAAGCTGATGCACACTATATCCGCAGCAATACCGGCGGCGGACATTGGGAAAGTCGGAAGGGTATGCCCGAAAGCTGGACCGTTAATTATGGAAAGCTTAAGTTCGGCATCAAAATGATGGGCTTTAAGCACACAGGACTATTCCCTGAGCAAGCTACAAACTGGGACTGGTTTTCGGATATTATAAGAAAATCAGGTCGTCAAAATGTGAATGTGCTCAATCTTTTTGCATATACTGGCGGTGCTACTATGGCGGCATCAGCAGCGGGGGCTGCGGTTTGTCATGTGGATGCGTCAAAAGGAATGGTTTCCTGGGCAAAGGAAAATGCGGTGCTGTCAGGTCTTGAAAACCGTCCTATCAGGTATATTGTTGATGATGTGAAAAAGTTTACCGAGCGTGAAATCAGACGTGGAAGAAAATATGATGCGGTGATTATGGATCCGCCTTCTTATGGAAGAGGTCCGTCAGGTGAGGTATGGAAAATTGAAGACGAGCTTTTTGACCTTGTGAAGCTTTGTATGGAGGTTTTGTCGGACGATCCCTTGTTCTTCTTGATAAATTCTTATACTACCGGACTTTCAGGCGGAGTTCTTGAAAATATTTACAAAATGACTCTCAAGAAAAAGTTTGGCGGGAATTCTGCGGTTGATGAAGTTGGTCTTCCGGTTGTAAAAAACGGACTTGTGCTTCCCTGTGGATATTCGGGACGTTGGTGGAAATAAACGACATCTGTAAAAAATGAAGGTGAAACTTTTGGATAAAACAGAAAAAAATACAGATATAATTATTGAAATAAAGGATTTGGAATTTTCCTATAATGACGCTGAAGCCAATGAAACCGATTCGGTTTTAAAGGGCATAAATTTGTGTGTCAAAAAGGGGGAATTCCTTGCGGTTCTTGGTCACAATGGCTCAGGAAAATCCACACTCGCCAAACACTTAAATGCGATTTTAGTGCCAACGGGCGGAACCGTGATGGTTGACGGTATAAATACCGCGGATGAGAATTCGCTTTATGACATAAGACAAAAGGTGGGTATGGTTTTTCAGAACCCCGACAATCAGCTTGTTGCCACCATTGTTGAAGAGGATGTGGCTTTTGCGCCTGAAAACTTAGGCATTGAGCCAAGTGAAATACGTGAGCGAGTAGACTATTCTCTTGATGCCGTCAATATGACAAAGTACAAAGACCACTCATCCAGCATGCTCAGTGGCGGACAAAAGCAAAGAATCGCTGTTGCAGGGGTTCTTGCTATGAAGCCTGAGGTTATTGTCATGGATGAATCCACTGCTATGCTTGACCCGCTTGGCAGACGCGAAATTATGGAAACAGTGAAAAAACTCAATCGTCAGGAGAAAATGACGGTTGTTATGATTACGCATTTTATGGAAGAAGCGGCTCAGGCTGACCGAGTGGTGGTTATGGACCGTGGCGAAATTGTTATGGAAGGTGTGCCCAAGGAGATTTTTTCCCAGGTGGAAAAACTCAAAAAAATCGGGCTTGATGTTCCCCAGACAACAGAACTTCTTTATTCCCTCAAAAAGTCAGGATTTGAGATGAAATGCGATATTCTGTCAGTGGAAGAATGTGCTGCTGAAATAGAGAATTTTTTAAAGGACGGGGGCAACGAATGTGATTAAACTAAGAGACGTAGATTATACATACATGAGTGGCGGTCCTTTTGAAAAAGCAGCGGTAAAAAATATAAATCTTGAACTCAGGACAGGCGAGTTCATAGGACTTATAGGGCATACAGGCTCAGGAAAGTCCACCCTTATTCAACTTATGGCAGGACTTTTAAAGCCCGACAGTGGAAACATCACTGTTGACGGACAAGCCCTTTATGAAAAAACAACAAATATGCGGAAGTTGAGATTTCAGATAGGCTATGTTATGCAGTACCCTGAATATCAGCTGTTTGAAGAAACGGTTTTTCAGGATATAGCCTTTGGCCCCAAGAATATGGGACTTTCTGAGGATGAGATAAAGAGGCGTGTGCATTTTGCGGCAAAACTTGTGGGTCTTGATGATGCAATTTTGGGAAAGTCACCATTTGACCTTTCTGGCGGACAAAAAAGAAGAGCTGCCATTGCCGGCGTTGTTGCTATGGAGCCAAAGCTTTTAATTCTTGATGAGCCAACAGCGGGGCTTGACCCTGGCGGCAGAGACGAGATTTTGTGCAAGATACGGGATATGCACCGTCGACTTGGTATAACTGTTATTCTTGTTTCACACAGCATGGAGGATATTGCAAGTTTAGCTGATAAAATTGTGGTTATGAATCAAGGGGAGGTTGCGATGCAGGGAACACCCCACGAGATTTTCCAGAATGCTAAGGAACTAAAAAATATGGGACTTGCCGTGCCACAGATAACCGAGGTGTGCGACAGACTCCGTGAGGCAGGAATGCCTATTCCTGATGGAATATATACTGTTTCTGCGGCAAAGACAGAACTTGAAAAAATATTAAAAGCAAAGGAAAAGAGATGATAAAATGCTTAAAGATATTACCCTTGGTCAATATTTTCCGGGAAATTCTTTGATACACAGACTTGACCCGCGGACAAAAATTCTTTGCATAGTTATCTATATTACAGTGATTTTTTGTATAAAAAATTTCTGGGGATATGGCGTTTTGGCAATATTTACCGCACTGTGCATTTTTTCGTCAAAAATTCCACTGGGTTATGCGATAAAAGGTGTAAAACCTATACTTATTTTTGTTATTTTTACAGCGGTTTTCAATTTGTTTTTAACAAATGGACGGGTAATATGGAACTGGGGCTTCCTCAAAATAACCGCTGAGGGTTTGAGACTTGCAATTTTTATGGTGTTGAGATTATTTTTCCTTGTGATGGGAACATCACTTCTGACACTTACAACATCACCAATAGCACTTACTGACGGCATAGAACGCCTTCTCTCACCTTTAAAGAAAATAGGCGTTCCGGCACACGAACTTGCTATGATGATGACCATTGCGCTTCGGTTTGTGCCAACACTTTTGGAGGAAACAGAGAAGATTATTAAGGCTCAGACTGCCCGTGGGGCTGATTTTGAAAGCGGAAACATTATAAACCGTGCAAAAGCTATGATTCCAATTCTTATACCTCTTTTCGTGGGAGCGTTCAGGCGTGCTGATGATTTGGCGGTTGCTATGGAATGCAGATGTTATCGCGGTGGCGAAAACAGAACACGGCTTAAAGAACTTAAAATGACCAAGGCTGATGTATGGGGTTGGACCTGTGTTCTGGTCTTTGCGATGCTTGTTTTTGTATTAAATATTTTGTTATAGGCACTCTTGACGCGAGGTATCTTATGAAAAATATTGCTCTTAAAATTATGTATGATGGCACAAATTACCACGGTTGGCAGTTTCAGAAAAATGGAATTACCGTTCAGGAACGTATGGAAACAGTTCTTTCAGAACTTCTTGAAGAGGAAATTTCGGTTTGTGGCTGTAGCCGTACTGATGCGGGAGTTCACGCTCTTGGGTTTGTCCTGAATTTCAAAAGCGAAACTACCATACCAGTGGAAAGGCTTCCCTATGCCATAAACACTCACCTCGGGAGCGATGATATTTCGGTTATTTGTGCATGTCAGGTAGATGACGATTTTAATGCAAGATTTTCAGCAAAAGGGAAGTGCTATGAATACAGAATCTGGAATTCGAATATACAAAATCCATTTGAAAAAAAGTACAGCTGGCACGTCCCATATAATCTTGATGTAGAAGAAATGAAAAAGGCGGCTGAGAAATTTTGTGGCACTCACGATTTTTCCGCATTTATGGCAGCGGGTGGCTCACAAAAAACCACAGTTCGAACGGTTTACTCTTGCCGGGTGCTGTGGGATGAGGAAGAACCGCAGAAAATAAAGATAGAAATTGCGGCAAATGCTTTTCTTTATAATATGGTGAGGATTATTGCCGGAACGTTGGTTGAGGTGGGCACAGGACGAAAAACAGCAGGTGAAATAGAGAAGATTATAAGTGAATGCGACAGACGCGGCGCAGGGCAGACAGCGCCGCCAGAGGGACTTTTTCTCAAAGAGGTCTTTTATGACCAAAATGTTTTGGAGTGGTAAATATTATGAGAGAGAAAAAAGAAACATTTAAAAATGTTTTCAGCAAAAAACGAATAGTGGCAGTGCTTGTTTTGTTGGCGCTGACACTTGTTATGATGTTTTCCAATCCGGAATTTCAGAAGTTTTTGTCAAGACCTGACTCGGTTTCCGTCAGTTTTCAGCCAGGAATGAATTATTATTCGGTGAATTATGGAAAAGAAATGTTGATGGTAGGAAAAGAGGGTGTCCGCAGCATTGATAATCGGGGCAGAGAAGTGTTCAGCCTTGTTAACAATGTTACAGAGCCCAGCGTTATGGTGAAAAATAATTTCATTATGCTTGCTGATATGGGTGGAACTCAAAGCTATCTTTACAAAAACGAGAAGTTTATTTCACAAATCAAGACAGAAAGAGAAATACTTGCGGCAAAACTGAATAAAAATGGTTATATAGCCATATCCAGCAGTGAGCTTGGATACAAAGGTGTGATAAGTGTCTTCGACAAAAGCGGAAAAGAGCTTTTTAAATGGCATAGCGGAAGCGGATATATAGGAGACATCGACATATCTTCAAAAAACGAGCTGGCAGCGGCACAGCTTATGACCGACAAGGAAAAGGTATACAGCAAAATTATGATTGTTGATATTTTGGGCAAAGAAGATGCGAAATGTATTGCCGAAGTTGACGGTATTGTGCTGAAACTTAAATATAAAAACGGTGGCGGACTTATTGCTGTGACGGATGAGAAGTTCTATGCATTCAAAAAGAACGGAAAACAGCAGTTTGTCATTGATTTTGATGGAAAGACTCCTGTTGAATGTAATATAGAAAACGAAAACAATATGGTGTTTGCTTTTGACAGTGGAACAAACAATACCATCTTGGAAAGTTATTCTTCACGGGGAAAGCTCCGCGGTAGGCTTGAAACGGACGGGAAAATAAAAGCCTTTGACGTAAACGGCGAATGCATTTTGGCGGTTACAATAAACGGGGTATACAGATTTTCGCCGTCAGGAAAAGAGAAAGGCAAAATTGATGCCGGTCAGGACATAAAGAATATAAAGATTTTTGCCGGAAGAGATGAATTTTTGTCTTTGGGCAGTGCAAGTGCAGATATAATAAAAATAAAGTAAAGGTGGGGGCAAAATGCTTGCGGATATTGTGGCTGTTTTTATAGTTGCAGGGTTCATTGCCATAGGATACAGGTCTGGGCTTATGAAATCGCTGATAAGTATAGTTTCATATGTTTTGTCTATAATGCTCTCTTTTTGGGTTTATCCCATTGTTTCAGGATGGCTCAAAAAAACTGTTGTCTATACATACCTTGTGGATTTTATCGGCAAAAAATATATTTCAGGAAGTCTTTCCGCAGAAACCGATGGTGCGTGGGGTATGATATGGAATTACGTAGGTGACGGAGTTGAAGCGGCGACCACAAGTATTTCGGGTGCTATTGCAGACTTGGTAATAAAAATAATTGCATTTTTGTTGGTGCTTATATTTTTCAAAATTGCTATACGCCTCATTGGAAATGTGCTTAATATCTTCACAAAGCTCCCTGTGATAAAACAGTTCAATCGCTTTGGCGGTGCGGTTTTAGGCGGCGGAATAGGCGTTGTGGTGCTTTACATCGTAGCAGCAGCTTTGGTGTTGCTTTCGCCTTTTGACGGGAACAGTAAGGTGATGACTGAAATAAACAATTCATCATTTGCCTCACAGCTTTGCGAAAATAATGTAATTCTTGAATTTTTGAACAAGGGTGAGTAGGCTTCTCAAAAATATGGCATAACACACAATATTTTAATTTAAAGATTGCGAAAATTTTAACAAAAAATACTTGATAAATTTTGTTAAATGGAGTAAAATATACTTTGTGAAATTTATTAAACATTAAGATAAATATATGGAGGGTTTTAAAATGAACAAAAAAACAGTTGATGATATTTGTCCAAAAGGCAAACGCGTTTTGGTGCGTTGTGATTTCAACGTTCCGATCAAAGACGGCAAAATCACTGACGAAACAAGAATTGTAGGGGCTCTTCCCACAATCAAGAAGCTTATTGAAGATGGTGCAAAGGTTATTCTTTGCTCACATATGGGAAAACCCAAGGGCGAACCAAAGCCCGAGCTTTCACTTGCTCCTGTGGCAAAGCGTCTTTCTGAACTTCTTGGAAAAGATGTTGTTTTTGCAGCTGATGATACCGTTGTTGGTGACAATGCAAAGAAGGCAGTTGCCGAAATGAACGAGGGCGATGTTGTTCTTCTTGAAAACACAAGATACAGAGCAGAGGAAACAAAGAATGTAGAAGCTTTCAGCCGTGAGCTTGCAAGTCTCTGTGATGTTTTTGTAAATGATGCATTTGGTACAGCTCACCGTGCACATTGTTCAAACGTTGGTGTTACTGAATTTGTTGACGAGGCTGTTGGTGGTTATCTTATCAACAAGGAAATTGAATACCTCGGCAATGCAGTAAACAACCCCGTAAGACCTCTCGTTGCTGTTCTTGGTGGCTCAAAGGTTTCATCAAAGATTTCTGTTATCAACAACCTTTTGGAAAAGGTTGATACCCTCATTATCGGTGGTGGTATGGCGTATACTTTCATGAAGGCTCTTGGTGAGGAAGTGGGCAATTCACTTCTTGAAGCTGACTATCTTGATTATGCAAAAGAGATGATGGCAAAGGCAGAGGAAAAGGGTGTGAAACTCCTTATCCCTGTTGATACTGTTGTTGCAAAGGATTTTGACAACGATGCAGAAAAGAAGACTGTTGGCCGTGGCGAAATTGAAGCCGGCTGGCAGGGTCTTGATATTGGTGAAAAGACAATCCAGCTTTACAAGGATGCCCTCAAAGATGCAAAGACGATTGTTTGGAATGGACCAATGGGTGTTTTTGAAATGCCTAACTTTGCAAAGGGTACAAATGCAATAGCTCTTATGCTTGCTGACCTTGATGCTACAACAATCATCGGTGGCGGTGACAGTGTTGCGGCTGTTAATCAGGCAGGTCTTGGCGACAAGATGAGCCATATCTCAACAGGCGGCGGTGCTTCTCTTGAATTCCTCGAGGGCAAAGACCTCCCTGGTGTTGTTGCAATCAACGATAAATAAATTACAAAGGAGAAGACAAAAATGGGAAAGTATATTATTGCCGGCAACTGGAAAATGAACAAGTTGCCCAGCGAAACATATGATTTTGTAAAAGAGGTTGCTGCTGCAACAGAGGGCGCTAAGTGCGAAGTGGTTTGCTGCACACCTTACGTTTGCCTTTCTGAAGCAGTTCGTGCTGCAAAAGATACACATGTTAAAATCGGTGCTGAAAACCTTCATTTTGAAGACAAAGGGGCTTTCACAGGCGAAGTAAGTGCGGATATGCTCAATGATTTGGGAGTGAGCTATGTTATTATAGGTCATTCTGAAAGAAGACAGTATTTTGCTGAAACCGACGAAACCGTAAACCTCAAAACCAAGAAAGCTTTGGAAAAGGGTCTTATTCCTATTGTTTGTGTGGGCGAAAGCCTTGAAGAAAGAGAAGCAGGAATCACAATGGACCTCATTGCTATTCAGGTTAAAAAAGCATTCAGCGGCATTGCTGCAGAGGATGCAAAGAAGGTTGTTATCGCATACGAACCTATCTGGGCTATTGGCACAGGCAAGACTGCTACAGCTGAGCAGGCTCAGGAAGTTTGTGAGGGTATTAGAAAGATTTTTGCAGAGCTTTATTGCGAAAATTGTGCTAAAGATGTTACAATTCAGTATGGCGGAAGCATGAATGCGGCGAACGCTGCAGAGCTTCTTGCAAAAGGCGATATAGACGGTGGTCTTATCGGTGGCGCAAGCCTCAAGAGTGCGGATTTTGCTGTTATTGTAAAGGCTGCACAGTAATTTAAAATAAAGAATGAGGGCGAAGAAAATTCGCCCTTGTTTTGAGTTAATACGGTCTAAAGAAAGGAAAGAATAATGAGTAAAAAACCTTATGCACTTATAATTATGGACGGTTATGGCGTGAATGAGCGTCACGAGGGGAATGCCATTTATTCAGCAAAAACTCCAAATATGGATAGATTCTTAACTGAGTTCCCAAATACCGTTATCCACGCGTCAGGTATGGATGTAGGTCTTCCTGAGGGTCAGATGGGAAATTCCGAGGTTGGACATACCAACATTGGTGCAGGAAGAATTGTTTATCAGGAGCTTACAAGAATTACAAAGTCCATTGAAGACGGTGATTTTTTTGGCAATGAAGCTCTTTGTGAGGCAGTAGAAAACTGCAAAAAGAATGACAGTGCTCTTCACTTTATGGGACTTTTGTCTGATGGTGGTGTGCACAGCCACATAAACCACCTCTTCGGACTCATTGAAATGGCAAAGAAAAATGGTCTTAGCAAGGTGTTTGTTCACTGTTTTATGGACGGTCGTGATGTTTCTCCCACATCAGGAGCCGATTTTGTAAGCCAGCTTGTTGAAAAAATGAGAAATCTTGAAGTGGGCAAAATCGCATCCGTTATGGGCAGATACTATGCTATGGACCGTGACAATCGTTGGGAACGTGTAAGTGAAGCTTATAATGCTATGGTGAAAGGTGAGGGCAACAAAGACACCTCGGCTGTGAATGCGGTTAAGAAATCCTATAATGACGGAGTTACTGACGAATTCATTGTTCCCACAGTTATCACAGATGACAGCGGAAATGCTCTTGGAACTATTTCTGAAAATGACTCGGTTGTGTTCTTCAATTTTAGACCCGACAGAGCAAGAGAGATTACAAGAACTATTGTTGATACAGAGTTCAGTGGATTTGAAAGAGAGTTTTTTGACACATACTTTGTTTGTATGACACAGTATGATGCCTCAATGCCCAATGTGAATGTGGCATTTAAACCTCAAAGCCTTTCAAACACCTTTGGTGAATATATCAGCAAAACAGGTCTTCGTCAGCTTCGAATTGCTGAAACCGAGAAGTATGCACACGTTACTTTCTTCTTCAACGGCGGTGTTGAAGCCGTTTATGACGGTGAGGACAGAGCGCTTATCAATTCACCCAAAGTTGCAACCTATGACCTTCAGCCCGAAATGAGTGCGTATGAGGTTACTGACGAGGTTGTGAAAAGAATTGAAAGCGGCGAGTATGACGTAATAGTTCTTAACTTTGCAAACTGTGATATGGTTGGACATACGGGAGTGTTTGAGGCTGCAGTAAAGGCGGTTGAAACCGTTGATGAATGCCTTGGCAGAACCATTGATGCAATTCTGAAAATGGGTGGAACAGCGCTTATCACTGCTGACCACGGAAACGCAGACCAGATGCTTGATTACAGCACAAATGATGTATTCACAGCACACACCACCAATGTTGTTCCACTTGTTTTGGTGGGCGGACCTGATGGCGTGAAACTGAAAGTTGGAAGACTTGCTGACCTTGCGCCCACAATGCTTGACCTTATGGGACTTTCAAAGCCTGATGAAATGACAGGAGAAAGCCTTTTGGTTAAATAATAAAAAATTGAATTCTAAGCAGCATATTTTATATGCTGCTTTTCTCTTTTGCAGGAATTTTTATGAAAATAGAGGTTAAACTAACAAAAACTGTGAAAGGGAAAAGTGATGAAAGAAAAAACATTGTTATACAACGGACAGATATTTACTGTGAATAAAAATAACGATATAGCAGAGGCGATTCTCTTTGAAGAAGATAAAATTTTGTTTGTAGGAAAAACTGCAGATGCACTAAGGCTCATAGATGAAAATACTGAGTGGAAGGATTTGTATGGTTGTGCGGTGCTCCCCGGATTTGTGGATTGTCATATTCATATGGCTGTGGCAGGGGCAAAAATCCACAACCAGATTGATTTGTCAAAGAAGGCAGGGGTAGAAGACATAAACGGACTACTTGAAAAAATTGAAAAAGCAGCCGAAGAAACAAAAAATGGTGACTGGGTAATAGGCAGCAATTACAGCAACGAGTCTTTAAAAGAAAAACGTCATATAACAGCAGAAGAACTTGATAAAGTGGCGCCTCAAACGCCAGCCCTTATAATTCATACCAGCGGTCATATAAGCGTTGCAAATACAAAGGCACTGAAAATTGCGGAAAGCAAAGGATTCAAGTTGGATCGAGAGGGTGTCTTAAAAGACGAAAATCAAAAGCCAACCGGTGTTTTGCAGGAGGGGGCACACTTTGCGATGCTGAGGCTTTCTCCCGTTTTACCCTCGGATGGAGAACTGGTTTCGGGTATAGAAAAATTCAGCAAGGATTTGATAAAACGCGGTATTACCTCGGCTCATGATGCCGGAGGATTTGGCACAGCAACATTTCGGACGCTTCAAAGGGCAAAAGAAGAAATACGGCTTTTTTGCAGGACTTATCCAATGCTCTGGACTCTTTTTGGAAAGTCTGCACAGATTGATGTGGCACGAAACTTTTTTGAGACGGGATTTCACACCGGTTTTGGCGATGAAATGCTGAAAATGGGACCGCTAAAAATTATGACAGACGGCTCTGCTGTGGGGGGGACTTGTGCCGTGAGCAGACCTCTTATGCATATTGGCAAGATAACACCTGCCACATTTACTCAAGAAGAAATGGACGAAATTTTCATAGAAGGTCACAGACTTGGCTTTCAACTTACCGCACACGCAGTAGGGGACAGAGCTATCAGCATGGTGCTTGATTCTTTTGAAAAGGCAATGACGGCATATCCGAGAAAAAATACGCGTCACAGGATTGAACATTGTTTCTTGTGCCCTCCAAATTTAATAGAACGCATAAAAAAGCTCAAGGTGTTGCCGATTCCAAATCCCGGATTTTTGTCGGTTTGGGGAGGGGTGTTTGAAAAATACTATGGGGACAGAATTGGGGAAGTTATGCCGCTGAAAAGTTTTGAGGATGCAGGTATTATCACTCCTTTTGGCTCTGATGCTATGGTTATTGAAGAATATGAGCCTCTTTTCGGGATTGCGGCGGCAATGGAAAGACGTGATTTAAAAACTGGTATCAGCATTGGTGAAGAGCAGAAAATATCCCTGATGCGTGCAATAAGATGCTATACCTATTTTGGTGCATATGCATCCTTTGAAGAAAAAATAAAAGGAAGTCTTGAGGTAGGAAAAATTGCTGATTTGGTTGTTTTAAGTTCCTCAATCGCAGGGAAAACTCCGGAAGAAATACGCAGAATCAAAGTGACAGAAAGTTATCTGGGCGGAAAACGCATTATTTGAAAGAAAAAGCATCAATAAAAGTGAAAAAAATAGCTAAAACAGTTGAAAAAAAAATATATATTTGATATAATATACTGTAAAATGTGGTGAATAGCGTACTTTATTCACCAGGCTTAATGAAAAAATTACAAAGCGGCATGAGTAATTTTCTTGAAAACCGCGGGATATAGGGACTTTTAAGGGGACCCTGAGGAGAAAGTGATATGAATCACAACAAAACAAAAGCCCTCCGTGAAGGGGCTATGATGGTTGCTCTTACAATTATTTTTATTTTGATTTCGCTATATGTTCCCATTCTCTCGTTTTTGGGGACTCTTGCAGCGCCGATTCCTATGGCGGCGTTTGCTGCCAGGAATGGACTGAAGCCCGTATGGATTGCGGTGGTATCTGTTTTTGTGCTCACTGTGTTTGTTACCGGCGGAAATATATTTTCTGCTGTATCCACAGTGCTTATGTCGGTTATCCCGGGTGCTGTATGCGGATATTTCCTGGGAAAACGTGCACTTTTTTTTAATTCGCTTGTTGGCACCTCGGTTGCTGTTGCAATAGGTTGGGTGTTTGAACTTTTTGTGATAAACGTGTTCGCAGGAAACGGCATTGACGAAATGATTGCACAGGCGGGTGAACAATTTAAATCTATAAGCACAGCTATGCTTCAGAATATTCCAAAAGCTCAGCTTGAAAGTCTTGGAGCATCTTCACCTGAAACTTTTGCGGCTCAGGTTATTGAAACTTTTGAATATACAATAAAGGTTTATTTCCCGTCGTTTGTGATAATAAGTGCGGCGATTACGGGGTATATGATTCTCAGAGTAAGTGCTTTTGTGATAAGACGTACAAAAATTGCAGAGGTTTCGGTTGTGAAGTTTTCCATGATGAAAGCGCCAACAAGTATGAGTACAGCTCTTCTTTTATTTTATATTATTCATCTTTTGGTGACGCCGGGGTCGCTTATATGGATGGTGCTTGCCAACATTGTGATTATTCTCTATGCAATTTTGAGTGTGTGCGGGCTTTCGTTTGTTGATTACAAATTCAAAAGGAAAGCTCGATCTGCGTGGATAAGAGGTGCCATTTATTTTGTAGTACTTTTAATGCTGAGTGGCTTTTCATCAGTAATTTCCACGGCGCTTATTATAATTGCAATTTTGGACAGCAGACGTGATTTTAGAAATATTGGTTTAGGCGAAAATTACGGCGGATAGTATATAGATGAATTTGGAGGCGATTTCCAATGAAAACTGAAAAAGTTGGAGCGCGAGTTTTTTTCAACTCAAAGCGAAGATACATAAGGCTTTCGGTGTATGCGGTTATTTTGTTTGCACTGGGGTTGGTTCTGGCTGCGAACAAACGCCCTGAGGCAATTTTTGAAATTGCTCTTACAGTGGGTATAATTGCTTTTGAGGTTTTTCACGTACAGAAAAGCCAGAAAGAATTTTTGAAATATACGCAGCATCTCGATTTTTGTCTGAATGACAATTCCCGCGGGTCGCTTCTTAACTATCCTGCGCCTCTTATCATTACGGATATGGATGGAAAAATAAACTGGTACAACGATTGGTTCCGTTTAGCAGTGGATGAAGAAGATATTTATGGACGTGACGTTCATCAACTCATTCCGGATATAAGCATAAGCAAGCTTCTTGAAAATGATGAGAAATCGCACATTAAGCTTACCATAGGCGAAAACCATTATGAAATATGGGGAAATGTCGTGGGCGGACGCAAAGGTCAAAGTGACAGCCTTGTGGTAATATATTTCATCGACAAAACCGAAGAGGTGCGCATAGCAAAGCTTCGTGAAGATGAATTCATAATCGAGAGCATAGTAATCATCGACAACTATGATGAGGTGTTGAATGAGACACCGGATACCAATCACGGAGCTCTTATGGGTGAAATTGAGCAAAAGGTAAATGCGTGGGTGGCACTGGGAAACGGCGTTATGCGAAAATATGAGCGTGACAAATTCTTCGTATTCTTCAGCAATAAAGAGTTTGAAAAAATACTTGGCAACAAATTTTCGGTACTTGATGAGGTAAGAAACATTAACCACGAAAACAAAATTCCTGCAACCCTCAGTATCGGTGTGGGTAAAAGCGGAGTTGACATTTCCGAAAACGACAAGTTTGCAAGGCTTGCTATTGATATGGCTCTTGGTCGTGGCGGTGACCAGGTGGTTATACGCGATGATGCAAACTTTACATTCTTCGGTGCAAAAACCCGCGAGGTTGAAAAGCGCACAAAGGTTAAGGCGAGGGTGGTTGCCCATGCGCTTCGTGAACTTGTTGACCATTCAAGTAAGGTTTTAATTATGGGCCATGCAGGCTCAGATATGGACAGTATGGGTGCATCTATTGGTCTTTTCAAAGCGGTTAAAAGTCGCAACAAGGATGCATACATCGTGGTTGATACAGAAAAAAGCAATGCGAAAATACTTGTTCAGGAATTTAAAAATATAGAGAGATATGAGGATGCTTTTATAAGCGGTGAGCACGCTCTCAATATTTATGAGAACGATACACTTGTTATTGTTGTGGATGTTCACAGACCCGGTATGGTTGAGTGCCCTGAGCTTTTGCAACACGCAAAAAACGTGGTTTTAATCGACCACCACAGACGCAGTGAAGACTTTATTGAAAATGCAGTGCTCACATATCACGAGCCTTATGCATCTTCAACCTGTGAAATGATAACAGAAATTCTTCAGTATCTTCAGGACAATGAACGTCTCACCAAGCAAGAGGCGGAGGCTCTCTATGCAGGTATATTTATGGACACTAAAGGCTTCACCTTCAAGGCGGGTGTCAGAACTTTCGAGGCGGCATCTTATCTTCGCCGTATGGGCATTGATACAGTAAATGTAAGAAGACTTTTCAAGACTGATATTGACTGTTATGTGGCAAAAGCGGAAATTATCAGCAGTGCCGTTGTTTACAGAGATAACATTGCTCTCTCTTATCTTTATGAGGAGTGTCCCAATATGGCGGTGACGGTGGCTCAGGCGGCGGATGAACTTCTTGATATTTCAGGAATTGAAGCGTCATTTGTTCTGGCAAAGCAAGGAAGTCGTGTTTTAATCAGCGGACGGTCTCTTGAAAAGGTTAATGTTCAGGTTATCCTTGAAAAGCTGGGCGGTGGCGGACACATTACCATTGCGGGAGCCCAGATAGAGGATGCTGATATTGAAAGAGCAGATGAACTTTTGAAAGAGGCAATAGACGAATTTTTCAGCGAATAGATTTAACAAAACAGAAAGGCAGGAAAGATAAATGAAAGTTATACTTACTCAGGACGTAAAGGGTCAAGGTAAAAAAGGTGATCTTATAAATGTAAGCGACGGATATGCAAGAAACTTTCTGCTTCCCAAAGGCGTTGCTATTGAGGCAAGCAAGCAGGCAATAAATGACCTTGAGGGCAAGCGAGGTGCTGAGGCATACCGCAAAAACCTTGAAGAAGAAAAAGCAAAAAATATTGCTGAGAGAATGAAAGAAATCACTGTGAAACTTGAGGCGAAAGCAGGAGCAGGTGGCAAGCTTTTTGGCTCAATTACATCAAAGGATGTGGCTGATGCCCTCAAAACGCAATATAATATTGATATCGATAAGAGAAAATTTGAACTCAAAGACGGCATCAAAACTTGTGGTGAAACTGAGGTCAGTGTTCGTCTTTATCCCCAGATTGTTGGAAAGTTCAAGGTTATTGTTACCGAACAAAAATAGAAAATTAGTGAAAACATCTTTGTGAAATTTGCAAAGGAGGGAAATGTGCTATGGAAGAAAAAACAGTTTCTGAGTTTCAGGGCTTTGAAAGGGTTATGCCGTTCAGCCGTGAGGCAGAACAATCTGTTTTGGGTGCGATGCTTCTTGATATGCAGCGTATACCTGATGCGATGGCTATCTGCCGTGCCGACGATTTTTATATTGAGCGAAATAAGGAGCTTTTTAATACCATACTTGAACTTTACAATCTTGGGAAGCCTATTGATATGGTTACAATCAAAGAGCAACTTACCTTGAGGGGAAGCTATGACTCGGTGGGCGGCCTTGAATTTGTTATGGAAACCATGAATATGGTGCCAACCACCAGAAACATCAAGCACTATGCAGAAATTGTGGCACAAAAAGCACTCCTTAGGAATATTATAAAGATTTCCGAAAAAGCAGCAGAGGACAGTTATCGTGGCGATGAAGAAGCAGACATCGTTATAGGTGAGATGGAGCAAAAGCTCATTGATTTGTCTCAGGAGCGAACATCAAAAGGTCCTGTTCATCTACGCACTTATCTTGGACAAAGTGTTGAGAATTTGGCAAAGCTTTCTGAAAACAATGATGATGTAACAGGTATTGCCACGGGATTTATTGATATTGACAAGCGTACTGCCGGACTTCACGGGTCAGAGCTTGTGCTGATTGCGGCACGTCCCGGTATGGGTAAGACAAGCTTTGCTTTAAACATTGCGCAAAATGCAGCTATAAGTACAGGAACAACTGTTGCAGTATTCAACCTCGAAATGCCCGGTATTCAGATTGCAAACCGTATGCTTTCAAGTGAGGCTATGGTGAGTTCTGAGGCGCTTAAAAAGGGAAACATCAAAGACTCAGAATGGGAAAAGATTGGTGAGGCTGTTGAGGTGCTCAGCAATGCAAACATCTACATTGACGATACATCTTCAATAACTGCACCTGAGATTGTTGCAAGATGCAGAAAACTCAAAATGGAACATAACTTAGGTCTTGTGGTCATTGACTATATTCAGCTAATCAGCGGAAGCAATTCAAAAAGCGAGGGCAACAGACAGCAGGAAATTTCAGAAATTTCACGTTCCCTCAAAATTATGGCAAATGAGCTGAAAATTCCGGTGATTGCCCTTTCACAGCTCAGCCGTGCTGTTGAAAAACGTGAAAGCAAAGAGCCTATGCTCAGCGACCTTCGTGAATCGGGTGCTATTGAGCAGGATGCTGATATGGTTATGTTTTTATATCGTGAGGGTGCTTACAATGAGGCGGCGGAAGAACCAAACCGTACAAAATGCATCTTTGCAAAGCACAGAAACGGTGAAACCGGTTATGACTATCTGACATGGCTGGGTGAATTTACCAAATTTTCAAATTGGAGTGGAAGCCGTGAATAATGGGAATTCCCTGTTAAAAAAGGTTTTTGAAACTATTTGCAAGTACAATATGATAAGCCTTGATGAAAGAATTCTGGTGGCTGTTTCAGGTGGCGCAGACTCTGTCTGTATGCTCCACGCACTGAATGAGCTTAAAACGTCTTTTGGATTTAGCTTATACTGCGCACACCTCAATCATGGACTCAGAGGTGAAGCGGCAGACAACGACGAAAGATTTGTAGTTGAGCTTTGCGGAAGGCTTGACATTCCGGTATTCACAAAGACGGTGGACACTAAAGCTTTTGCAAAAGAGAAGAAACTTTCTCTGGAAGAGGCAGGAAGAATCCTCAGATATGAGTTTTTTGAGGAGCTTTCAAAGAGGCATAGGATAGATAAAATAGCTACTGCCCACAACAAAAACGACAACGCAGAGACCGTGCTTATGCGAATTTTTCGTGGCACAGGTATTGACGGACTTTGTGGAATATCATATAAGCGTGAGGATGGCATCATAAGACCGTTGCTTGACGTCCGAAGATGTGAAATCGAAGAATATTGCAAAGAAAATAATCTGTCTTTTTGTACCGATGAAACTAATAATGAGAATGACTACACAAGAAATAAAATAAGAAATGAGCTCTTGCCGTATTTAACCGAAAATTTCAATCCTGATGTGGTGGACAGCCTTTCAAGGCTCACAGAAACCGCGCGGGAAGACAGCGAGTTTTTAAATAGCTATGCTAAGCGACTTTATGAAAGACTTCGCAGCCCGCTCTCGTCAAAAAAACCGGTTATGCTGCATATTGAAAGTCTGGGTCTTGTGAGCCGAAGCATAGCATCAAGGGTATTGCGTATTGCGGCACTTGAAACAGTTAAAGATGTAAAGCTTGAAAAAAAGCATATTGACGATGTGTTTGATTTAATGACAAAAGAGACGGGCACAAGGATTTCTCTCCCCAAGGGACTTGTGGCAGAAGTGCAGTATGGCTGGCTGACCTTTGCGGATGGCGAAAAAAAGCCAAAAGCTTTGGAAGATGAGCAGTTTTTCTTTACTGAGGTTTTACCTGATGATACAGTTTTTGTTAAGAATTTAGACAAAAATATTTATTTAAAGGTAAAAAGTGAAAAGGGCTATAAATGCAAAATAAATGAGCAAGCCCTGGACTTTGACAAGCTCGAAGGACAGCATCTCTTTTTAAGAAGTCGCCGTGACGGTGACAGAATGGTTTGTTTTTCGGATGGCAGAACAAAGAAAATAAAAAATATACTCATTGACGGTAAAATCCCACGCAGTGACAGAGACAAAATTCTGCTTCTTGCCACAGGCGATGAAGTTCTTGCCATAGTGGGCAGCCGTGTGAGTGAAAAATATAAAATTACAAATGAAACAGAGAGGACTTTGGTGATAAGGTATGGAGACATTGATGAAGAATAAAGTTTTGATTGATGAAAAAACTCTTGATGAACGCGTGAGTGAGCTTGCGGAAATGATAAACCGTGACTTTGCAGGTGAAAAGCTCATTGTTGTTGGTGTTCTCAAAGGGGCATTTATGTTTATGAGTGACCTACTTAAAAAGATAAACCTTGACACCGAAGTCTATTTTTTAAAAGCAGAAAGCTATGGCAGAGGCACAGAAACATCAGGAACTGTCAGAATAACAAAGGACATTGAAATAGATATCGCAGGCGAAAATGTGCTTTTGGTTGAAGATATAATCGACAGTGGGTTTACTATGCGTGAGGTTATGTCACTTCTAAACGCAAGAAATCCAAAAACCTTGCGCCTTGCATCCTGCCTCAGCAAACCAAGCCGCAGAGAATGCGAGATTGATGTTGATTATCTGGGCTTTGAAATACCTGACGAATTTGTTGTTGGCTATGGTCTTGACTATGCCGAAAAATTCAGAAATTTACCTTATATTGGTTATATAGAACAGTAAAAAATTTGGGAGGACAGAAAAATGAATACAAATGAAGTACGCACAAGATTTGCACCAAGCCCCACGGGTTATATGCATATAGGAAACTTAAGAACAGCTCTTTATGCATATCTTCTTACGAAATCCAAGGGCGGAAAATTTATACTCAGAATTGAAGACACCGACCAGGAACGTTATGTTGACGGTGCGGTTGATGTTATATATAAGACCATGAAAGACACCGGTCTCTTCCATGACGAAGGTCCGGATGTTGGCGGTGACTTTGGACCTTATATACAGAGCGAAAGACGAAATATTTACAAAGAATATGCAGAAAAGTTGGTAGAACTGGGTCACGCATATTATTGCTTTTGTGACAAAGAACGCCTTGAAGATTTGCGCCAAAGACAGACGGTCATGAAAGTTCCCACAAAGTATGATGGCCTTTGTAGCAAGCTTTCAAAAGAAGAAATTGAAGAGAAAATAAAGGCAGGCGTTCCTTATGTAATCCGACAGAAAATGCCCAAGTACGGAAAGACAAGCTTTCAGGACGAGGTGTTTGGTGAAATCTCTGTTGAGAATGCAATCCTTGATGACAATGTGCTCCTTAAGGCTGACGGACTTCCTACTTACAACTTTGCAAACGTAATTGATGACCATCTTATGAACATCACACATATAATAAGAGGAAGTGAATATCTTTCATCAACCCCGAAATACAATCTTCTCTATGAGGCGTTTGGCTGGGAAATCCCCAAGTATATACACGTTTCACCGGTTATGAAGGATGCAAACAACAAGCTTTCAAAGCGTAACGGTGATGCGTCATACGAAGATTTTATTGCAAAAGGCTATCTTAAAGAAGCGATAGTTAACTATATCGCACTTCTTGGCTGGGCACCCGGCGATGAAAGAGAAAAGTTCACTATGGATGAGCTTATTGAGGCTTTTGATGTTAAGGGAATCAGCAAATCTCCTGCAATTTTTGATGAGAAAAAACTTGCTTGGCTCAATGGTGAATATTTAAGAGAATTAAGCCCTGAAAAGTTCCACGAAATGGCACTCCCTTATTATGATGGCGTAATCAAAAACTCTGCAATTGAGCTGAAAGCGGTTTCAGAACTTTTGCAGCCAAGATGTGAAAAGCTTTCGGATATTCCCGAGCAGGTTGATTTCTTTGATGAACTTCCAGCCTATGAAAACGAACTTTACACTCACAAGAAAATGAAAACTGACCCCGAAAATTCTCTTGAAGCACTGAAAGAAATTTTGCCGGTGATTGAGGG
This sequence comes from Clostridia bacterium, assembly GCA_045580025.1. GTDB lineage: Bacteria > Bacillota > Clostridia > Monoglobales > Monoglobaceae > SIG440. The sequence continues at coordinate 37,882 of JAZNNB010000004.1, forward strand.
TATTGAAGATTGGACAAAAGAAAATATTCACGATGAGCTTATTGCTTTGGTTGAACGTCTTGAACTCAAAAACGGCAGAATTTTGTGGCCCTTAAGAGTTGCGGTATCAGGCAAAGCCTTTACCCCTGGTGGTGGTGTTGAGCTTGCGTATATCCTTGGCAAGAACGAAACAATAAAACGTGTGAAATACGGAATTGAAAAGCTTTCAAAATAAAAAGACAGGAATGATAAAAATGGATATTACAACAAAGTTTTCGGACAAGGTGAAACACCTTGAAGCATCAGCAATAAGAGAAATCTTCAAGCTCCTTGCAAAGCCGGGTATTATAAGCTTTGCGGGCGGTGCTCCTGACCCTGAACTTTTTCCCAAAAAAGAATTTGCAGAGATTGCAAAGGAAATACTTGAAACACAGGGGAACACAGCTCTTCAGTATGGAATTACCGAAGGTTATGCACCTCTTCGTGAATGGGTGAAAAACCGTCTCGTGAGTCAGGGAGTTCTTAAGAATGAAGACGATGTAATAATCGGCAGTGGCGGTCAGCAGGGCATTGACCTTGCAACCAAATCTCTCATAAATCCCGGAGACGGTATTATTTGCGAAGAACCCAGCTTTATTGGTGGGCTCAACTGTTTCCGGTCGTACAATGCCGAACTTTATGGAGTGAGGGTGCTTGATGATGGCATTGATACCGAAGCACTTGAAGAAACTCTTAAAGTGCATAAAAATGTAAAAGTGCTTTATACAATTTCTACATTCCAGAACCCGTCGGGTATAACAATTTCTCTTGAAAAGAGAAAGAAAATATTGGAGCTTGCCGATAAGTACGATTTTCTTATCTATGAAGACAATCCTTATGGTGAGTTGAGATTTGAGGGTGAGGAAATTCCAACTCTTAAATCTATGGATAAATCGGGCAGAGTTATTTATTTTGGCTCATTCTCAAAAATTCTTGCTCCCGGTATGAGACTTGGTTTTGTGTCAGCACCCGCGCCACTTCTTGAAAGAATGATAATTTGCAAACAGACAGAGGACGTCCACACAAATGTTTTGTCACAGATGATTGCTTATGAATTTGTGAGCAGATATTCAATAGACGAGCACATCAAAAAACTACGCGAAGCTTACGGCAAAAAATGTAAGTATATGATGGACGCTATGGATAAATATTTCCCCGAAGATGTGAAACACACTCATCCTGAGGGCGGACTTTTCTTGTTCTGCACCTTGCCGGAGGGTTTTGACAGCAAGGAGCTTATGAAAAAAGCCCTTGAAAGAAACGTTGCTTTTGTCCCAGGAACATCCTGTATGATTGATGATAAAGCAGTTTATAACACATTCAGAATGAACTATTCAACAGCGTCAGAGGAAGATATCGAAAAGGGAATAAAAACTCTTGGTGAAGTTATTTATGAATTTTTAGGAAAGTAAAGTTATATCTTTTGAAAGGAATTTGTCAAAATGGAAACAAATATTCATACAGAGCCTAAAAAACGTATTTTAAGCGGAATTCAGCCGTCAGGTGCTCTCACTTTGGGAAACTATGTGGGGGCTCTTCGAAACTGGGTACAGCTTCAGAAGGAAGAAAAGTATGAAAGCTATTATATGATAGCAGACCTCCATTCAATAACAGTAAGACAGGAACCAAAGGACCTCAGGAAGAACTGTATGGACCTTTTGGCACTGTTTCTTGCTTGCGGTCTTGACGGCGAAAAAGAACCTATATTTTTCCAATCACACGTTCCGGCTCATACTCAGCTTGGTTGGGTACTTGATTGTAACACATACATGGGTGAGCTTTCCCGTATGACACAGTTCAAGGACAAAAGCCGCAAACACGCAGACAACATAAACGCAGGGCTCTTTACATATCCCTCGCTTATGGCTGCGGATATACTTCTTTATCAGGCAGACCTTGTTCCGGTTGGCAAGGACCAGAAGCAACATCTTGAACTTACCCGTGACCTTGCGGTGAGGTTCAATAATGCATACAGCGACACATTTAAAGTTCCCGAGCCCTATATTCCAAAGGTAGGGGCAAAAATAATGAGCCTTCAGGAGCCGACACAAAAGATGTCAAAGTCTGACCCCAATGAAAACTCATACATTCTCTTGCTTGACCCCATCGATACCATTGTGAAAAAGATAAAGCGTGCGGTTACTGATTCTGATGCAAAAGTTTGCTGTGGAGAAGGCAAGGCAGGCGTTGAAAACCTGATGAGCATCTATTCCTCAATGACAGGAAGAACAATGGATGAAATAACAGCAGAATTTGACGGAAAAGGCTATGGTGATTTCAAAGCAGCGGTTGCAGAATCTGTTGTGGAGGTTTTAAGACCCATTCAGGAAAAACACGCTGACCTTATGAAAAACAAAGATTATCTTGAAAGCATCTATCAAAAGGGTGCTGAGATTGCGAATTATACAGCAAGAAAGACCATTTCAAAGGTGTACAGAAAGGTTGGATTTATTCAGCCGTAGCAGAGGAAGGACTGAAGATAAATATGGTTACAGGTGGAAATATTTTTATAATTCTGGCACTCTCGGTAGGTTTTTTGGTGGCTTTTGCATCAACGCCTACGGTTATTGCACTTGCTAATAAGATTAAAGCAATAGACATTCCAAAGGACTCGCGTCGTGTCCATAATAAACCCATACCGCTTATTGGCGGACTTGCAATATTTTACGGATTTGTGGTGAGTGTGCTGTGCTTTGCTGTTGTTGACAAAGCTCTTATGGGCATTTTAGTGGGCTCTGTCATAATGGTTACTGTTGGTGTTATAGATGATATGCGAACTCTGGATGCAAGAATAAAGCTCATTTTTCAGCTTTTATCTGCATTCATCGTTATATATTGCGGTGTCGATATTGAATATATAGCAAACCCTCTCTCTCGTTGGGTTGGACCTCAGTATATAAGCCTTGGACTTTGGAAAATCCCTATCACAATGATTTGGATAGTGGGCATAACCAATGCAGTAAACTTGATTGACGGGCTTGATGGACTTGCGGCAGGAGTTTCAACAATCGCATCTGTGGCACTTCTTTCCCTTACAATTATTTCACAAAACCTGAATGCTGCTATCGTGGCAGCAGCTCTTGCAGGTGCGGGCTTTGGCTTTTTGCCTTACAACTTCAACCCGGCGAAGATTTTTATGGGAGACACAGGCTCCACATTTCTGGGATTTGTGCTGGCGTGCATTTCAATTCAGGGTGTTATGAAGATGTATGCTCTTGTTTCGTTTGTTGTGCCGGTTCTCATATTGGGACTTCCTGTGTTTGATACGCTTTTTGCGATAATCCGCAGGATTATAAAAAGAAAACCCATAATGGCACCGGACAGAGGTCATCTTCATCACAGACTGTTGGATATGGGATTTTCGCAAAAACAAACGGTAACCATTCTTTATACATTAACAAGTCTTCTTTGTTTAACTGCAGTTGTTATGGCGCTTAAGGATGCATTCCGCGGACTTTTCCTTATACTTGCAGTTGTGGCAATAATGGTTGTAAGCCTTGGTGTTATGGCACCAAAAGAAGAATCCAATACGGAGGAGAAAGAAAATGAAAAAAATTAAAGTAATGACAATTTTCGGCACAAGACCAGAGGCTATAAAAATGGCACCTTTGGTAAAGGAACTTGAAAAGAATGAAAACATCGAGTCTATGGTTTGCGTTACAGCGCAGCACAGACAGATGCTTGACCAGGTTCTTGAAATTTTTGATATAAAGCCAGACTATGACCTCAACATAATGAAAGAAAGACAGACGCTTATCGGGATTACCACAAGAGGTCTTGAGGGTCTTGACTGTGTTATGAAAGAGGCACAGCCCGATATAGTTTTGGTTCACGGTGACACATCCACGACTTTTGTGGGAAGCCTTGCTGCTTTTTACAATCAGATTGCTGTGGGACACGTTGAAGCGGGTCTTCGCACTTATGACAAATATTCTCCGTTCCCTGAAGAAGTAAACAGAAGACTTACTGGTGTTATTGCAGATATGCACTTTGCACCGACAGAAAGAAACCGTGAGAATTTGCTCCGCGAAAATGTCAGCGATGATACAATTTACATTACAGGAAACACTGTTATTGATGCGCTTAAGACCACAGTTCGCAGTGATTATGAATTTAAGGATGGCACTTTGGCTTCAATGAATTGGGACAGCAAAAAAGTAATTGTTATGACAGCACACAGACGCGAAAACTTGGGCAAACCCCTTGAAAACATCTGTAATGCAGTGAAGAGACTGGTCGAAGAGTTCGAGGATATTGAGGTTGTGTATCCAGTTCATATGAACCCCGCTGTTCGTGAGGTTGCAAACAAGATTTTGGGTGACCTTGACAGAGTGAAACTTATTGAGCCGGTGAATGCTGATGAACTTCACAATGCAATAAGCCGTGGATATATGGTTATGACCGACTCTGGCGGTCTTCAGGAGGAGGCTCCGTCACTTGGAAAGCCCGTGCTTGTTATGAGAAATGAAACAGAACGTCCCGAGGCGGTTGATGCCGGAACGGTAAAAATCGCAGGTGTTGACGAAGATACCATATACAATATGGCAAAAGAGCTTATTTGCGATGGTGAGGCATACAGCCGTATGGCAAAAGCTGTTAACCCTTATGGTGACGGCTTTGCATCAGAAAGAATAGTGAAAGCTATTGTTGAAAAATATTGCAAATAGAGAATAATTAAAAAAATCCTTGAAGCATTTACGCTTCAAGGATTTTTATTTTAGAGTTCACTAAACTTCTTTTCAAGGTATGCCTTGATTGACATAGGAGTTGCTTTTCCGGTGAGGGCACGATTTGCTTGTCCCATAAAGAACCCAAAGACATTGGTTTTGCCATTTTTGTAATCTTCAATGAGGTCAGGACGCTCAGCAAAGAGTTTGTCAATTACCTCAGCTATTGCGGCAGTATCTTCAACCACGATGAATCCATTTTTCTTTGCGATTTCTTCTGGGTCGCCGCCCTCTTCAAACATAATGCGGATTATTGACTTGGCATCGTTTCGATTGACAGTGTTTTTGTCAGCCATTTCCACAACCTTTGCAAAATCCTTTGGCGAAATAGGAATATCCTCACTGTCGGTGTCCTTTACGCGCCTCATAATTTCGGTGAGGAAGAGGTTCGCAACGTTTTTATACTGAGGATAAATCCGGACGGTGCGGTCATAAAAGTCTGAAAGATATTTTTCAAGGGTAACAACTCTTGCGTCTTCGTCTGTGAGGCCATATTCCTTGGTGTATCTTTCAACTCGCTGGTGGGGAAGAAGAGGAATTTCGCTTTTTGCTTTTTCTATATCCTCATCAGTAAAGGTGATAGCCAAAATATCAGGCTCGGGGAAATACCGATAGTCATTTGCATTTTCTTTGCTTCGAAGCGAAGAAGTTGTGCCGGTGGCATCGTCGAAACGCCTTGTTTCCTGAACAACCTTTCCACCACTTTCTAAAATTTCGGTCTGGCGGGCAATTTCACTTTCGATTGCACGCTGAATTGAACGGAAGGAGTTGAGATTCTTGATTTCGGCTCTGTCACCCAAAATGCTGGAGCCTGCTGGCTTCAGTGAAACATTTACATCAGCACGGATTGAGCCTTCCTGCATTTTTGCATCGCAAACGTTCAGGTACTTTAGGTAAAGAGCAATTTTTGAAACAAATTCTGCTGCTTCTTCCGAAGATTTTATATCAGGCTCGGTAACGATTTCGATAAGGGGAACACTGCATCGGTTATAGTCCGCCCAGCTTTCGCCGTGATAATCGTCGTGGACCATTTTTCCTGCATCTTCCTCGAGGTGAATTTGGTGAATTCGAACAACTGTGCCCGTTGAAAGCTCCAAAGAGCCGTTTACGCAAAGGGGCAAATCAAGTTGAGAAATCTGGTATGCTTTTGGAAGATCAGGATAGAAATAATTCTTTCTGTCAAACCGTGTGTAGCGGTTTATGTCACAGTTAAGAGCAAGGCCTGCACGCATTGCATAGCCGACTGCTGCGTGGTTTATGATAGGCAGTGCCCCTGGTTGACCTGTGCAGACAGGGCAGATATGGGTATTGGGGTCTCCGCCAAAGGAAGCATCGCAGGTGCAGAATGCTTTTGTTTTTGTTGAAAGCTCGGCGTGAATTTCAAGACCGATGACTGTATCGTATTTTTTGCACATATTGATAACCTCCTTTTATATATTTGCAATCGGGTGCGGATTTTCTTTTTCAAAGATGTCAGCAGCACCTATAAGCTTTGCATCATCAAACCGCTTTGCAGAAAGTGAGAAGCCTATTGGCATACCTTTTTTATCGCATCCGCAGGGAACAGAAATCGCAGGAATTCCCGCAATATTTGCGGTAACTGTGCATATATCTGCAAGATACATCTTCACAGGGTCATCAATGATTGCGCCTGCCTCGTATGCAACTGTTGGTGCGGTAGGCGTAAGCATAAGGTCACATTTTGAGAAAATCTCGTCGTGTTCCGCCTTGCATTGCTGACGTACGGCAAGTGCTTTTTTGTAATATGCATCATAGTATCCGCTTGAAAGAGCATATGTTCCAAGGAGAATTCTGCGTTTGACCTCTGTGCCAAAGCCTTCGCTTCGGGTTTTCTTTATAAGCTCGTCATAGCTTCCAGAATTTTGGGCGCGGTAGCCGTATTTGACTCCGTCATAGCGGGAGAGGTTTGAACTTGCCTCGGCACAAGCTAAAAGATAGTAAGCAGAAACCGCATATTTAAGGGTGGGCATTGAGACTTCAACAAGCTCAGCTCCCATATTCTCATAGAATTTTGCAACGTTTAAGACAGCGGTTTTTACTTCTTCGTCAATTCCGTCACCGAAAAATTCTTTCGGAATACCAATCTTCATACCCTTTATACTGTTTCCTATAGAGGAGAGAAAATCAATTTTGTGTTTTCTTGTGGTGCGGTCGTGCTTGTCCTGACCTGCGATGGCATTTAATATAATTCCACAGTCTTCAGCAGAATTCGCCATAGGACCTATTTGGTCAAGGGAACTTCCAAAAGCAACTAAACCGAAACGAGAAACAGTGCCATAGGTAGGCTTTATACCGGTGATACCGCAAAAGCTTGCCGGCTGACGGATTGAGCCGCCGGTATCACTGCCAAGCGCCGCACTGCAAAGACCTGCGGAAACCGCTGTTGCACTGCCGCCCGATGAACCACCAGGGACGCATTCGGTATTAAATGGATTTTTTGGTTTTGAGAGTGCGGAGGTCTGTGATGAGCCACCCATAGCAAATTCGTCCATTGAGGTCTTTCCGAGGACAACAATGTTTTGGGAATTAAGTTTTTCCATAACGGTTGCATCATAGGGAGGAGCGTAATTCTCAAGCATTTTTGATGAACAGGTTGTCTTTATGCCTTTGGTACAGATGTTATCCTTAATTGCCATAGGGATACCTGTAAGTGGCAAGGCATCGCCTGATGCAATTCTTTCGTCTGCTTTTGTTGCATCCCTTAAAGATGCTTCTTCGCAAACTGTATTGAACGCACCTAAGTGTTCATTTTCGTGAATTTTTTTGAGGTATTCTTTTGTAAGCTCCACCGAAGAAATTTCTTTCTTGTCAAGCTTTTTTCTAAGAGTTGAAACAGTAATCATTTAAATTTCTCCTTATATCAGTCAACAATCTTTGGCACAACAAATTGATTTGCAATGGTCTGGGGACCATTTTCAACAATGCCGTCCATATTTTGGAAAGTTTCGATTTCGTCGGCACGAAGCTCTGAAAATGGAACGGCGTTTGATGTATCGATTGGGTTATACTCAAAATCTGATTCACCGATGGTGTCCATAAGTGAGATAATGTCGGTCATTTCCTTGCTGTATTCGGCAAACTCTTCTTTGGTGAGGTGAAGCTTTGAAAGCTCGCACAAAAGTTCAAGATTTTCTTTTGAAATCATAATTTGTCACATCCTTTTTATTAAATAATTACAATCCTATATATTTTAACACTTTTGGCTTTTTTTTGCAACACAAATTTGGGAAAATATATAAATACGGGAAAAATAGTTTTTTGTTTGTAAGAAAATGCGAAAAAACATAAAAAATGTCAATGTTTTTTCAAAAAGTACTTGATTATTTCAACATTATTATGTATAATAACACTTGTTTTATAGTGTTAAAAGAAAAGTTTTGTATTACTAAATTTTGAGGTGAAACAAAATGAACATAGGAAAGAAGCTAAAACGGCTTAGAATCAAGAACCAGCTTACTCTTTCGGATGTGGCAAACAGAAGTGAGCTTTCAAAGGGATTTTTGTCCCAGCTTGAAAATAACAACTGCTCGCCGTCGATTTCTACACTCGAAGATATCTTAGAGGTTCTGGGCTCATCGTTACAAGAGTTTTTTGCCGAGAACAAGGAAGACTCTATTGTTTTTACAAAGAAAGATTATTTTGAGAATTTGCAGGAGGAATATAAGATAGACTATCTTGTTCCAAATGCCCAGAAAAATTCGGTAGAGCCAATAAGGATAACTCTTTATCCCAATGGAAAATCCCAGACAGTTATTCCCCATGACGGTGAAGACTTTGGGTATGTGATTTCGGGAAATGCTGACCTTATTTACGGCAACGAAAAGCATCATTTAAAGACCGGCGATACTTTCTATGTTTATTGCAACGAAAATTATCATATCGAAAACAACGGCAAAAAAGACTGTGAGATAATTTGGATATCGACACCGCCGTTTTTTTAAAAAATGAATGAAAAAATCTGATTGGAGGATGAAAATGAACACTCTGATAGAACTCAACAATATAGCAAAAACCTTTGATGACCAGCAGGTGCTAAAGGGCATAAATCTTAAAATTTATGAAAATGAATTTTTGACGCTTCTTGGTCCGTCGGGTTGCGGAAAGACCACAACCCTCAGGATTATTGCGGGCTTTGACGAGCCTGACTGTGGTGAGCTTTTGTTTGGCGGGATTGAAATATCAAAGCTTCCGCCGTATAAGAGGGAAGTGAATACTGTGTTTCAAAAGTATGCCCTTTTTCCTCATCTTGATGTTTTTGAAAATATTGCTTTTGGACTTAACATAAAAAAGACCGAAAAGTCGGTTGTGAAGCAAAAGGTTGAACGTATGCTTGAACTTGTGGGACTTTCGGGTTTTGAAAAACGTGATGTTACGTCTCTTTCGGGTGGACAACAACAGCGTGTTGCAATCGCAAGAGCTCTTATCAATGAGCCGAAGGTTTTGCTTCTTGACGAGCCACTTGGAGCACTTGATGCGAAGCTTCGCAAGGAGATGCAGTTCGAACTTAAGAAAATCCAGAAGGAAGTGGGTATCACCTTTATTTATGTAACCCACGACCAGGAGGAAGCTCTTTCAATGTCCGACACTGTGGTGGTTATGAACGACGGATACATTCAGCAGATAGGAACGCCCACCGATGTATACAACGAGCCTGAAAACAGGTTTGTTGCAAGTTTCATTGGTGAATCAAACATAATTGAGGGTACGATGATTCGAGATTGTCTTGTGAGCTTTGATGACTTTGAATTTGAATGTGTTGACAAGGGTTTTAAGGACAACGAAGAAGTTGAAGTTGTTTTGAGACCGGAGGACATTGACATAGTAAGCCCTGAGGGAGCAAAGCTCACAGGCGTGGTTGAGAGTGTTGTCTTTAAGGGTGTTCATTATGAAATTATGGTGAAATCAACTTACAGAAGCTATATGATTCACACCACTGATTTTTGCGAAGAGGGCAAGATGGTGGGACTTTCATTTGGACCAGAAGACATTCACGTAATGTGGAAGATGGTATAGTAGCGGAGGATAAAGAAAGTGAGATATTTCAAAAAACTGGTTAGACCCTATATTGTATGGTCTGCCGTTGTTATCATAATACCGCTTCTTATGATGCTTCTTTATGCATTTACAAACAGCGGAAATTCACTTATAAATATTCAGTTCACATTTGAGAACTTTAAGCGGTTTGCAGAACCTGTTTATCTTAACGTGTTCCTCAAATCATTGAAGCTTGGTATTCTTACTGTGGCTATATGCCTTGTGCTTGGATATACTCTTGCATATATAATAGCTCAGTTTAAAGAAAGCACACAAAATGTTTTAATACTTCTTGTTACAGTGCCTATGTGGATAAATATGCTTCTTCGCACATATGCGTGGATAAGCATTTTGTCGGATAATGGACTTATGAATGCATTGCTCCAGAAATTAGGGTTTCCAGCTGTTTCTTTGATGTATACAGATTTTGCGGTTATGATTGGTCAGGTATGTGATTTCTTGCCGTTTATGATAATTCCAATTCATACATCACTTAGCAAAATGGATAAATCATTTATTGAGGCGTCGTATGACCTTGGTGCAAATCCGGTGCAGACTTTTTTCAAGGTAGTATTTAAGTTGTCAATTCCCGGCGTGCTTAATGGGGTTATTATGGTATTCCTTTTGTCTATATCAACATTTGTCATCCCCAAACTTTTGGGAGGCGGACAGTATGTGCTGATGGGCAATTTGATTGAAAGTCAGTTTGTGTCGGTGGGCGACTGGAATTTCGGCAGTGCCATTTCCATTATTCTTGCGGCAATCATTCTTTTTGCCATTCGGTGGATGAAAAAGGTGGATGCGGCAGACAATTAAAACTTATGGTATAAAGGGGGTTTTGTGATGAAACGGTTGGCAAAAATTTCAATGGGACTTTATGTAGTTCTTTGCTTTGCGTTTTTCTATCTTCCTATATTTATCACGATGATATTCTCATTCAACTCATCAAAGTCGTTGACAAAGTTTACGGGGTTCTCGTTTAAGTGGTATCAGGAGCTTATAAACAATCAGGAAATTATGTCAGCGGTGTGGGTTTCGGTGAGCATAGCAATTCTTGCTACGGCTATTTCCACAATTCTTGGGACAATAACAGCAATCGGTCTTACACGGCACAGAAAGCTGGTTAAGGAATGGTTGCTTAATGTAAACAACATTCCCATTATGAACCCTGAAATTGTTACAGCAATCGGCCTTATGCTGCTTTTTACAGCTATGAGGATTGATAAAGGGTATGTGACTATGCTTCTTGCACACATTTCTTTTTGTACACCCTATGTTATAACAAGTGTTTATCCAAAAGTCCGAAGTCTGGACAACAACATTGCAAATGCGGCTATGGACCTTGGTGCAACGCCCTGGCAGGCACTTCGGAAGGTAATAATTCCTATGATAAAGCCGGGGATTTATGCAGGGGTGCTTCTTGCATTCACAATGTCCTTTGACGATTTTGTTATTTCATATTTCGTAAGCGGCAACGGTGTTATGAATATCTCTATGATTGTGTATAATATGACAAAGAGAACGAACCCCACCATAAATGCGCTTTCGACCATTGTTATACTGGTTATATTTATAGCAGTTGCGGTTGTTAATATAGTTCCAATAATCAAAAGAAAGAAGGTAACCATCAATGAAAAAAATAATTAGTCTTATTCTTTGTTTGATGCTTGTATGTGCCATTTCAGGCTGCGGTGAGGCAAAACCCGTTCTTAAAGTTTACAATGCGGGCGAATACATAGACACATCGCTCCTTTCAGCTTTTGAAAAGGAAAATGGCTGCAAGGTGGTTTATGAAACCTTTGATTCAAACGAATCTATGTATACAAAGGTTATGAGCGGCGAGCAGTATGACATAATCATCCCCTCTGACTATATGATTGAACGTCTTTTGAAAGAGGGTTATCTTCAGGAGATAGACAAAGCAAAACTCACAAATTATGAAGGAATAATACCTGCACTTTTGGCACAACCATTTGACGAAGAAAATAAGTATACTGTTCCATATTTTTGGGGAACTGTCGGAATTTTATATGACAAGACAGTGGTGGCAGAGGAAGACCTTAAAGACGGATGGGAGTTTCTTAGAAATCCCAAGTATAAGGATGATATATATATGTATGACTCAGAGAGGGATTCCTTTATGATAGCCCTGAAGGCTCTTGGTTATTCGCAAAACACCGCTGACAAAAATGAACTTGATGCGGCATACAACTGGCTGGTTGAACAAAGGGATTTGGTAAATCCCATATATGTGGGCGACGAGGTTATTGACAGTATGGTGTCAGGTAATAAAGCCATAGCCATCGTATATTCAGGCGATGCTGCATATATTATGTCTGAAAATGAAGACCTAAGCTATTTTGAGCCCGATGATGGAACAAACTCGTGGATTGATGCCATGGTTATCACCAAGGATTGCCAAAACGTAGAGCTTGCACACAAATTCATTGATTTTATGATAGAACCAGAAAATGCTATGAAAAATTCTGAGACGGTTGGTTACACATCATCTGTGATGAGCGTTTTTGAAGAACTGAAAGCAACTGTATACAGCGGAAACGGCGCATACACTCCTCGCCAAAATGGCGAAAATGATGAGTTCTTCAGGTATCAGGAGACAGAAACGAAAAAATATTGCGCAGAGCTTTGGACCAAGGTGAAAGCACAGTAAAAAACTGTCAGGAGTGAAATATGTGTATATAATTGCAGGGCTGGGAAATCCCGGCAGACGATATGTGAACAGCAGACACAATGTGGGCTTTGAGACACTTGATGCTGTGGCGGCTAAATATAATATTGATGTGAAAAAAGTGAAATTCAACGGGATTTACGGTGAGGGCATCATAGAGGGTGAAAAGGTGGTTTTGGTAAAGCCACAGACCTTTATGAATTTAAGCGGTGAATGTATACGGGATTTCAAAAACTGGTATAAGACCGAGGATACCCAAATAATAATTATTTATGATGATATTTCTCTTCCGCTTGGGAAAATGCGAATAAGGCCCAAGGGCAGTGCAGGTGGGCATAATGGGGTGAAAAGCATCATATATCAGTTGGGGTCAGAAGTTTTTCCAAGGATAAAAATTGGCGTGGGAGCACCGGAAAATCCTGATTATGATTTGGCAGATTATGTTCTTGGAAAATTTTCGGCAAAGGAAATTAAAGAACTGGTTCCCACAGCGGTGAAAGCTGCTGAGGCTGTTGGTGAAATAATAAAGAATGGCACAGAGAGTGCGATGTCAAAATATAACGGCTAATAATTACAATATGAAAGGCTGAGTTATGAACGGATTTTTCAAGATTTTGGACAGCTTGGCTGACTTTGAAGAAATTATAGGGGGACTCAGGAAAAATGAGTCCCCTGTAAGTGTTACGGGTGTTTCCGATTCTGTCAGGGCACACCTTGTTTTTTGTGTGTCAAAGAAACTGGAAAAAAGTTCATTGGTGGTTGCTCCAAATCAGTTGAGGGCAAAACAAATTTTTGAAGATATGAAGTTGTTTTTTGGTGAAAATGTTTTGTTTTTTCCTGAACGTGAGCTTATGTTTTATGACATCGAGGCGGCGGCAAATGATATAAAAAAGAAACGCCTTGATGTTATTGAAAAGCTTATCGACTTTCCCGGGAAATATTCGGTTGTAACAACAGTATCGGCTCTTAGGGGAATTACCGTTTCAAAAGAATTTTATGAAGAACGGTCAATCTCACTTAAAGTAGGAGATGAAATTGAACTTGACGAACTTCAAAAAATAATGACAGATTTCGGTTATACCAGATGCGATTTGGTTGAGGGCGCAGGACAGTTCAGCATCCGAGGTGGAATTTTTGACTTCTTTCCTTTCTGGAGTGATGTGGCTTTCCGCGTGGAGTTTTTTGATACTTTGGTGGATTCGATCAGGGCTTTTCAGGTGGAAACACAGCGGACCTTGTGTGGAACAGATTTGCCGGAAATGGTGAAAATAACCCCAGCTGATGAGTTTGCTATGGATAAGGACAGAAGATGTGCGTGTGCCAAAAGGCTCAAAGCAGAGGCAACTGCTGTTTGCAAGAAGAAAGACCAGACGGATGAAACGCTTAAACTTATAGCAAGGCTAAAGCGTGACGCTGAAAGAATTGAAGAGGGGATTACCTTTCCCTCAAGGGACAGATATATTCCTATGTTTTATCCAGAAAATATGCCGTGCCTGATAGATTATTTCTCGGATGGTTACATTGCGTTTATTGATGATGCATCAAGTGTGTCAGCATCAGTAAAAGCAGAGGATACAAGACTTACTGAAACCCTTGGGGATATGCTTGAGAGAAGGATTATTCCCAAAAACTCAATGAAATACACAGGTGACTATGGCGCTGTGCTTAAAAAACTGTCGGATATGGGACTTGTGTGTATGAATATGCTGTCTCATCAAAATCCTGATATAAAGCCGAAAAAATTGGTGGGCTTTACTGCGAAAAGTCTTATGGGATATGATGGCAAAATGGAGTTTTTCTATGAAGCCTTGAACTTTTATCAAAAAAACAAATACAAGACGATTATTTTGGTGGGGTCAAGGCATCGCGCGGAAAATCTTTACAGACAACTTGAAGATGAGGGCATTATTGCGACTTTGAGCGAAGAATTTGATGATTTACCTGGCGACGGAAAAATATTGATTACACAAGGCGCGCTTTCTTCGGGGTTTGAATATCCCCTTATACGTACAGTTGTAATAAACGATAAAGAGATTTTTGGCGACAGAAAGAAAAAACGCAAGAAAAAGGCAATAAGCCGTGAAAACAGAATAGAAAATTTCACCGATATAAGTGTGGGTGATTTTGTGGTGCATCAAAACCACGGAATAGGACAGTATACGGGAATAGAGCGTCTTACGGTTGAGGGTGTGCAGAAAGACTATTTAAAGATTGTGTATAAGGGTGGTGACAGCCTTTATGTGCCGTCAGACCAACTCAATCTTATATACAAGCATACCGCAAGAGGCGAGGGGCAAGTGAAACTCAACAGCCTTGGCGGTCAGGAGTGGAATAGGGCAAAGCAAAGGGTGAAGGAATCTTGTCAGGATATGGCAAAAGAACTTGTTGAACTCTATGCCCAAAGGGAAACGTTGAGGGGAATTGAGTTTTCAAAGGATGCTCCGTGGCAAAAGGATTTTGAAGCGTCTTTCCCCTATGAGGAGACTGATGACCAGCTCAGGTGCATTGAAGAAGTGAAGCGAGATATGGAAAGACCAAGACCTATGGAACGTCTTCTTTGCGGTGACGTGGGATATGGAAAGACCGAGGTGGCTATGCGTGCGGCATTTAAAGCTGTTATGGATGGGTATCAGGTTGCATATCTTGTGCCCACGACAATTCTTGCAAATCAGCATTTTGCCAATTTCAAGCAGAGAATGAAAGACTATCCTGTCAATGTAGCAATCCTGTCCCGTTTTTCAACACCTGTGCAGCAGAAAAAGACGGTTAAAGGACTTAAAGACGGAGAAATTGACATAGTCATAGGAACCCACAAGCTTCTTCAGGATTCGGTGAGCTTTAAAAAACTGGGGCTTTTGATTATTGATGAAGAACAGCGGTTTGGGGTTGCTCACAAAGAGAAGATAAAAGAAATGAAAAAGGAAATAGATGTTCTTTCTCTTTCTGCAACACCCATTCCCAGAACCCTTCATATGTCAATGTCGGGCATTCGTGATATGAGCCTGCTTTCCGAACCACCCGAGGACAGATACCCTGTTGCCACATACGTTATGGAATTTGATGCTGATGTAATTCGTGAGGCAATAGCCAAAGAACTTTCAAGAGGTGGTCAGGTCTATTATCTTCACAATCGTGTTCAGGGAATTGAAAAGACGGCGAAAATGATTTCAGATATGATTCCTGATGCAAATATTGCCACTGCCCACGGGAAAATGGCGGAAAGCCAACTTGAAAAGGTTATGCTTGATATGTCAAATGGTGAAATTGATGTGCTCGTTTGCACTACCATAATCGAAACAGGTCTTGATATAGCAAATGTAAACACCATAATAATTGAGGATGCAGACCGTCTGGGGCTTGCTCAGCTTTATCAGCTCAGGGGCAGGGTGGGACGTTCAAATCGCCTGGCTTATGCTTATCTCACTTATCACCAAGATAAGGTGCTCAATGAAGATGCGCAAAAAAGACTCAAGGCCATCCGTGAATTTACGGAGTTTGGCTCGGGATTTAAAATTGCTATGCGTGACCTGGAAATTCGTGGCGCAGGAAACGTAATAGGCATTCAGCAAAGCGGACATATGGACAGCGTGGGATATGATATGTATTGTAAGCTTTTGGGGGATGCGGTACGGGAAATCAAGGGCGAGGAAATTCTAGAAACAGTTGAAACTTTGGTTGATTTCCCTGTAAGTGCCTTTATTCCCGAAAACTATATCAGGGCACATAATCAGCGTATTGCAACATACAAAAAGATTGCGGCTATTGAGACCAGAGAGGATTTGGAGGACGTATTTGACGAACTGCTTGACAGATACGGAGACGTGCCTGAGGTGGTACGAAATCTTATGATGGTTTCGCTTATACAAAAGATTGCGTCAAGGAAGAAGTTTACTGAGCTTAAGGGTCAGAAAAACAGCCTGATTATGCTCTTTGATGGAAACGATGCTCCTGATTTTTCAAACTTTGTTGAAAGCGAATATATGAAAAAAGGAAAGGCGGCAATAAAGTCTGGGAAAAAACCAAAGCTTATATGGAATTTTGAGGAAAACGTAAAAGGCGAAAAATATCTTGAACTAATGAAAGAATTTATTGAAAAAGTGTAGACGATTTGTTTTTTTTGATGTATAATCAAATCAAGAAAAAGAAAAGAGGAAAAACATATGGAAAATGAAAATATAAAAGAAAACGAAAATTTAAATCCGGAAGAAACAGAATCTGAAAACGTGGTAATGCCTGAAGAAATTTCTGCTGAATCGGTTGAAGAAACCGGGGCTACTGCAGAAGAAACCGTTGAAGAGATACCTTTGGATGATGAAGAAATTTCATCCGATGAGGATATTATCCGCAAAGAATGGCGGGCAGAGGATGCTCCGATAGAGGTGGAACTTACCGAGGAAGAACTTGCGGCAATTCGTGAGGCAAAGAAAAAAAGAACTGCAAAAATTTTTATTATTTCAGGAATTGTGGCTGTTATTGTGGCTTTGTGTGCGGCATTTTATTGTTACAGCGAGGGCATTGGAAGCAAAACCGCAGTGGATACACCCATGCAGGTGAGCGAACACTATCTTACAGGCAAGAATGACAATGTAAAGTTTCAGTCGCCTGTGACCACCATTTTCAAAACAATGATTGGTAAAGAAAAAGATGCAGTAATGACCATCAATGGCAAAGCAGTTGATGAGGATATCTTTTCGTATATAACAAATATGCTTGGGCTCAACAGTGTTTCAAGTCTCATTCAGACGGGGATGCTTACATCAATCGAAGATTTTACGTGGGATATGCCTGAATATACCACAGGACTTTCTTATCTTGAATATGCAAAGGGTCTTGGACTTAACAGTCTTATTCCCATTTATTCATTGGTGGCAGACGGCGAAAAACACGGCATTGTGCTTACTGAGGAAGAAGAACAAAAAATCAGGGATGGAATTGAAGAGTTGAAAACTCAACTTGGTGAAAACTTTGAGCTTGCTCTCAAACAGAATGGTTTTGACAGCGAAGAGACAATGTTTGAAGTTCAGAAGATTGATGCGCTCGCAGAAAAAACAGCAAATGATGTTCAAACTGACATTTCAAAATATGTGTCCACTGATGACATTATCAAAAATGAAGCCGAAGAAAAAGTAACAGTAAAGCATATTCTTATTGCTTTTGACAACGAGATGACAGGTGACATTACTGACGAGATGCGGGAGACAACAAAGAAACTCGCTGAAAAAGTTCTTGCAAAAGTGAAGAATGGCGAGGATTTTGACAAGCTTATTAAAGAATACAATCAGGACCCTGGTGCCACAGACGAGGGTTATACCTTTGCGGCTGATGGTTCTATGGTCAAAGCCTTTGAAGATGCGTCCTTTGCTCTCAAGGTAGGTGAAACAAGTGAACTGGTTGAGACTTCATATGGCTACCACATAATCAAAAGAATTGAAAGAGCAGTAAGCATGCAGGATTATATGGAATATATTATGAGTACATCGAAGGTAAAAATTAAAAAAGGCAAATATAATGATACAGGTATCACAATAAATCTTGAAGATTATTTTGGAGCGCCTGCAGAATAACACACAAAAGGCAACTGCTGTGACTGCGGTTGCCTTTGACTTAATTTTTATACAAAATACGAAAGACAGGTGGTGAGGATATGTCAGCTTATTCCATAATTTCGTCCCTACTCAGCTATGTGTTTACGACTATAATTTATCTTTTTATTTTCAGTGTAATAGCTCTTATTTATATGGACATAAAGAAAATGGGAAAGAAAGAAAAAGATGAGCAGTCAAATTCCTCTGGACTTAAAGATAAAAACACGGACCATTATGCAATTTTAAAGACTGTTAAGAACAAAAAAATGGGCGATGTGAAGATAAAAGCTGCCTATCGCATAAACGGAAAAGGTGTAATAATCGGTCGCAGCAAAGACTGTGACATATGCATAAACCACAAATTTGTGTCGGTTGAACATTTTCAGGTGTGGTATGACGAGGGATGCTGGTACTTGGGTGATATAAGCAGCAAAAACGGTACATACTTAAACGGCACAAGAATCAAAAAGGTAAAGGTTTTGCAAAGTGGTGACAGCATAGTCTTTGGTGGACTTGAGTTTATCTTCAGGGAGGAAGAATGATGAAAAGGGCAAATTACAGACTGCCCGCGTATCTTCTTGTTCTTATGAATGTGCTCGGGTTTTTGCTGGTTTTTATGGCAAATGATTATCAGCTCAACGTGCTTTACGTGGGGCTTGGTATGATGTGCCTTTTTTTGCTTATATACTCAATATTGGTAATTTGCCGTATGGGAGATAAGTTTTTGGTGCTTATTGCGTCTATGCTTATGACCATAGGCGTTCTTATGTTGTGTAGGCTCAATATTGTGACAGGGGCAAGACAAATTGTGTGGATTGGTATCGGCGGAATTGTGTTTTTTGCTACTTACACTATTTATTATAACATTCGTTTCTGGTATAAGATGTGGTTTTTGTATGCGTCTTTAGGCGTAACACTTTTTGTGATAACTCTTGTTTTCGGAAAGACAGTGAACGGCTCGAGAAACTGGATTGACGTTGGCTCTATCGCTTTCCAGCCCTCTGAAATAACAAAGATTCTTTATGTTATGTTTCTTTCCTGCCACTATTCAAAGTCTTGGGAAAAACATTTTCTAAAGATTTCCCCTATGTATATGACGGGAATTGTGACATACGTTTACATTTTGTTTCTTGTGCTTCAGAGGGACTGGGGAACTATTCTGGTCATATTCTCTATATTTATTTTTATGATATATATTTATGAAGAGAAAAAGTGGTTTCTTTGGGCAAATGCGGGTGCGGCAACGATTGTGGCACTTATTGGTTACAAGTTCTTGTATCATATTCAGGTGCGTGTCGGGGTATGGCTTGACCCCTGGGCTGACGTTTCAAACAAAGGCTTTCAGATTGCCCAATCGCTTTTTGCTATTGCGTCAGGTGGGTATTTTGGAAGAGGACTGGGCAACGGCTCGCCCTACTATATACCCGAGGTGCATACCGATTTTATTTTCTCCGCAATTTGTGAGGAAATGGGAGTCTTTGGTGGTGCGGCAGTTATTATTTTGTTCTTTTTGCTCTTTTACAGATGCTTCAAGGTTGCGCTAAATGCGGAAAATCCATATAACAAAGCGGTTGGGGCAGGACTTACACTTATGTTTGCTCTCCAAACTTTTATAATCATCGGCGGTGTAACGAAGTTTATTCCTCTTACGGGCATAACATTACCTTTTGTAAGCTATGGCGGAACATCCATTGTTGTCAGTTTTGCGTCCCTTGGAATAATTCAGGCGATTTCTGCCATTGAGGACAGAAAGGGGGCTGAGGCACTTGAACAGTAACAGAAAGATTATCCGTGTACTTGTTGTGGTTTCGGCACTTTTCCTTGCTCTTCTTACGTATCTCTTATATTTTAATATGTTTGAGTCGAAATCCGTGGCGACGAATCCGTATAACCGCAGACAGTGGGATGATGAACTGTATGTTACCCGTGGTACGATTTATGACAGTGACGGCGTGGTTCTTGCTGAAACTGTGGATAATGGCGAAAAGATAAAACGCGAATATCCCTATGGAAGACTGTACAGCCACGTTATCGGGTATTGCTCTCAGGTTTACGGGAAAAGTCTGCTTGAAAGAGCCTTTGACAGCGAGCTTTTGGGAAAGGGCGATATTGATATTTTTCAAGGAGATAAGAAAAAAGGCTTTGACCTCAACCTTACCATAAAAAACTCGTTGCAAAAATATGCTTATGAACAGCTGAGGGGGAAAAAGGGCGCAATAGTGGCGCTTGAACCTCAAAGCGGAAAGGTGCTTGCCATGGTGAGCCTTCCCGACTTTGAGCCATCGGCGGACAAACTTGAAAAGAACTGGAACGCTATTGTCGAGGATGAATCGGCGCCTCTTGTTGCAAGGGCATTTTCTGGGCTTTATCCACCTGGCTCGACCTACAAAATAGTGACGACAGCCGCAGCTTTTGAAAACGGTTTTCAGGGACGTGCCTTTGAGGATACAGGAGCCTTTGAAAAGGGAGATTTGAAGGTGGAAAACTTTGGAAACAAAAAGTACGGCAAAATTTCTTTTGAGCGTGGCTTTGAGGTGTCCAGCAATCAGATTTTTTGTACGGTGGGCTTTGAATTGGGGAACGAAAAGGTTATTGAAATTGCCGAAAGATTTGGTGTGGGCAAGAACATTGATTTTGACATTGATGCATCAGGTAGCCGTATTGAATACAAAAAAATGACAGACGAAGACGCTGCTCTTGTTTCAATAGGTCAGGGACAGCTTCTTGTTTCTCCTCTTCATATGGCTATGATTTGCGGTGGAATTGCAAATGATGGAGTTATGATGACACCGTACGTGGTTGAGAGTGTAACTAAAAATGAAACCATCATTAGCAAGGCACGTCCAAAAACCTTTGCACAGCCAATAGATAAAGGATGTGCGGATTATATCAAAGAGCTTATGGTGAATACTGTGAAATTGGGCACGGGTAGTCGTGCGGCGATTTGGGGAATTGACGTTGCAGGAAAGACGGGAACTGCCGAAAACGAAACCGAAAAAGACCACGCATGGTTTGTTGGCTTTGCTCCTGCTGATGAGCCGCAGATAGCTGTTGCGGTGGTCATTGAAAATGCAGGCAAAAGCGGCGGGGATGCAGCTGCACCCATTGCAGGGAATATTATACGAAAATACCTTGGAAAATAAAATCGGAGAGACTAAATGAAGAATTACAAAATAACGGTTGCCTATGACGGAACAAAATACAATGGCTGGCAAAAACAGGGCAACACAAAAAATACCATTCAGGAAAAATTTGAAAACATATTAGAAAAAATGACAGGACAGAAAATTGAGGTGCACGGCTCGGGAAGAACGGACAAGGGTGTTCACGCAAAAGGTCAGGTTGTGAACTTTAAGATTAGTAGCAATTTTGAGGATGGTGAAATCCTTGAATATATAAATAAGTATTTGCCCGAAGATATAAGCACCTTGGATCTATGTGAAGTGGATGAACGTTTTCACGCTCGGCTTTCAGCAAAGCGAAAGACATATGTTTACAGGATTTGGAACAGCCCTATTCACAATGCTTTTGAACACAGATTTTTGTATACTGTGGAGGATGAACTTGATATGTCGAAAATGCAGAAAACCGCTGAGAATTTTTTGGGCGAGCATGACTTCCTTGGGTTTTCGTCAGTAAAGAAAACAAAAAAATCCACTGTGAGAACTATATACAGGTCAAAAGTCGAAAGATATGGAAACGAGATAAAATTTATTGTGACCGCCAATGGTTTCCTTTACAATATGGTGAGGATTATGGCAGGGACAGTTCTTGAAGCGGGACTTTCAAAACGTGAGCCAGATAGCGTTTTTGAGGTTTTTGAAAAGAAAGACAGAAACCTCGCGGGTGTGACTCTGCCGGGCAAAGGCCTTTCGCTTCTTTCGGTGGAGTATATGGGTTGATGATATGAAATCGTTTAGGGATTTTATAGAGAGTTTGAAATTTTGTAAAAAAAAGAAAAATTTTGTATATTATTGTTGTAAACGACGCAACATTGATGTTATAATGAATTTAATAAAATTAAAATAAAAGGAGAGAATTCAGTATGTTATCAGTTGTTTCATTGTGCGGTATTGTAATAGGGTTATGTTTGTTGATTTTTTTAGCCTATAAGGGACACTCTATTATCTGGGTTGCACCTTTATGTGCGGTTGTGGTAGCTGTCATGGGAGGGCTTAGTGTTTTGGATGCTTACCTTGGTGACTATATAAAAGGTGTGGCGGATTATATCGTATCTTGGTTCCCTGCATTTTTCTTGGGTGCAGTTTACGGAAAAGTGATGGATATGACAGGTTCAGCACGGTCTCTTGCAAATAAATTAGTTTCAGTTATAGGTTCTAAATTTGCTGTTGCGGCAGTTGTTCTTCCCTGTCTTTTAATGACATATGGAGGAATATCTTTGTTTGTGGTTGTGTTTGTCATTTATCCAATGGGTTATGCAATATACCGTGAAGCTAATTTGCCGAGAACACTTCTTCCCGGAGCCATTGCTTTTGGTGCATTTGGAATCACTATGACATCTATTCCGGGCACTCCGCAAATTCAGAATATCATACCTACTACATATTATGGTACAACAGCAACAGCAGCACCTTTAATGGGAATTATAGCGGCGGTTTTGATTGCTGTGCCGGGATATTTATATTTGGAATGGCGTTGCCGTAATGCGCGCAAAAAAGGTCTTGGTTTTGTTGAAGATGAAAAGTTTAAAGATTCGGTTGCTAACAGCTCTGAACAACCATCATGGCATTGGCTCAGCGGATTGTTGCCCTTGATTGTTGTTGTACTTATGCTGAATGTTTTACCTACTGTTTTGGAAAAGGCGGGAATAGCCCAGTGGACTACAAGTCAATCCATTGTTGTTGCGCTTTTAGGCGGTATATTAGTAACTTGTCTTATGAACATAAAGCAGTTCAAACTTCTTTTGCCGGCAGTTAATGAAGGTGCTAATGGTTCATTAGTGGCAATTATGAATACCGCGTGTGCTGTGGGATTTGGCTCTGTTGTTAAAATAGTTCCAGGCTTTACGCTTCTCAAAAAGGCTATGTTAAATATGCCGGGAAGTATACTTTTCTCTGAGGCGGTTGCTGTCAATGTTCTTGCAGGTGCAACTGGTTCTGCATCCGGAGGAATGTCTATCGCACTTGAAGCGTTGGCTCCGCAATATTTAGAAAAGGCTATGAGCATCGGAATGAATCCTGAATTATTACATAGAATTGCATCTTTAGCATCCGGTGGATTAGATACGTTGCCACATAACGGTGCAGTTCTAACTTTGTTGGCTGTATCAAATTGTAAGCATAAAGAATCATATATGGATGTTTGTGTTACATCTTGCATTATTCCGGTTATCGTGTCGTTGGTATTGTCTTTTGCGTGGGGATTGTTTATTTGATTTATTCGGACTTTACAAAATCATAAATAAGATTATGTCGATTATTGTCAAAAGACAGTGTTGTACTTAAGACAAGACACATTATTCAATCAAGGGCTGGCTATATTTAAATAGCCGTCCGTTGAATAAATTAAATAATAGACGTAGATACGGTTACTTTGCTTTATAAATTGTTCTTGCCGAACATTCCCTCATTTTTTGCATAAAATGTAGTATCCCAAAATAAAAGGGATATAAAAATGCAATAAGGAGGATGGCAGAATGAATCAGGAAGAATACAACGAAATGGAATTCGGCGGATGTGATGGTCGCAACGATGGATGCACGACTCTCAATTATCAGTATGCAAACATTAGTGTTCCCGTAGAGGTGAAACCGAAAACCACTACGGGTGATGTAACAATAGAATGCTGTGATGAGCCTGTGATTGAGTGTTGCACAAATGAATGCAAGGACGGTCTTGATATAGTTATCACACAAAAAGTGTGTATAAAAATACCCATCAGATATCAGATTGAAACCTGCGTTGGTGAAGAAAGTATAAAATGTGATTAAAATATAAACCTAAATAATGCTGTGATAAATTTTGTCACAGCATTATTTTTTTATATATTATTAGTCTCTGTATTAGATAAGTATTGGTATGCATAAATCACCTTTTTATTCATTTTTGGTGAATACCCAATAAAAAGGAGCAAGGTATATTTCAACCTTGCTCCTATAGCATATATGCTATTTAGTTCAACAAATTGGAATTTATTTCTTGGTTAGTTTTTTGCACCAAGTCCATTTTCCACATTTAGTACACTTCAACAATCTTCTGGTTGGCGTTTGCATCAACAAGGCAATCTCTTTATAGTTAGGAACAAACATATGTTGACAGTTCTTACATTCATAATACCCTGTCTCTACCTTAAATTTAAGAGCAATGATGCAAGGAATTATAAATAGTATAACAGACGCTATTATCAAAAAGTATTGAAATCCACATTCAGGGATAAGGAGTGATATTAAAGTCATCAGACAAATAAGTGCTGCCAGGCTGGTTGCGATAATCACACAAGAGGAATGAAACAGTCGTTTATGATATCTTTCCTCATTTTTTGCCATCTGAAAAATTAGTTCATTTAATTGTTCATCCTTTTGTTCCATTTCAATATTCTCCCCACATAATAATTCATTTACATTTATTCCAAGAATATTACAAAGGTCAAGCATAATCTCGGAATCGGGCATTGCTTTGCCTGTCTCCCATTTTGATATGGCTCTGTCGGTTATATTCAATTTTTCTGCCAACTGTGCTTGTGTAAGATTTTTCTTTTTTCTGCACTCGGCAATAAACTTTCCTATTTTGATTTGGTCCATAGGCTACCTCCTTTCACCTTAGTTTTAGCACCTTTTAAGAAAAATAACACGAACTAACGGTTGAAGGGGGAGAACTCAACCATTGGTAGAGTGAAAATTGAACGTCAAATTCAAGTTTATCGGTCTCTTTGATAACATTCTATCATATAATTTTAGAGCAAACAAGTTAAGAGGCACAG
>JAZNNB010000005.1:0-2360 GCA_045580025.1 Clostridia bacterium
CTCCTTGGCTCACAGAACGACATGGCTACGATCCGACTTGTTGGCAAAAAAGGTGCTCTTTTTGTGGTTTTGGGCGATGTGCTTAAAACAGTAATCGCAATAGTTGCAGCAAAGCTTTTTCTTCTGGACGAAGCTCAGGCCACTTTCATTGCAGGCATCGGTGCTGTTCTTGGCCATAATTTCCCTGTATACTTCAAATTCAGAGGTGGAAAGGGAATTATCGTTTCCACCGTCGCTATGCTGTTTGCAGATTCTATTCTCGGTCTCGTTGTTGTTGTTATTTCTGTTGGTATAATGGCAGCATCCCGTTATGTTTCTTTGGGAAGCATCAGCGGTGCGGTGCTGTTTGTAATTTTAAGTATTTTATTCCATGGTCAGACGCCTGATTTTATTGTTTTTGCACTTATTCTTGCAGCACTTGCAATATATATGCACAAAGGCAATATAAAACGGCTTCTTTCTGGCACTGAAAACAAGCTTTCATTGGACAAAAAAAATTAGGAGGAAATCCATATGTCAAATATATGTGTTTTAGGCAGCGGCAGTTGGGGTACCGCTATTGCTCTTCTTTTAAACAACAATGGACACAAGGTGGTGCTTTGGTCTTTTACCGAAGATGAATGCCATGAGCTTTCATCCACGCGCGAAAACAAAATATGCCTCCCAGGAATTGTCATTCCCGAAGAAATCACCCTTACGGCAGATATAAACGCCTGCAAAAATCAGGATATAATTGTTATCGCCACCCCCTCTCACGGTGTTCGTGGCGTAGCAAAGCGCATCAAAGACGTAGTCCCCGACGGTCAGGTTGTTCTTAATATTTCAAAAGGAATTGAGGAAGAAACCTATCTCACCATTTCTCAGGTACTAAAGCAAGAACTTCCAAACTGCAAAATCGCAGTTATGTCAGGACCAAGTCACGCAGAAGAGGTCTCACGAGGTATTCCCACCACAAACGTGGTTGCAGCAGACAGTAGCGAAACAACTACACTTATTCAAGATACCTTTATGAATGACGTTTTCAGAATTTACACCAATGACGATATTTTAGGTGTTGAACTTGGTGGCTCTCTGAAAAACGTCATAGCCCTTTGTTGCGGAATTCTTGATGGCCTTGGTTGCGGTGACAACACCAAAGCCGCACTTATGACCCGTGGTCTTGTAGAAATGACGCGCCTTGGGATTGCTATGGGGGCAAAATCTGAGACTTTTTCAGGGCTTTCAGGAATTGGTGATTTGATTGTTACCTGCACAAGTATGCATTCACGAAATCGCCGTGCAGGAATTTTAATTGGTCAGGGAAAATCCGTTGAGGAAGCACAAAAAGAGGTCAATATGGTGGTCGAGGGTGTTCGCAGCTGTAAGGCGGCAAAAGAGCTTGCCGACAAACAAGGAATTGAAATGCCCATTGTATCAGAGGCCTATGATGTGCTTTTCCACGGCAAAAAGCCCGCTGATGCAATTAAAAATCTTATGATAAGAACAAAAAAACACGAAACTGAACAATGCTTTTTGAATAAAATAGATACAAAAACAGTTTAAGGAGTTGGATTATTTGGACCTTAATATGACCGAATACAGCAATTACATCAAAAAGGCTGCTGAAATTTTGCCTAGAGGAGCTTTTCTTACTACAAAAAATGGTGACAAGATAAACACTATGACAATCGGCTGGGGTACATTTGGTTTTCAGTGGGGCACTCCCACCGCTGAGGTTATGGTGAGAGAAAGTCGTTTCACAAAAAAACTCATTGATGAAGCTATGGAGTTTACCCTCTCTTTTCCCTGTGACGATTCAATGAAAGCTGCTCTTTCCTACTGTGGTCAAAAATCCGGCAGGGATTGTGATAAAATTCTGGACTGCAATCTTTCATTGATTGATGCAAAAGAAATAAACACACCTGTGGTTTTCTGCAAGGGTCTTGCTTTTGAGTGCAAAATTATTGCAAAAACCGAGATGACATCTGACCTTACTGGCTCAATCGTTCTTGACAAGTGGTATAAAAACGGTGATTTGCATACGATTTATTATGCAAAGGTTGTGGCTTGTTATGAAATGGACTAATTTTTTTTAAAAAAAATGTTGACAAATTAAGTTTTAAGGTATATAATACATAGTAATTTGAATATCACAGAAAAACTATGACGAAGACGGTCGGTTTACGGAGTCTGGAGAGAGTTGGCGGTTGCTGCGAGCCAATGACGAAGTTTTCCAATGACCCATCACTTCTGAGTTGGAGGTCCGAAAGCCTTATGGTCAGTAGACATCTCCCGTACCTTGCTACGTTAGTGCAAAAGGCTTGTTTGAGCCTGCGAGTGACGGAAATTGTTCCGTAATTTGAGTGGTACCGCGAGTTTTA
>JAZNNB010000006.1:0-29860 GCA_045580025.1 Clostridia bacterium
GACTTTATTTCAGAGATAGACAGAAAAGAAAATCGTCTTGAGGGATATTTGTTCCCTGCTACCTATGAAATAGGTCTTTGGGAAACAGAATGGGACATAATAAATAAGATGCTAGGAGCTTTTGAGACTTATGTAGTCCCGGTTTATGAAGAGGCGGACACAAAATATTCTCTTGATGAGGTTGTTATTCTCGCATCAATAGTGGAACGTGAGGCAGCAAACGACAGCGAACGGGGGAAAGTGGCATCGGTTTTTCACAACCGTCTTGATATAAATATGGCACTTGGATCCTGCGCTACCGTTCAATATATAATAAAAGAGCGAAAAGATGTTTTGAGCAATGCAGATACAAGGATAAAGTCGCCGTATAATACTTACATCAATATTGGACTGCCCATAGGACCGATTGCATCGCCTGGGGTTAGTTCGGTGAGGGCAGTGCTTTATCCAGAGGACACAGATTATTTGTATTTTGCAGCAAAGAATGACGGCAGTGAAAATGTTTTTTCAAAGACGCACAATGAGCATCTTGAAAATGTAAGGAATTTGCAGAATTAGTTTTGATTTAAAAAGGGGAAGCTTTTGAAATGAAAGCATGGATTGAGGAAGACAATATAAATTATGAATATATAATAAGGTATCTTCGCGACACCATTCCAGCATCAAGTGGGTTAATTCTTGAGATGGAGGAGTATGCAAAGAAACACGAGGTTCCCATTTCACAGCCTGAAAGCATCAGGTTTGTGGAGGTTCTTCTCAAAATTGCAGGAGCAAAAAAGATACTTGAGCTTGGCACGGCGATTGGATATTCTGCCATAAGAATGACAAGGGCGTCGGGTGCGGAGGTTGTCACGGTTGAAATCTCTGAAGATATGGCGAAAATTGCAACCGAGAATTTCCGAAAGGCAAAGTGCGCAGACAAAATAACACTTCTGGTGGGAGATGCCCGAGAGGTTGTCTCTGATATGAAGGGAGAAGAACTTTTTGATGTTATCTTTGTGGACGCTGCAAAGGGGCAATATATGGAGTTCTTTCCACATTGCGAACGGCTTTTGAAAAAAGGCGGAATGCTTATTTCGGATAACGTTCTTTACAAGGGAATGACTGCCAATGATGAGCTTGTGGTAAGGCGGAAGATTACCATAGTGAGAAGACTGAGAAACTATCTTGAGATGCTGAAGAATAACAAAAATTTCAGCACAGCGCTTTTGCCCATTGGCGATGGCGTTGCCCTCAGCTTTAAGGAGTGAACAAGGCGTGCTGATGAAAAGTGATAATCTTAATAAGCACAAGGATTTCAGAAAAAACTTTGATTTTTGGCTGTTTGGACTTGCAATGGTTACAAGCATTTTTGGTATGCTTATGATATCAAGTGCAGCGCCGTCTGCTACTCGATATGTAGCGGTGCAGTTTGCGGCACTTGTCTTGGGCGTTGTTGCTATTGGGATTTTGATGGTCCTTGACTATGAATATCTGGCAAATATCTGGGGCTATCTTTATATTGGGTCTTTTGTGCTTTTGGTTTTGGTGCTTATTCCTGGGATTGGAACTTATGAAAATGGTGCACGAAGCTGGTTTCGGTTTGGCTCTCTCATA
Organism: Clostridia bacterium; assembly: GCA_045580025.1. Lineage (GTDB taxonomy): Bacteria > Bacillota > Clostridia > Monoglobales > Monoglobaceae > SIG440. Next base: position 1,597 of record JAZNNB010000006.1, read on the forward strand.
GGTATCCAGCCTGCAGAGTTTGTAAAGCTTGCTTTTATTATTACCTTTGCCAAACATCTTTCTGAGGTTGATTATTTAATAGACAGACCCAAGAATGTGTTTTTTCTTATGCTTCATGCAGGGATATTTATTGGACTTATTTTGCTTCAGCCCGACTTTGGAACGGCTGTTGTTTTTGGATGTATAATGATTACAATGCTTTTTGTGGCAAAAATAAACTGGAAATATATTGGCTGCGGACTTGGCACAGTGGCACTTGCTTTGCCGCTGGCATGGTTCTTGGTGCTTAAGCCATATCAAAAGGAGAGAATAATAAATCTCTTCCATCCTGAAAATGACCCATCGGGGACGGGGTATCAGGTGGCGCAATCCAAGCTTGCTATCGGCTCGGGCGGACTTTTTGGCAGTGGTCTTTATAAGGGCGGGAGTCAGAACAGCAACTTTCTGCCTGAAAGACATACGGACTTTATTTTTTCGGTGGTGTGTGAAGAGCTTGGGTTTATGGGGGGTGTTCTCACTATTGCCTTGCTTGTTGCTATTATTGTACGTTGTATTATTATTGGGATAAATGCAAGAAATAATTTGGGAATGTATATCTGTTTTGGCGTTGCGGCGATGTTTACCTTTCACGTTATTGAAAATGTGGGTATGTGCATAGGTGTTATGCCTGTTACGGGAATACCGTTGCCGTTCTTCAGCTATGGGGGTTCGTCACTTCTTACAAACCTCATTGCCATAGGCCTTGTGATGAATGTAAGGTACCGAAGCAAAGTGATAAATTTTTAATACAGAGGTAATAAAATGAGTAGTAATATAAAAACAACACCCAACGTCTCAAAAGGTAGAATTGGATATGTTGATACAGTGCGTGTTTTTGCTATTGTTATGGTGATTTTGCTCCACTGTATATGTGACTATTCAAACCATTCAGCGAATTTTGGAAGACCATTGTGGGGAATAACGGCTTTTATAAATGAGATTACCCGAACAGGAGTACCACTGTTTTTTATGATAAGCGGTTTTTTGCTTATAGATGGTGTGGATACATCAAATATCGGTGACTTTTATAAAAGGAGACTGTTTAAAGTAGTAGTTCCATTCTTGATTTATTATGTTTTTTATTATTGCTATTTTAGATTGAGTAACGGTCAAGGGCTGTTGGATGGAACGTTCTTTGCACAACTTGTTAACAGCGGAAGTGCATATCATCTGTGGTTTGTGTATTCAATAGTGATTTTATATCTTTTTGTTCCTTTTATCAAAATGGTTGTGGAAAAATCTACTGTTAAAATGTTTATGGTGTTTTTTGTGTTGACTATATTCCAGACTACATTGAAACCATTTTTAAATATATTGTTTGGTGGAAGAGTATATTTTTTTCTTACAGAAGACGGTGTAGTTGGTTACATAGGTTATGCAGTTTTGGGATATATACTGGGTAGGTATGAAATCAAATGGGAAAAAACTATTATTGCTCTTGGACTTTTGGCCATACCTGTGTTTGCTTTGGTGAATTTTTGCGGGGCAATGCAAGGGAATGGGTTTGTCTTTAATGGTGGATATACTATAAATCACTATGTTGAAGCAGCTGCTATATTTTTATTATTTAAAAAGATGAATACCAGCGAGAATAGATTTGTGGGATTATTGTCCAACTTGTCTTTTAGAGCATATCTGGTGCATGTGTTTGTTATAGAGGTGTTTAAACCGGCACTGGGCAACTTTTCGCCCAGTGTGATGATGGCTGTAATGTTCGTTTTAACCCTTTCTTTAAGTTTTGTTTGGGCATATATTGTTGAAAGATTTTACAAAATGGTGAAGAGGAAGGCAAAAAAATGCCGTCAAACCAAAGGCGTGACGGCATAATATAGGTTAAAGTGTATTATTTGACACATTTCTGAGATAATTCAGGAGTGTGTCTTTTTTGTTCTCACAGCGTTCTTCGATTACTGCATCAAGTAATTTGCTAAGGGCCATGCCAATCTCGGCGCCAGATAGTACAAACTCGTTTTTCAGGTCATCTCCATTAATATTAAGCTGTTTCAGTGAAAAACAGTCCCCGCTTGAAATGGTTTCGCAAAAAATGGCTCGTGTGGTGATTGTTTGCTCGGGGGTGAAAACAGATTTAAGTGTCAACAGCTTTTGAAAGGTATCAAGGCCTGTTTTGGAAATCGTTTTTCTGACAGAAATTTTGTTATCGGGCATAGGCTGATTCCAGTGAGATAAAACAGATAAAACAACGTTCTTGATATCGTTGGGGAATTTCATTTTATCAAAAAACTCTTTGGCAAGTACAAGACAGTCTTTGTCAAGTCTTACGGACGCAAGAACGAGGTATGAAGCAAGGCGCAATTCTACGCTTTGTGGAATATTGTCAAGGATGTTTGCAAATTCTACAAAACTGTTTTTTGGGATTTCCCCGAAAAACAACGGGCTGGTTATATCAAAAGACTTATTAAGAATATTTCCCGGAGCATTTGCAATGAGAGTTTTGAAAAATTCTGATGTTATTCGTTCGGCAGAAATATTTTCAATAAGATTTGAACATATTTTCATAGCACAAAATGTATCTGGCTCAATCTCGAAATCAAGCTGTGCGGCAAAACGTATGGCACGCATAATCCGGAGAGCATCTTCACTAAAACGTAATTTGGGGTCACCCACAGCACGTATTATGCCGCATTTCAGGTCTTTCTGCCCTCCAAATGGGTCAATTATACCCGAATGATTGCTATAAGCCATAGCATTCACAGAAAAATCTCTGCGGCTCAAATCATCTTCGATGTTTTGCGAAAAGGTCACGTTTTCGGGATGCCTGTTATCCTTGTAGTCGCCATCAATTCGGAATGTTGTAATTTCAATGGGGACATTATGGATAATCACTGCAATTGTACCATGCTTTATTCCGGTGGAAATGATTTTTTCGGAGTGAAAAATACGTTGCAGGTCACAAGGCAAGGCGGGGGTTGTTATATCCCAATCGGCAGGAATTCTCCCAAGAAGAGAGTCTCTGACGCAGCCGCCTACTGCATATGCCGAGAATCCGGCATCTTCAATTTTTGAAATTGCATATGACACATATTGGGGGATAATCATAAGGTATCCTCCACAAATTCACCTGGGATAAGAGGGGAACTCTCAATAATATCTTCAAAGATTTCTTTGTAAACTCGTATGGAAGGGATATAAACAGCGGGTGAGTTTGCAGCTTTTGGTAAGTTTTTTGGAACTTTGGGCAATATAATGTCATAACGATTGCCGCTTTTTAGAGCTTTGTACGAGAACCTGCCATCCATATCGTAAATAATTTTGTCAGCTACATCAAGTGAAAATGATATAAGTGTGTCACGAGTTGAGATGAACCCTGACAAAGGAGGGTTTCCTGCACGTAAGTTTTCGGCAATCAATGGGTTTATCAAATTTCCATTGTCTTTTATGTGAAACTGAAGGTAGTCTTTAAGTTCTTTTACTGAAAGCTTTATTCTGGTGGTTTTGCGGGAACTTGCTTCACCGCTTCTTATAGAGCAGTAAAGGAGATTCAAAAATGCGAACTCAAATTTTGCCTGGTTTACTGTGACTGGGAAATCGCATATTGAATCGGTGTCGCAGTCGATTTTCAGCGAAATGCCGTTTGCAACGGTATCGGTAAGTGTTTTAGCTATGCCTGAAAGGATGTTTTCGGGGTTAAAGCTTTGCAACCTTTCTGCCAGTGAAGAATTTTCCTGGGTGAGAATGTGCTCAAAAATATTGCAAATACGGTTTGCGTGTAGAGTGCAAAGGTTTGCCGATGCCAGTTGTTCATAACAGAACAGAGGAAGATTTGCGGTGGTTTGCACCTTTTCGATGGCATCGTGACAGCAAAAAGCAAACTGACTTATTGTTGCAACAAAAGATCTTTCAAGGGCTCTTTTTGGGTTTCTTTTCATATGTAAAATCTCCTTTCTGAAACTGTTTACAAAAGTATATCATAAAAAGCGAAAATGTTCAATCCAAATAAAAAAATGAGGGAAAATACACCAAAAATAAAATTTTTTTTGACTTGAAGTCGGAGTAAACGAGAGTAAAAGTGAGAAAACATAAGAAAAACAGACTTTGTGTATAGCTAAATTAAATTATTTGAAAAAAGGGGTTGACAAAAGAAAAAATTAGTATTATAATTGGATATGCTGCGCGAGGAATGATACGTTGCAAAGGTGAAAATGCCTTGTCGTTCTGGGTGCAGAAAGATAAAAATGAGTTTACGGCGGACTGTGGACAAACTCACATATATGATTTGTGTGTGGCTTTGTCCATAGTCTGAAAGAAAAATTAGGAGGTTATTTAAAATGTCAACTTATATGGCAAAAGCAAATGAGCTTGAAAAAAAGTGGTACATTATTGATGCTGCCGGCAAACCCCTTGGTCGTGTTGCTGCAAAGGCTGCTGAAATTCTTAGAGGAAAACATCGTCCAGAGTTTACACCCAACGTTAACTGTGGCGAATATGTTATCATCATTAACGCAAAAGACGCTGTTCTTACAGGTAAAAAGCTTGAACAGAAGAAATGGTACAGACATACAGGCTATATCGGTCACCTCAAGGAAGTGGCTTACAAAGATATGATGGCTAACAATCCTGAAAAAGCTATGGAGCTTGCTGTTTCTGGTATGCTTCCCCACAACACTTTGGGCAGACAGGCACTTAAGATGCTCAAAGTATACAAAGATGCAAATCACAATCATGCAGCACAGTCACCGGTTGAGTGGACTGGCGAAATATAAGGGGAGGTAGAAAGTTATGGCAAACGCAGTTCAGTATTACGGAACAGGTAGAAGAAAAGAATCTGTTGCCAGAGTTAGACTCGTACCCGGCAACGGCACAATTACTATAAACAAAAGAGACATTGACGATTATTTTGGTCTTGAAACACTCAAAACAATTCTTCGTCAGCCATTGGTTCTCACAGGAACACTTGGCAAGTTTGACGTTTTGGTAAACGTTAAAGGCGGTGGCTTCACAGGTCAGGCAGGTGCTATCCGTCATGGTATCGCACGTGCACTCCTCGAAGTTGATGAAGAAGCTTTCCGTGCAACCCTTAAGGCTGCTGGTTACCTCACACGTGACCCAAGAATGAAGGAAAGAAAGAAATATGGCTTGAAGGCTGCTCGTCGTGCACCTCAGTTCAGCAAAAGATAATCAGTTTATCGCAATTCAAAATCCCACAACCTTGGTTGTGGGATTTTTCTTTTACTCTTCTCTGGAAACGAGAATTTTAGTGAAAAGTGAAGAGGTCAGAATGAAAAGAGAAAAGTACAAAAAGAAACGACAATCTTCTGTCGAAAATTGTCGTTTCTTTTTGGCTGCCGGACTAGGATTCGAACCCAGACAAACAGAGTCAGAGTCTGCTGTGCTACCTTTACACAATCCGGCAATATTGATCGCTATAAATAAAAAAGTATTTGGTGGGAGCAGTGGGACTTGAACCCACACGTCGGTTGGCACACGCCCCTCAAACGTGCCTGTCTGCCTATTCCAGCATGCTCGCATATCCAAACAGCTTTTATAGTATAATACGTTTTAATCCATTTGTCAATAGTTTTTTTAAAAAAATTTGTTTTATTTTTACTTTTTTTTGAATATTCTTGTTGTGGAGGCGATTATATTATGAAACAACTAAAAACGTATGTGGTTTCAATCCTTATTCCGCTATTGATAGGAGGTCTTGCGGGATTTCTTACTCGAGGAAACACAGCCCTTTATGATGAAATTATAAAGCCACCTTTGGCACCCCCGCCAATACTTTTCCCGATAGTATGGACGATTCTGTATATTCTTATGGGGATTGGTGCGGCAAGGGTTTATCTCAAACGGGATATTATGCCAAAGGAATCAAGCGAGGCAAAGACGGTATATTTTCTGCAGCTGGCGGTAAACTTTTTCTGAAGCCTAATATTTTTCAATCAGCGGGCATTTCTTGCGGCATTTTTGTGGCTCGTTATTTTGTGGGTTTTGATTATTTTGATGCTCGTGAAATTTCGCAAGGTAGATTTTCCAGCAGCACTGATAAATATTCCATATCTTTTGTGGGTGACATTCGCAGGATATCTGACCCTTGCAATATATTTGCTTAATAGATAGAAAAAAAAGGGGGGAGCCCCCTTTTTTTATTTATCCAGTGAGTCCAGATAGTCTTCAAAATTACTTTTGATTACAGTTACACGGGGGCCATAGATAACCTGAACACCTGAACCGCTTTTTATTACGCCTGAAGCACCGCTTTGGCGAAGAATGTCGTCCTGAACCTTTGAACTGTCCTTTACAGTAACCCTAAGTCTTGTGGCACAGCAGTCCACATTCACAAGGTTATCCTTTCCGCCAAGCCCTTCAAGGATAAGAGGAGATTTATCTTCTTTTGCGGCATTTACGTCCTTTCTTGTATAAAGCTTGGTTTCTGACTCATCATCCTCACGGCCGGGGGTGACGTAATTGAATTTTCGAATGAGATAACGGAAAAGGAAGTAGTAAACGATGAAATAAATAATACCTACCCAGATGATGTTTATCCAATGTGTTTTTGCATTTCCCTGCAAAATTCCAAAAAGGAAGAGGTCAATTACACCACCTGAGAATGTCATACCTACGCCTACATTCAGGATGTGCATCAGCATAAACGATATACCGGCAAGCACACTGTGGATGACATAAAGGATGGGGGCAACAAACAAAAATGTGAATTCCAGAGGCTCGGTTATACCAGTCAGAATGGATGTAAGTGCTGCGGAAAGCAAAAGACCTCCGGCAACCTTCTTTTTGGTTGGTTTTGCTACATTGTACATTGCAAGAGCAGCACCAGGAAGACCGAATATCATAAATGGGAACTTTCCACTCATAAAGCGTGTAGCTTCAACCGAGAACTGCGTTGTGTTGGGAGACGCCAGCTGTGCAAAAAAGATGTTTTGTGCACCCTGAACGGTTGCTCCGTCAATAACCATACTGCCGCCAAGCCCTGTCTGCCAGAATGGAATATAGAATACATGGTGCAAGCCAAAGGGAATAAGACCTCTTTCAATAGTTCCGTAAATAAGTGTGCCAAAATATCCTGAATTGAGAACCAGACTGCCCAGTGAATATATTGCTCTTTGGATATATGGCCAGATAAAGTACATTGCGAGACCGACTAAAATATAAACAAAGGTAGATATAATGGGGATAAATCTGACGCCACCAAAAAACGAGATAACAGTTGGCAGCTCGATTTTGTAAAAACGGTTGTGAAGAGCTGCAACGCCAAGACCTACAATTATACCGCCGAAAACACCCATCTGGAGAGATTGAATACCCACGACATTGGCAACGGTACCCTCAAGCATTGCACCCTCGGCAAGCTGACCGTTGAGGCGTAGGAGAGTGGAGATTGTCTGGTGCATAACAAAAAATGCTATGGCTGCCGAAAGAACAGCAGTTCCGTGTTCCTTTTCTGCCATACCTAAGGCAACGCCCAGAGCGAAGATAAGTGGCAGGTTTCCAAAGATAATATCACCAGTCTGGGCAAGTACCTGCATTACAGAGTTTAAAAATGTGCCGGGGCCTAAAATCGCGGTGAGGTTGTATGCCTCAATGGTAGTTGTATTGGTAAGAGATGAGCCTACTCCCAGAAGAAGTCCTGCGATGGGTAGAAGTGCAATGGGAAGCATAAAAGAACGGCCGACTCTTTGGAGGACGCTGAATAGTCCGTTTTCGCCTTTAGATTTCATAAGTTTTTCATCCTTTCTGGTTGTTTTTTCAAATGAAAATTTAGATTTTATATATCAAAGCGGGTGAACCTGCTTTTGCTGACGCTACTTCAAGTATTTTGAATTTGCGCATTTTTTCGTGGTTTGTGATGGCTACAATGGTTGTTGTGTTATAGCCTTTTTCTTTTATAAGTTCAAGATTTGCAGATGCGATGGCATCGCCTTGAGAAATATGGTCACCTTTTTTCACAAGGGGCTTGAAACCTTTACCCTTTAATTCAACGGTGTCTATGCCGATATGCACCAAGATTTCAAGGCCGTCATCCGTAGTTATGCAATATGCGTGAAGAGTTTCGGTGACATCGGTTATTATGCCGCTTGCGGGACTGAAAAATTCACCACTTACGGGGATTACTGCAAATCCGTCTCCTAAAAATTTTTGAGAAAACACCTGGTCGGGAACTTTTACTATATCAATGATTTTTCCGTTTGCCACAGAAGTAAGTGTTTTTTCTTTTTTAAACAAACTAAACATAAAAAGGACTCCTTTCAGGGAAGATTTATTATTTTTTCTCGAAGCTTCAATATATAAGAGGGTGATACAGACAACTCATCAATTCCCATATCAATGAATTTTTCGGTAAGCTCCATATCAGCACCCAGTTCTCCACAGATGCCCACCCATTTTCCGCAGTTGTGGGCATTTTTCACTACCATTTCGATAAGCCTCAAAATTGCGGTGTGATGTGGGTCAAAAAAGGGTTCCAAGTGGCTGTTCTGGCGGTCTATTGCAAGAGTGTATTGGGAGAGGTCGTTGGTCCCTATGCTGAAAAAATCCACTTCGGGCGCGAGGAGGTCAGAGATAATAGCCGCTGCGGGAGTTTCAATCATTATCCCAAACTGTATATTTTCGTTGAATGGGATATTCTGACAGCGGAGCTCGTCCTTTGCTTCCTGGAAAACTTGCTTTGCTCGCTTTGTTTCTTCAAGGGAAATTATCATAGGAAGCATAATGGAAATATTTCCGTATGCAGAAGCCCTGAGAAGTGCCCGAAGCTGAGTTTTGAAAACATTTGTATCAGTGAGACATATCCTGATGGCGCGAAAACCGAGAGCTGGATTTTCTTCCTTTGGGAGATTGAAATAAGCTATCTGTTTGTCTGCACCAATGTCAAGTGTCCTGACAATCACAAGCTTTCCGAGCATTCTTTCAGCTACCTCTTTGTATATGGCGAATTGTTCATCCTCGGTGGGAAAGTCGTTTCGCTGAAGATACAAAAATTCGCTCCTGAAAAGGCCTATGCCCCCTGCGTCATTCTGAATTACTGAGGCAAGGTCAGAGGGACCGCCGATGTTGGCAAAAATATCTATTTTTCGGTTGGATTTTGTTATGTTGGGTTTTCCTTTGAGGTTTGAGAGAAGCTCAAGACGTTCTTCTTCTAAGGCTTTTCGATGTTTGAAATCGGCAATTTTTTCGTCGTTTGGATTTATGAAAACAGTACCGCTGTAACCATCAAGAATTGCATTTTCGCCGTGGTGGGAACAAGGAATTTTGCCTGTGCCGATTATAGCAGGGATGTTCATAGTGCGTGCAAGAATTGCAGTGTGAGAGGAGGGAGAGCCTTCAAAGGTTACGAAGCCTAAGATTTTTTCTTTGTCAAGCTGTACTGTTTCACTGGGCGTCAAATCATCTGCCACAATTATTGAGGGTTCTGTAAGGATGTTTTTGTCTTTGTCTTCGCCTGAAAGCTTTGTAATCAGGCGGTTTGATATGTCGTTTACGTCACTGGCACGTGCCTGCATATATTCGTCATCCATTTCTGAAAATGACCTTGCAAAAATATCCGAGGTATAGCTGACGGCATATTCGGCATTTACCTGTTGGTTTTGTATCATAGTCCGTATTGCCCCGAAATAATCCTCATCATCCAGCATCATAAGATGAATCTGGAATATCTGGGCGTTGGCTTCTCCTACCTCGGTAAGAGATTTTTTGTAGAGAGCCTGAAGCTCTTCTTTTGCCGTATTCCGTGCGGCTTCAAACCTTAATATTTCAGCTCTCGTATCAGAAATTTTCAACCGTTTTATTGTGGGGACGCCACTATTATAAAAGTGCAGCTTCCCCATTGATAATGCGTTATAGACGCTTTTTCCGTTAAATTCAAGCATCGGCATTCGTTCCTTTCGGGAATTTGTAAATAAGTATTCGTAAATTATTATAAACAAAAAATGCATAAACATACACAAAATGCATTTGTGATATTTTTTAAATATTTAAAAAGAAGGATTTTATCATAAAACCCGTCTTGTCCGCATAGGATTTTTTAGGATTAACATTTAAATGTACACCCGCAGACGGAGGCGTTTTTTATGGAAAAGATAAAGGGTTTGTCAAAGGAACAGGTTGAAAAGTCGAGGATGGAGAGTGGGAGCAACCACCTTTCAGAAAAGGAAAAGACAACACTCTGGCAAAAGTATTGGGAAAAATTTGATGACCCAATAATAATTGTTTTGCTTATTGCTCTTGGAATAAATATTGTGTTCACCTTTTTAGGAAAGGTGGACTGGTTTGAATGTGTGGGTATATTTGTTTCAATTCTTATTGCAACCTGTGTGAGCGCCCTTTCTGAATACAGAAATGAGGAGACTTTCAGGAAAATTCAGGCTGAAGCATCACGGATAATGTGTAAGTTATACAGGGATGGAGAGCTTTTGGAAATTATCATTGATGATATTGTAAAAGGGGATTTTGTGCTTCTTCAGGCGGGAGATATTGTTCCTGCGGATGGTTTTGTTGTAAGCGGCAGCATAAAGGTTGACCAGTCAGCTTTAAATGGTGAAAATCGGGAGATTATGAAAACACCATTTGAAAAGCAGCCTCAGTATCGGACAAGGCTGGTGGATTTTTGGGATAAAAATAGCCTGTATCGGGGAGGAATTGTTTGTAGCGGTCAATGCGTTATGGAAGTAACGCAGGTAGGGGATGGAACGGTTTACGGCGCGCTCAGCAAGGAAAGTGAAGATAAGGACAGGAAAAGCCCTCTTCAGGTTAAGCTCTCGGACCTTGCAAGGTGGATAAGCGGTTTTGGATATATGGGTGCGGCGCTGGTAACGGCTGTTTATATCATCAAAAAGGTTTTTGTGGAGAATGGCTGGAATTTCTTAATGATTACGGAATATTTTTCGGACAAGGCACAGGTGCTTTCGGATGTAGTAAACAGCATTATTGTGGGAATTACCGTTGTGGTTATGGCAGTTCCTGAGGGATTACCTTTGATGGTTGCCATTGTGTGCTCACTCAATATGAAAAAAATGATGAAAAGCAACGTTCTTGTTAGAAAGCTTATAGGCATAGAAACGGCAGGAAGTATAAATATTCTGCTTACTGACAAAACGGGAACAATAACCTGCGGAAAGCTCTCTGTCACGGAGTTTGTTGATGGTAGAGGAAATACATATGATAGCAAAAGACAACTTTCAGAATTTCATAGACGGATGGTTGATGTATCGGTGCTTGGGAACTCTGCAGCACAAATGTCAAGGGGTAAAGTTTTAGGCGGAAATGCAACAGAAAAGGCGTTGGTGGAATTTGTTTATCAGGGTGATAAACCATCTGTTAGACTTGATAAGGTGAGAGAAACACTGTTTTCAAGTGAAACAAAATTTTCTAAAGTTGAGGTTTGCGGGGATTTTCAAGGCGTGCTTATCAAGGGTGCCCCTGAAAAGATACTTAAGAACTGCGACAGCTTTTTTGACCAGGCGGGGCAAAAACAGAGCTTTAAATCTACGAACCATTTACAAAAAATTATTGACCGCATGGCTATGCGGTCAATGAGAGTTCTGGCACTTGCGGTGTCAAACAATTATTGTGAGGATAAAGTTCCTGAGAGGATGACACTTGTGGGGCTTGTTGGGATAAGAGATGATCTCAGAATTGACGTTACTTCATCTGTGAGAGAGGTGAAAAGGGCGGGGATACAGACCGTTATGATAACAGGTGATAAAAAAGAAACCGCCATTGCTATTGCAAAGGAGGCGGAAATTCTTGACAGTGCTCAAAATGTAGTGCTCACCTCAGAAGACCTTCAAAGGATGAGTGATGATGAGGTGTGCGAAATACTCCCACAGCTCAGGGTTGTGGCAAGAGCGCTTCCCACTGACAAAAGCCGCCTTGTGAGACTTGCTCAGGAAAAAGGTCTCGTTGTGGGAATGACAGGTGACGGAGTAAATGATTTGGCGGCACTCCGTCGCGCAGACGTTGGTTTCGCTATGGGAAGTGGCGCTGATGTGGCAAAGGAGGCAGGGGATATTGTTATTCTTGACGACAATTTTTCATCTGTCAGGGCTGCTGTGCTTTTTGGGCGGACAATATACAAAAGCATAAAAAAATTTATTGTCTTTCAGATGACAATAAATATAGCGGCAGTATTGGTTTCGGCATTTGGACCTCTTGTCGGTATCGACAAGCCCTTGGGGATAACCCAGATGCTTTGGGTAAATCTTGTTATGGATACACTTGGTGCAATCGCTTTTGGCGGCGAGGGGGCTCTTAAAAAATATATGCTGGACAGACCAAAGAGGCGGGAAGAAAAAATTCTTGACAAAAAGGCATGGAGTCAGATAGCAGTGAACGGTATGTTCATATTCCTTATGAGTATGTTTATGTTTTTGTCAAAGGATATGCATTATGCTTTTCGTCAGTCAGAAAATGATATGATTTTTTACACCGGATTTTTTAATTTTTTTGTGTTTGCAGGAACGATAAATGCTTTCAGTGTAAGATGTGACGGAATTGATTTGTTTGAAAATATTTCACTGAACAAGCCTTTTCTTGTGATTATGTGCCTTATTATGGCTGTTCAGATTTTTATGACGTATTTCGGCGGGGCAGTGCTGAGAACAGCACCTCTTGCTCCCAATGAATGGGTGACTTGTGTGCTTCCGGCACTTCTCATAATCCCGCTGGACCTTGCAAGAAAAATTATACTAGGAAAAAAGTAAGCTTTACACTCCGCTTAAGTCAAAGGGCGGGGTGTATTTTTTGTTTGCACTTTGTTTCCCTTGAACAAGGGCGTTTTCAAAACCTTTTTGGAGAGCAAATTCTGTTACTGACTCATATTCAAAGGTGGTTAAGGAACGGTTTATTTCGGGATATGAGGATAAATTTCCGTTTGGAGTGTATTGTCTCATTATGCTGAGTAAGAATTTATCCGTACCAAAGGTGTCGGCAAGATAGGATAAAATATCCAATGAATCTTCTCTGCAGAAGGGAAGAACCAAATGGCGGACGATGGTTCCGGAAAGCATAATGCCGCTGTCAGAAAAGCGAGGCTTTCCTGTTTGATTAAGTATTTCAGAGAGGGCGGCGGAGGCTTTTTCAAAGTAGTCTTCGGCGAGACTGTATTTTTTTGAAAGAATGGAACTTTTGTATTTGATATCTACAAGATAAATGTCAATGTAATCCTTTAAAAGGTGAATAGTATCAAGGCTCTCATATCCGCTGCTGTTGTAGACAAATGGGATTTTGATTTTCTCGCGCACCGAATCTATGGCATCACAAATTTGCGGGACATAAGGGGTGGGGGTTACGAGATTTATGTTGTGAGCACCAAGAGCTTCGAGTTCAAGAAAGATTTCTGCAAGACGATTGACTGTGATTTCTTTTCCAAAATGTTGTTGGCTGATTTCAAAGTTTTGACAGTAAACACATTTCAAATTGCAACCACAAAAGAAAACTGTTCCGCTTCCGCTTTTTCCGCTGATGCACGGCTCTTCCCAATGGTGGAGGGCTGCTCTTGCAATTTTGATTTTGTCTGTAGCACCGCAAAATCCCGTACTTACAGTGCGGTCGGCTTTGCAGTTTCTTGGACATAGCGTGCAATTTTTGAGGGCTTTCATAAAAATTCTCCTGTCTTAATTTATAACTTAAGTATATTTCAAAGGAAATCCGGTGTCAATATTTTGGATAAATTTTCAAAAAAACTATTGACATTTATTTCTCTGTATGATATTTTATTTTATGTTAAAATAGTTTGAAGTTCAAAGTATTTTTGCGAGGTGATAATTTTGGATAAAAATCAAAAGGAAAAGCTCAATTATTTTTTGGTGCATATTTTCAATCACATATTGTCCTGGGAGGAGAGCAGTTTCAAAGAGATGGGGATTTCAGACCTGTCACTTCGGGAGCTTCACGTGATTGAAGCGGTATGCAATCTCAAAAAAACAGACAAAAACCGTATGTCAGACATTGCAAATTATCTTTCTATCACGCCGGGGTCACTTACCACATCGGTGAATACATTGGTGAAAAAAGGATATCTTGACCGCGAGAATGACAAGAATGACAGACGTGTGGTTTTGATTGTTCCAAGCGAAAAGGCTGAAAAGGTGAACGCTGTGCACGCTACATTTCATACGTCCATGATTGAAAAAGTGGCAGAAGTTGTTGGTGACGACGAAAGCCACGTTCTTGTTAAAACGTTAGAAAATTTAAGTGTATTTTTCACAGAAAAATCGGAAGTGAGGAGAAGAAAATGAAAAAAGAGTTTAAAGGGTATGAGGTTGAGGAATTTACAAGTCTTGCTCAGGCGGTAAAAAGACACGTTGACCGTCACGGTGACAGACCGGCATTTAAATTCCGCGAAAAAAGAGAAATAAAGACGGTTACATACCGTGAATTTTATAACGATGCACTTTATCTTGGAAATTCACTCTTAAAGCGTGGGTTTATTGATAAGCACGTTGCCTGCATAGGTGAAAACTGTTACAGATGGCTGGTGGTACACAGTACTATGATGAATTCAAATGGTGTTTATGTGCCTCTTGACAGACAGCTTCCTAAACAGGATATTGCAACGGTGCTTAATCACAGTGATTCTGAGGTGTTCTTCTTTACAAAGAAGTATATCAAAATTCTTGATGAAATAAGGGAAGAGCTTCCCAATATAAAAATGTTTGTTTGTCTTGATGCCGAGGCTGAGGAAGGAAAATACCTTTCCTTTGACGATTTGATGGCAGAGGGCAAGGCGCTTATGGATTCGGGCTTCAATGAATATGAAAAAATCGAGGGTGACACAGATGCTATGCGTCTTTTGGTTTATACCTCAGGAACAACAGGTATGGCAAAGGGTGTTATGCTTTCAGAACGTAATCTTATGACCTGTATAAATACGGGGCTTAGACTTACAAGACTTTATGACAGAGCTATTTCGCTTCTTCCCTATCATCATACTTATGAGGGAATAGGAATTGTGGCTGAGCTTGCCTGCGGCGTTACTGTGTTTATCAATGACAGTATGAAAAATATTCTTAAAAACTTTGAGGAATTTAGGCCTGAAACAGCGTTTTTGGTACCTGCACATCTTGAAGCATTTTACAAACGTATTATGAAAGCCGTAGGAAAGAAAAAGCCCCTCATTGATGGAATGATTGCGGTTTCAAACGGTCTTCGCAAATGCGGAATTGATTTAAGGCGCAAGATGTTTGGTATAATACTTGAGCCTTTTGGCGGTGAGCTTCGCAAGGTAATAAGCGGTGGTGCCCCAATCCGTCCTGAAATTGCAGATTTCTTTGAGGCTATTGGTGTCACTGTAGTGAACGGTTATGGAATAACAGAATGTTCACCCCTTGTTGCAATCACCCGTGAGGGCTATGATGATTGTTATACAGCTGGTGTACCCATCGCTTCTGTAAAGGTGAAAATCAAAGACCCTGACGAAAATGGCATTGGCGAAGTATGTGTAAAGGGTACATCGGTTATGCTTGGCTATTACAAAAATCAGGAGGCAACCGACCGTGTTATGGAAGACGGCTGGTTCAATACCGAGGATTTGGGTATGATTGACGATATGGGAAGACTCAAAATCACAGGACGTTCAAAGAACTTGATTGTTCTCAGAAACGGCAAAAACATCTTCCCCGAGGAAATCGAAAATTACATTTTGTCACTTCCCTATGTAGCAGAGGCAGCAGTAACCCCGTGGCATGATGAAAGCGGTGAGGAGTCAGGACTTTGTGCGCACATTTATCTTGACCCACAAAGTGAAATGGCTGAGGATACTGACCGTGAGACAAAAATTCGCGATGATGTGTCAAGAGTTATGAAAGAACTCCCCATTTACAAGCAGGTAAGCCGTATAAACATAAGAAAAGAAGAATTCATCAAAACCACAACCAATAAGATAAAAAGAAATGAAATAGAGAAATAATATCGGAAAAGTTTACTCATCTTGCACATTTCTTGCTCGCTCTCATACACAAAGTATAGCCTCGTTCGCAGAAATGCACAATCTAAACAAATTTTTCACGATATTAGAACGGTGAAATTCAAAGCCCCCAAACAAAGTTTGGGGGCTGTTCATTTACTTTAAATTGGATGCAGCATATTGGACTTGTATTGAAAGTCTTTGTTCAAGTGCCATAAGTGTCAGTTTGATTTCACCTTTATTATCGTCTGCCGTGCTCCAGCTTTCGGTATATTCAGCAGGAGTTTTGCAATCATCGAAGCTTTCTAGTGTCGAAATGCGATTTGAAAGCCCCGGATAAGTAGTGGGCTCGCCATATTTTTCATTAAGCTCGATTTTTATGCTTTGGAGCAGATTCCAAGCAGTATCACTTTTGTCGTCTGCAACATAAAAGTATCCGCCACCATATAAAGTATCATCAGCTACGGTGAAAAGAAGATATTTGGTAAGGTCAGTGCCATTATATGATATTGGGGCACTAAAACAAAACATACCGGGGGATGCATCTTCTGTGAGGTCATCTTTGGAAATATCAAGAGCCTCATAAATATCAGCAAGATTTGTTCCTATGTGCTCAGAAAAAGAGAAGTCAAGACCACTTTTTTCATTGCCACATCCAGTTATAAGTATAGATAGTGTAATTAGTAGTACGGTGATGATTCTTTTCATTATTTGCACCTCAAATGGACACGGAATGTATGTCTTCTACACCATTTACAACATTATAAAACGTTAGGTATTGTCCAACTAGGGGAGAACCTGAACTTGTATTCAAAACTTTGTCGGTAACAAAATAATTTGTGTTGCTGTAGGTTGTTCCGGCAACAGGGTTTGCCTTATAAACAGGTACTATATGTTCATACTCGGGTAGGTCTAGAGGTTCAAACCCTGGATATGAGAATAGAAAACCATCGGCTCGGTATTCAACACATATAGAACTAACAGTAACCCCAGTATAATTCACATAATAAAATTCACATTTATACGGCTTATAGTATGGGGTAATACTAGTGAGACTTGGATAGTACACGGCAGTTGTTGCAGTTGCGTGAACAATATAATTACCATCCCAACTTATAGGGGGATAACTTCCGGGTTTTTCCAAGTCGTAGCTCTGAACAAGTGATTTAGATAGGGAATTATCTATAGATAATCCGCCATCTTCGGTTTCGTTGTATGCAATATATACATCTTTTTCTATCACATCATTATCTACATTTGTTACACAAATAGCAGTATCTTCAGATTGATTAACACTTAAAATTTCAATTGTTGTGTCTTTATCAATGGTGGCACCAGCATTTGTTAAAACAGAAATAAATTCGGCTGGCAAGTCTTTATAACTTCTAACGAGAATAGCGGATTTAGAGACAACATCAGCGCTAGTTACTAATTGTGTTGAATTGGCGTGTGTCACTAGAGAACATAACAATCCTAATGTTAATGTTAGTACCAGTAGTATGGATAATGTTTTCTTTTTCATAAAATAGTTCCTCGCTTTCTTTTTGAAATATTAAGTTGATAATGTTTGAACAAAAGTTTAAATTATCATTGGAGTCACTCCCTTCCTTAAAATGAAAAACAAGTCATTATCCTGAGGTAACGACTTGCTTTTTTAGCGCATTTTAATTTGTAAGGTATTAAAGTTGCTATCTTTTAAGTCGATATTACCTAAGTGAAGCGATTGTTTTTAACGATAGGAACTAACAAATATTTAATATTATTTTCAAACTAAATATATCATAATTTACATAAAATGTAAATATATTTTGAAATATTTGGATTTATTAGATTAAGATAAAAAACAAGATAATTAAATTTTCTATTGGCTAAAATAAAATATATAGATGTAAAATTACCGTTTAATATTGATTAGAAAGCATCATATGTGCACAATTATGGTATTCTATTTTAAAAAGCGTACTGACCAATTCAGTACGCTTCTTTGGTGGAGATGAGGAGAGTCGAACTCCTGACCCCCTGCTTGCAAGGCAGGTGCTCTCCCAACTGAGCTACACCCCCAGATTTCACATTGCCCCTTTTGGCAACAAATGAATTATAGCACAATGTTTCCCATTTGTAAAGAGAAATTTTTAAAAAATTTTTGAAAAAAGAAAACAGCTGAAATATTTCAGCTGTTTTTTGGTGTAGAATTTTTAAATTTAAACTTATTTGAAACATCCGAGGACATTTCCTGAAAAAATTATTCGGTAAGAGAAAATATTATTTTCCTTCTTCAAGACCGAAACGTTTTCTGAACTTGTCGATACGACCGCCTGTGTCAACCAACTTCTGCTTACCGGTATAAAAAGGGTGGCAAGCTGAACAAATTTCGATAGAAACATTTTCTTTTGTTGAGCCTGTTTCAATAACATTTCCGCAAGCGCACTTGATAGTTGTTTCTTTGTAATCGGGATGTATTCCTGCTTTCATCTCTATATTCACCTCTTTCTTTAGAGTGTTGTAGCTTAAATCAGCATTTTACATTATAGCATAGCATATCGCTAAATGCAAGCTTTTTTTTAAAAAATTAAAAATTTTTCAATCTTTCTTTTATTTTTTCCTTTAGGTGCGAGAAGTCAAGGTCTTTTTCAAGAAAGATTTTATCAGCCCAAAGCCCTTGATATATAAGCATATCAAAGCCGTTCAGGGTTTTAAAGCCGCGATTTTTTGCTTCCTTTAAAAAATTAGTCTCTTCGGGGTTATAAATCAGGTCAAATACCCTTGCACCATCTTTTAAACAGGAGAAAAATGAAAAATCCTCAAAATCAGAATCGACGCCGGTCATACCGAGGGGCGTTGCATTGATAAGAAGGTCACAGTCACCTGCCGCACTTGATATAGCGTCAGTACTGAAAATATCTCCCTTTGCTTCACATTTGCAAAGTTTCTGAGCAATAGTTTGTGCACCCAGCAATGTGCGATTCAAAATGGTGATTTTTTTGGCACCTTCCATTTCGGATTTTAGCGCCACAGTAGAGGCGGCGCCACCTGCCCCAAGGATGACAATGTTTTTGCCGTCAAAATCAAATCCTCTGGTTTTCAACGCCAAAGCAAAGCCAAGGCCATCGGTATTGTAGCCAAAGAGCTTTCCGTCTTGGATTTTTACAGTATTAACGGCATCAAAAACCCGAGCGTCTTCGTCGATATAATCAAGAAATTCAATTATATCTTTTTTATGGGGCATAGTCAGACTGAAGCCATTTATGCCAAGGCTTTTTGCTTCTTCAAGGTAATTTTTAAGCTCGCCTTTTTTTACACGGACCTTTCGGTATTCAAAATCGAGCCCAAGCTCCGTGAGGACTGTGCTGTGAATTATTGGAGACTTGCTGTGGGAGACCGGGTCGCCGATTATATCAAGTTTAATCTTTTGCACTGCCGGATGCCTCCTCAAGAAGATAATCCACAGCAAGAAGATAGCCACGAAGACCAAGACCTGCTATTTGACCTATGCAGGCAGGGGCGGTTACCGACTTGTGACGGAATTCCTCACGCCTATACACATTGCTTATATGAACTTCAATGGCGGGGAGATTTACTGACGCAAGGGCATCGCGGATTGCATAGCTGTAATGGGTATATGCACCGGGATTTATGATGATGGCATCATAGTTTCCCAAAGTGTGGTGGATAAAGTCAATGATTTCACCCTCACTGTTGCTTTGGAGGACTGTAGCCTCAATCCCTTTTTTACTTGCATAGTTTTCGATAAGCGCTTCAAGGTCGGCATAGCTTTCGCTTCCGTAAATTCCTACTTCACGAACACTAAGCATATTGAGATTAGGACCGTTAAGCACCATAATTTTCATTTTTTCAGCCATTTTGAATTTTCACCTCGTTTATTATTTTTTGGACTACCGAGTCTAAATCGGCAGTGTTTTCAATTTCAATATCGCAAAAATCTTTATATTTTTCGATGCGCCTTTCGTAAAGCTCAAAAAGCTTTTCCTTTCCGTCTTTAAGTAGCGGACGGTTTGATGAATCGATATCACTTGCAATAAGCGCTACTGGGCGGTTTATAAAAATTACAGTGCCGCTTCGACGGAGGATATTTTTGTTATTTGTGCGTTCTACAATTCCGCCGCCGGTGGAAATGATGGCATCATTTTTATCGCAAAGCTCAGCCACTATTTTCGTTTCTTCATCTCTGAATGCATTTTCGCCAAAGGATGAAAAAAAAGTCGAGATTTTTGTATTTTTTGTTTTTTCAAAAACTGCGTCCGAGTCAAAAAAGTCTTTTTCCAAAGCCGTGGCGAGCTTTTTGCCTATGGAGGTTTTGCCAGAGCCGGGCATACCGATAAGTATAATATTCTTCATAAAAATCACAGCCTTTCAGATAGAGAACCCAAGGCGTGGTAATTGCCTAAAATTTTCAGGGAAGTTGTGTTTTCCTGTATAGCCGATATGACGTTTTGGACATCACTATCAAGCAAACTGCCCTCGAAATCTATGAAAAACATATATTCAAAGTTTTTGTCACATCGGGGTCGGGATTCAATTTTTACAAGATTAAGCCCGCTGTTTTTGAATTCTGAAAGGATTTGACAAAGTGCACCGCTTTCGTTAGGAAGTGTCAAAAGAATACTGATTTTGTTGCAATTTTCGTTTAAAATTCCGCGTTTTGCAATGGCTACAAAGCGTGTAACATTGTTTTGATTTGTACTGATGTTTTCTGCTAAGATTTTAAGTCCGTAAATTTCGGCTGTACGCTTGTCGGCTATTGCCGCAACAGAGGTATCACTAAGACCTGCTACATACTTTGCGGCAAGGGCGGTGTTGTGGTATGCAGAAAACTTCATTTTGGGGTAGTTTTCAAAAAATTCCTTACACTGAAGATACCCTTGTTCGTGGGAATAAACCTGACGGATGGTATCAAGGGTTGCACCCTTTGGAGCAACAAGGCAGTGGCTTATGGGAACATCCACCTCACTTACAATATAAAGCTCACGGTTTTCCAACAGGTCAAAAACCCCTGAAATTGAGCCGGTGGACGAATTTTCAAAGGGAAGAACAGCATAGTCAGCTTTGCCCTCCTGGAGAGCATCAAGGGTTTCGGCAAAGGTCATAACATTTATGCGGTTTGTATCGTTGCCAAAAATTTTCATAAGAGCAGTTTCACTGTTGGCACCGCTGACTCCCTGAAACACCACCATGGGAGTCTCTTTAAGACCGCATCGGTCAAATCCCTCAAAAAGAGAATTTTTTAAATTGCTTCCTGACAAAAGCTGCCTTTGAGCTTTTCGACTTATTGCCATGATTTCCGAGAAAAAGTCGCGGACAAAAGATGCTTTGTCGGAAGAGACAGAAGCCGTTTTTTTATAAAGAATTTCATTTTCCCGAGTTTTGTCCAGTATGGGAAGTGCATTTTTCCTTTTATAATCAGCCACTTCTTTGGAATATTCCATCCTTTTCAGGAAAAGAGGAAGAAGCTGACTGTCAATTTCGTCTATTTCGCATCTTAGGGTTTCAAGTTCGTTCATTTTGGGTTCTCACTTTCAATTTCAAAGTATGCTGTCAAGAACAGCAAGTGCCGCGCCGCATTCTACTACCACTGCTGCACGCTGAACGATGCATGGGTCGTGACGGCCTGTTATTTCGATAGTGGCATTTTCCATTTTCTCTATGTCAACTGTATTTTGTATCTGAGCTATTGAGGGAGTTGGCTTTATTGCCACTGAAAAGAGGACGGGCATTCCGTTTGATATTCCGCCGTTTATTCCGCCGTTATTGTTGCTAGTGGTGAAGATATTTTCTCCATCAGTACAGAACGGGTCGTTGGCATCGCTGCCCTTGAGGTTTGCAAAGTCAAAGCCTTTTCCAAATTCTATCCCTTTGACTGCTGGGATTGAAAACATCATTGATGAAATGGTGCTTTCAAGGGATGCAAAAAATGGTGAGCCACAGCCTGCAGCAAGACCCAAGACAGCACATTCTATTATGCCGCCTACGGAGTCTTTTTCACTTGAGGCACTGAGGATTGTATTTTTCATTTTTTCGCCTGTCTCATTTGAAATAACCGGAAAGTCTTTCAGAGAAATTTCATTTAACAATTCTTTTGAAATGGAACAATCCATAAAGGATGATTCTCTTATATCATAAATTTGCTTTATATGAGAGCCGATGGAAACTCCTTTTTCCCGCAAAAGCTGTTTGGCAATAGCCCCTGCGAAAACTATCGGTGCCGTAAGCCTTCCCGAAAAGTGTCCGCCACCTCGGAAATCGTGAGAGTCGCCGTATTTTTGAAAGCCGGTGAAGTCAGCGTGACCGGGGCGGAGGAGGTTTTTGTTATAGTCCTTTGATTTTGTATTGGTATTTTTGATAATCCCGCAGATTGGTGTTCCTGTGGTTATACCACTCATAACACCAGAGAGAATTTCAACCTCGTCAGCTTCTTTCCTTGGAGTTGAAAGACTATTCTGACCGGGAGCTCTTCGAAGCATTTCGTGGCGAATAAAAGCCATATCAAGCGTGAGTCCTGCGGGAATTCCGTCAAGCACAACGCCAATGGCAGCGCCGTGGGATTCGCCGAATATACTAATCTTTAGTTTGTTGCCCCAGGTATTCATTTTACATTACCTCCAAGTCTTGCATAATCATCAAAAAACGCAGGATATGATTTTGTTATTGCTTTTTTTGCACCGTCAATGGAAATGTCGCCTTCACTTCGGCAAGCGGCAACAGAAAGAGCCATTGCAATGCGGTGGTCATTCCATGAAGAAAGGTCGCACCCTCTGAGTGTTTGCTTTCCTGATATTTCCAGAAAATCATCACCCTCTGTTATGTCAGCGCCAATTTTGGAAAGCTCTGACGCCATTGCGGCAAGGCGGTCGCTTTCCTTGAGCCTGAGCCTTGCCGCATTTTCAATTCGACTTTTTCCTTTACAAAAAGAAAGCAGAACTGAAATGATTGGAACAAGGTCAGGAATTTCGTCTGCATCAACGGTGATACCGTGCATAAGTGCAGACGAACTTGCTTTCAGGGTGTTATCGTCAAGCCATGTGACTTTTGCACCGACTGTTTCGAGAATTTCAGTTATTTTTTTATCGCCCTGAAGACTGTCCTGCTTTAAACCCTGACACGAAATGTCACAGCCAAGGGCACCGGCAACAAGGAAAAATGCCGCCTGAGAAAAATCTCCCTCAACAGTATAGTTGGTGGCGGTATATTTCTGGTTACCTTTAATTTCAAATGTTTTGTAATCAAAGTTTTCAATTTTAATTCCAAAGGTTTTCAAAACGTCAAGTGTAATATCTACATAACCTTTTGAGGAAAGGTTTCCATCTATTTTGATTATGCTGTCCCCGTCAAGAATGGGAAGAGCAAACAAAAGGCCGGTCAAAAATTGTGAGCTTACACTGCCGTTTAAAGAGAATTCGCCCGGAGTCAGCTTTCCTGAAATGGAAAGAATATTTCCTTTCTTGCGATATTCAATACCTTTTTTCTGAAAAATTTCAAAATACGGTTCAAGAGGCCTTCTCATAAGTTTGCCGTGGCCTTTGAAACTTGCATTATTTCCAAGTGCCAAAGCTATGGGGATAAAAAACCGCAAGGTAGAGCCGCTTTCTCCGCAGTCAAGGATAGACGATTGGGTGGGGCGGTTGTTCGATTTTTTGAAATTAACGGTTTTAGTCTTTTTATCAAATTTTGCATTTCCACCCAAAGCTTTAACACAAGAAAGGCTTGCCTCTATATCCTTTGAAAGCTCTATGTTTGACACAGTGCAGGGCGAATTTGATAAAAAAGCCGAGATTATTGCTCTGTGTGCGAAACTTTTCGAGGGCGGGATTTTCACGGTGCCGGAGAGTGGAGAAGGAGTGATTGTTACCATATCCATACCTTGCCTTTCTCGGTGGGAACCAAAGCTGCCTTGCCTATTTTTTCAGGAAGTATGAGGGTTACAACATTACCCTCGCCTTTTTTGTCCAAGTTTATTGCGTTAAGAAGCGATTCTTTGTCTATATCAATTTTGGTGGGAAGTCCAAAGCCGTAAGTCAGTTTTTTTATACGCACAGATGTTCCCAAGGGGGTAATACCCGTCTTTTCACCGTATTCTGCTGCCATAACCATACCCGAGGCAACAGCTTGTCCGTGGGAATAGGTTGAAAAATTAAATTTCTTTTCAATGGCGTGACCGAAGGTGTGACCAAAGTTTAAAATCATACGTTTTCCGGTGTCGAGTTCATCTTCTTCAACAACCATTTTTTTAAGCTCACAGCAACGAAAAATTACGTCCTCTATGATTTCTCCCATTTCGGTGCGGGAGGAGAAATTTTCGATTTTTTCAAAGAGCTTCTCATCAAGAATAACCCCGTATTTAATCGCCTCTGCCATACCGTCTGAAAAGATTTCGTCAGACAACGTATCAAGACAAAGTGGGTCAATAAGTACAAGCTTTGGCTGATAGAACGCACCCACGAGATTTTTGCCTTGGGGGAGATTTATTGCTACCTTTCCGCCAACGCTGCTGTCAATTTGGGCTAAGAGAGTTGTGGGTATCTGGACAAAAGGAATTCCCCGAAGAAGCGTTGAGGCACAAAAGCCTGCAAGGTCACCTACAATTCCTCCGCCGAGGGCTATTATCAAATCGCCCCTTGTTATTCCAAATTCAAGCATTTTGTCATAGAGACGAGAAAGTGTTCCAAGGGATTTTGAGCCTTCGCCGGGGTCAACGGTAATAAGAACAGAGGAAAAGCCGTTTTCACTAAGCGAAGATATAAGAGTATCGCTGTAAAGGGGCGCAACATTGCTGTCGGTGACGATTGCCACTTTGCAGGGACTTATCAGTTCTTTGATGAATTTTCCGCTGTTTTTAAGCATTCCTTTTTCGATTTTTATTTCATATTCCCGACCGGGAAGGTTTATACAAAGATTTTGCATATCTGTGAAAATCCTCCTGAATATACAATACATTTCATTTTAACATAATATTAAAAAAATTTCAATCATTTTCGGGTTCTTTGTTTTGCATTGTGAGCTTATTGTCCCGCACGCAAGAAAGGAGTTTTAGAAGTTCTTCCTTGTCATCATTTTCTATTGCGGTTTTGAATTTTTGAAGAGAACATAAAAAGGTATCAAGTTCATCAAGCAAAAAGCCCTTGTTTTCAAGGAAAAGCTGACTCCAAAGCACTGGGTTTATGTTTGCAATTCTGGTGCAATCCCGAAATGCTCCGGCTGTGTATGCACGGTTCATTTTTTCGTTATAATCGAGGCAAAGGGCAGAGGCGGACACGTGCATCAAATCGCTTGTATAGGCAATTACACTGTCGTGCTCCTGGGGTGTGCTCTCGGTAATTCTTGTTGCACCGATGTATTTTGCCATTTCTTTTACCAGCGCTATTGAACGGGGCGAAGAGGAGGGAATAGGGGTCACAATAAATCCGCACATGCCAAAAAGCTCAGGCGTGGCGCTGTCAAAACCGTCGGTTTCTTTTCCTGCCATGGGATGACCTCCTACGTAATCACAACCCTCGGGCAAAATGTTGGCTATTTCTTTGGAAAGTTTTGCCTTTACCCCGCAGACATCGGTTATGACAGCACCTTTTTTGAAATGAGCACGGTTTTCTGCAATGATTTTTGTTATAAGCTCAGGATAAACACAAAGAATAACGAGGTCAGCATTTTCGATTGCAGGAGCAGGAGTTTCCCATACTTCGTCCACAGCATTTTTTGAAAGTGCTTTTCTTCGTGTTTCAGGGCATGTGTCACAACCTGAGATTTTGGCATTTTTGAATCCCTGCAGTGCATAAGCCATAGAGCCCCCGATAATGCCAAGCCCAATTATTGCGATTTTAAAGTGGTTTTCCTCCATAACAAGATACCTTTACCTTTCAAGGATAAATTATATTATTTCTTTTCCAAAGTGAACGCTCATAGCACGAAGCTTAGCCATAAGACTTTCGTATTGAGAAAGATCAAGGGATTGAGCGCCGTCACAAAGCGCATTTTTGGGATCATTGTGAACTTCCACAATGATGCCGTCAGCACCTACCGCCAACGCTGCAAGAGAGAGTGGTTCAACCATCCAGCTTATGCCGGCAGAGTGAGAGGGGTCTACCACGACAGGCAGGTGACTCATCTTTTTTACTGCAGGAATGGCACTGAGGTCAAGGGTGTTTCGAGTATAGGTTTCAAATGTCCTTATTCCTCGTTCACAAAGAATAACGTTGTGGTTTCCGCCTGCCATAATGTATTCGGCTGACATCAGCCATTCTTCAATGGTGGCTGAAAGTCCGCGTTTTAAAAGAACGGGCTTTTGAATTTTACCAAGCTCTTTGAGAAGGTCAAAGTTTTGCATATTTCTTGCTCCAACCTGAATGATGTCAACGTTTTCGTTGAAGGTTTCAACCAAGGATGGACACATAATTTCGGTTACAATAGGGAGATTGGTTTCACGGCGTGCCTCCTTCAAAAGCTCAAGGCCCTCAAGTTCAAGACCTTGAAAAGAATAAGGGGAGGTGCGGGGCTTATAAGCACCGCCACGGAGTAAGGATGCTCCGTTTTCTTTTACACCTCTTGCAACAGCGAGAATTTGTTCTTTTGATTCAACACTGCAGGGACCTGCCATAACCACAAAGTTTTTGCCATCACCGATTTTTGCATTGCCAACTTCTATTACTGTATTGTTTGGGTGGAATTTTCGGTTTGCCTTCTTGAATGGTTCCTGGACACGCATAATGCGTTCCACATCAGGGTCAAGAAGAAGCCGGTCAGCATCGAGGGCGTGGGTGTCGCCCACAAGACCCATAACGATGCTGTCTTTTCCTCGGATAAGGTCAATATCAAGACCCTTTGCCTTAAAATCCGCCATCATCATATTCAGCTTTTCTTCTGCGATTGTTGTTTTTGTTACGATTACCATAATTATCAAGACCTTTCTTTAAAAAATAAATAAAAAAGAGCCCGCTGTATAACGAGCTCTCTGATAAAGTTTCAAATTGTGCTAAATGGTGGTTGCACATATCAGCCCATTATACTTATGTTTTTTGGCAAAGTAAAAATAACCATAGCTAAAATAAAAGCTAAGGCTGATAAAGTAAAAGAAATATTTAACTGCATGAAGAAGATTTTCTGCAAGTTTCATATTCTAAAAGTGTCCTTTCACCATTTTCTAAAAATTTTATCACAGTAAATCGATAAAGTCAAGACTTTTTTTGGAATTTTTACGAATAAATTTTTTTCGATATTCGGTTGGAGAAAAGCCGGTGTTCTTTTTAAAAATACGGCTGAAATAAAGAGAATTTCCGTAGCCCACGATGGAAGAAATTTCAGAAACATTATATTGAGTATTTTCAAGAAGAAATTTTGCATTCGTAATTCTCATGGATAAAATGTATTGCATAGGAGTGAGGCCGGTATATTTTTTGAAGCTTCTGATAAACCAGCAAAGGCTTATATGCCGTGATGCAGCATATTCTTTAATATCTATGTTTTGTGAGTAATTTTCGCTGAAATATTGTATGGCAAGCTCGGCTTCTTTTTTTTTGGTGTTGACTTTGGAAACGGAATTTAACGCATAACGCTCTATAAGACAAAGTATATTCTGCAAAACGAATGGGGTTATTTTGCAGAAACCAAATTCTGCGGCTTGTATCTCACTTATTATTCTTTGAAACAGGAAATTGAAATCGCTTGAAACTCCGGTGAAGAAAATATTTGAGGTGAGGCTTAGTGAGGTTAAAATGTTTTCTGCGTCATAACCCGTAAAGTGTACCCAGAAGACCTCGGGCTTATCCTCGAGATAGTATGTATAATTCTGTTCTTCGTCAGGACGGTAAAGCACCATTGTTCCGGCAGGAAGCAGCTTTTTTTCACCATCAAAAAAGAAATGTACTTTACCTGAGGATATATAAAGGAGCTGAAAGTCGCGTCTTCCTGTGGGACGATAAGTGACGAAGGATTTGCGGCTTAAAAGACGATAGTTCCCGCAGCTTTTGACCACAAGGGGCTGGCTCAAATCGGCTGCATCGTCAAGAGAGTTATTTAAATATGCGGCTTTTGCGTACAAAATAAAACCTCCTTTATATAATAAAATGCATATACGCTTTATTTAAAATACAGTATAATACAATATTTTAAATTATGCAATACAAAAAGTATAATTTTGTGCATATTTTGTATTATTATTTACATAGAAGAGTACGGGGAGGTTTTGTATAATAAAAATATAAAAGACGAAGGAACGGGATGTATTATGAAAATAAATGATTTTTTTGAAATGCTGGAAAATGGAAGCTTTGACGAAAGGCTGAAAGCTGTTTACGGAAATGATGAAAAAACTTTTGAAAGACAAAAGAACAGATACAGAGATGC
>JAZNNB010000007.1:0-12178 GCA_045580025.1 Clostridia bacterium
CTCCACATCCACCTCCGAGATAGCCTCGGCACAGATCTGCAGTCTGCGGCGAAGCTCCTCTGAGACATCCACATCCGCCTTATAGCGAAGCTGATGCTCAAGGCTGGCCCAAAAGTCCATGGCAATGGTGCGCAGCTGCACCTCCACCATGACGTTCACCGGCCCCTCGGCTAGGAAAATGGGCACCTCCAGCACTAGATGCATACTGCGGTAGCCGTTTTCTTTGGGATTTTTTATGTAGTCCTTTACGGCAAGAAGTCTTATGTCATCCTGACTTGTGAGCATATTTGCCACGGTATAAATATCATCAATAAATGAGCAGATTACCCTGACACCTGCCACGTCGCTTAGCTTGGTTGAAACAGCTTCAAGGGTGATGGGAAGACCGTTTCTGTGAAGCTTTTCGGCGATGCTTTTTGGCTTTTTGATGCGGTATTTCACGGTTTCTATTGGGTTTCGGTTTCGTCTTACCGACATTTCGTGGCTCAAAACGTCAAGCTTTGTTGTAACCTCTTGAATAGCACACTGATAGATCATCATAAGTTCTTCAAACTGGTGAGCAAATTCGGCAAAGATTTTGCCGGTATCCTCGGGGATGTTTACCTGTGCCAGAAAGGCTTGTCTCAGTTCTCGTTCCATAAAAAGTTCCTTTCGTGCTTAACGGATTTGTCCGTTTCCGTATATTTTATATTTTGTGGTGGTAAGAGCCGCAAGTCCCATAGGTCCACGTGCATGTAGTTTTTGTGTGCTGATTCCGATTTCCGCACCAAATCCAAATTCAAAGCCGTCGGTGAAACGAGTTGAGGCATTCACATAGACAGCTGCCGCGTCAACGGTATCAAGAAATTTTTGAGCGTTTTGGGGATTTTCAGTGATAATAGCTTCGGAGTGAAGACTTCCGTATTTGTTTATGTGGGAAATGGCGCCATCAACATTTTCTACTACCTTTACACCAATCTTCATATCAAGGTATTCTGTTCCCCAGTCGTCTTCCGTGGATGGATTTGCCCCTGAAAAAATACGGCAAACAGTTTCATCACCGATGATTTCAACACCTTTTTTAGACAGAGCATCAAGGATGCGAGGGAGAAAGCTTTCGACAATATTTTTGTGAACAAGAAGCTTTTCCTCTGCGTTGCACACAGATGGACGACTTGTTTTCGCGTTTATTATAATTTCTTCCGCCATATCGAAGTTGGCACTTTCGTCAACGAAAATGTGGCAGTTTCCTGTGCCTGTTTCAATGGCAGGAACGGTGGCGTTTTCAACCACACTGCGAATAAGCCCTGCACCGCCACGTGGAATTATAACGTCAAGGTAATCACGAAGCTGCATAAGAGAAAAAGCACTCTCCCGTGAGGTGTCTTCCACAAGATTTACACAGTCTTCGGGAAGACCTGCATCTTTCAAGGCGTCACGAATAACCTTTGTGATTGCCATGCTTGATTTGTGAGCCTCTTTTCCGCATCTTAGGATGCAGGCGTTGCCTGACTTGATACAAAGTGCGGCGGCGTCAGCGGTCACATTCGGGCGTGCCTCATAAATTATGCCGCAAACCCCAAGGGGAACGCGGGCAGTTTTGATTTCAAGACCGTTTGGACGGATATTTGAGGCAATAATCTCACCCACAGGGTCAGGGAGGGAAATGATTTGACGAATACCCTCTGCCATTTGTGAGATTCGGTCAGTGGTCAGTGTAAGGCGGTCAATAAGACCCTCGCCTATATTATTTTTTCTCGCATCGTCAATGTCCTTTTGGTTTTCTTCCAAGATGTATGAAGAGTTGTCAAGAAAAGCCTGTGCGATTTTTGAAAGTGCCAGATTTTTGGAATCAGATGTGGCTGTTGACAAAATAACGGATGCTTCTTTTGCTAAAGTACCTTTTTTAATAAGTTCTTCCATAAAAATTACCTCGGTAAATTATTTTTCAATATATTTCATATTCCGTATATCAATGTCTGGGCAGGAGTAGGTTTCAATATAGTCAAGCAAAGGGACACAATCTTCAAAAAGTGAATAGAGGGTCAAAGACTCTGGCTGCATAAAATGTTCGTCGGCTGTGCGCACCATAAGGTCAGAAAGTGCATCATAATAGCCACTTGTATTGAGAACGGCTATGGCTTTTTTAAGTCTGCCAAGCTGTTTCAGTGTGAAGATTTCAAAAAATTCTTCAAATGTGCCGATTCCGCCCGGGGTCATAATAAATGCATCAGACTTATCTTCCATAAGCTGTTTTCTTTCACGCATGGTTTCGGTATAGATAAATTCGTCGCACTTGTCATAAAGGACACCATCTACATTGAAAAAAGAGGGGGCAATACCGATTATTTTGCCCATATTTCGGCTCATTCCACGGGCAACAGCACCCATAAGCCCGCAGGCACCACCACCAAATATAAGGGTGTGACCACGTTTTGCCATTTCTTCGCCCAATTTTTCACCGGCTTCAATATATTTTTTGTCAATGGCATCACTCGATGCGCCGTAAACACAAATGTTCATAAACACTGCCTCCTGATTTTTTAATAGAGTATCAGTTTATTTGAGACTTTATTAAATTATACCATAAAGGGACAAAAAAAGCCAGTACTTTTTTTGAAAAGGCGAATGTTGACGAATGAAAAAAAACGTTGTATAATAAGGGGGTCTGGAGGTTTTAGGAAAATGTTTACAGAAAATTCATATAGAGAAATGGGGATTTCAAACGAAGTTTTTCGATTTGGGGAAAAAATCTTAAAAGAGCTTAAACCACGTTTTGAAGAAATTGATAAAACGGCAGAACTCAATCAGCTTAAAGTAATTCATGCGATGCAGAAGGAGAAAGTTTCTGCCGCGTGTTTCTATGAGTCTACTGGATATGGATATGACGATTTGGGACGTGATACACTCGAAAGGGTGTATGCCGCGTGCTTCAATACAGAGGATGCTTTAGTAAGGCCCCAAATAACCTGCGGAACTCATGCTTTGGCGCTAGCCTTATCGGCGAATTTGCTGCCGGGGGATGAGCTTTTGTCACCTGTTGGATGCCCTTATGACACGCTTCAGGGGGTTATTGGAATCAGGTCAAGTCCTGGCTCTTTGGCGGAATATGGCGTTACCTACAGACAGGTTGACTTACTCCCTGATGGCGCATTTGACTGGGATGGCATAAAAAACGCCATAAACGAAAAAACAAAAATGGTGACAATCCAGCGGTCAAAAGGCTATCAGACAAGAGAAAGCTTTTCTGTAGAAAAGATTGCGAAAATAATAAGATTTGTGAAAGAAATAAAACCCGACGTTATTTGTATGGTGGACAACTGTTATGGCGAATTTGTTGAGAGAATGGAGCCCTCTGACTTTGGTGCTGATATGATTGTTGGTTCGCTCATAAAAAACTTGGGCGGAGGTCTTGCGCCGTCCGGTGGGTATATTTGCGGAACCCGTGAATGCATTGAACGATGCGGATATCGTCTCACAGCTCCAGGTCTTGGTAAAGAGGTCGGTACAAATATGGGAATGATGCGTCAGTTTTATCAGGGGCTTTTTCTCGCTCCCACGGTTGTGTCAGGGGCGCTGAAAGGTGCTATCTTTGCGGCGAATATTTATGAGAAACTGGGATTTAAGGTTGTGCCAAATGGCTCAGAAAGTCGCCATGATATAATTCAGGCAGTGGAACTTGGGACCCCCGAGGGAGTAATAGCTTTTTGTGAGGGAATTCAAGCGGCTGCACCTGTTGACAGTTTTGCAGCACCAGTTCCCGGGGATATGCCGGGATATGATTCTCAGGTAATTATGGCAGCCGGAGCGTTTGTTCAGGGCTCGTCCATTGAACTCAGCGCTGATGCACCCCTCAGAGAACCTTATGCCGTTTATTTCCAAGGTGGAATAACCTGGTATCACGCAAAACTTGGAATTCTTATGTCTGTCCAGAAAATGGCTGATGCGGGACTTTTAGATTTAAATGTTTTTGAAGAGGAGAAATAAATTATGTGGTTAATACTTGCAATTATTGCAATGCTTTGTTGGAGTGGCTCGGACTTCTTTAGCAAGCTTGGTTCAAGACCAGAGGACAAATACAGCCATTGGAAAATGGTTATAGCGGTTGGATTTGTTATGGGAATTCACGCATTCTATGAGATAGCGACTGGGACACCTATTACATTCCAGGATATTATTTATTACCTGCCGGCATCGGCAATGTACATATTGTCAATGATTTTTGGCTATGTATCGCTCAGGTACATCGAGCTTTCGGTGTCATCACCTATTTGTAATTCATCAGGGGCTATCGCTGCAATTCTTTGCTTTCTTGTGCTTGGACAGACGGTGGATGAGCTTTCCACAATAGGCATCGTTATTGTGTCTTTGGGTGTTGTTTTTCTTGGGTTTGCTGAATATACTGAAGATGCCGAGGCAAAGGCGCGCAGACAGCTTAACGCAAACAGAAAGTATACAAAGAGTGTTCTTGCGATTCTCCTCCCTGTGCTTTACTGCTTGATTGATGCTCTTGGAACATTCTTCGATGCGGTAATTTTGGAAGAGGGAAACACTTTTATGACAAACGTTTTCCATTATCTTGAGGAAGATACGGCGAATGTTGCTTATGAGCTGACATTCCTCTTTATGGCGGTGGTGGCGTTCATCTGGGTGTTCATCATAAAGAAGCAAAAGCTGTCAGGGTTGAAGTTCAAGGAAGAGGGCCCCAAGGCTCTTGGGGCAATCTGTGAAACTGCTGGACAGTTTGCGTACATTTTTGCTCTTTCTGCAAACGCTGTGGGTGCGGCGCCGATTATCTGTGCTTATTGTGTGGTATCGTCTGTGTGGAGCACCATTTTCCTGAAAGAACGGCTTTCGTGGAAACATTATGTATCGCTTATTGCAGTGTTCGGTGGAATAATCGTTATGGGCATTGCGGAGGGGCTTGCGGAACTTTAAGAAAAATAAAAAGCGGTCGATTTTCGACCGCTTTTTTGATGTTTAAATTAGTAGTTAACTTTTTTGATTTCGAAATATGCCTGTGGATGGAAACATGTGGGACAAACCTCAGGGGCGGTTGTTCCCATGGCAACGTGTCCGCAGTTGCGGCATTCCCAAATCTCAACGCCTGCCTTTTTGAACACTTCTTTTGTTTCAACGTTGTGGAGAAGTGCACGGTATCTTTCTTCGTGCTCCTTTTCGATGGCAGCAACGTTGCGGAACTGTTCGGCGAGGTCTGTAAAGCCTTCTTCTTCAGCTTCCTTTGCCATTCTGTCATACATATCTGTCCATTCATAGTTTTCGCCTTCTGCTGCGCCAAGAAGATTTTCGGCGGTGTCACCAAGCTCACCAAGGGCTTTGAACCAGAGCTTTGCGTGTTCCTTTTCGTTGTCAGCGGTTTTTAAGAAAAGTTCAGCAATCTGTTCGTAGCCGTTTTTCTTTGCAACCGATGCATAATATGTGTATCTGTTTCTTGCTTTTGATTCGCCTGCAAAGGCTTCCCAAAGATTTTTTTCAGTTTTTGTTCCTGCATAAATGTTCTTACCCATTTTCAAAATTCCTCCTTGAGTATTTTTTAATATTATAACACCGGAATTTTAGCTTGTCAAACAAATATAATGTAGAAAAAGGGAAATTTTGGGGTGAAAATCAAAATAAAAAAGCATCAACTTTCGTCAATGCTTTTTTCTGGAGGCGCCACCCGGATTTGAACCGGGGGATAGAGCTTTTGCAGAGCTTTGCCTTACCACTTGGCTATGGCGCCATATTTAGTTTTTAGAACAAAAGGACGCGTGAGACTCATGCGCCCTTTTGTCATTGGTTGGAGCGGAAGACGAGATTCGAACTCGCGACGTTCACCTTGGCAAGGTGACGCTCTACCACTGAGCCACTCCCGCATATTATAGTATATTCAGATATTGCCAAATTGTGAATGGTGCCTCCGGGCGGAATCGAACCACCGACACGAGGATTTTCAGTCCTCTGCTCTACCGACTGAGCTACAGAGGCATATCTGAAAAAATAAAATGGCGATCCGGATGGGGCTCGAACCCACGACCTCCAGCGTGACAGGCTGGCATTCTAACCAACTGAACTACCGGACCGTAAATGTGGTGGGCAC
The DNA here is from genome assembly GCA_045580025.1 of Clostridia bacterium. Taxonomy (GTDB): domain Bacteria; phylum Bacillota; class Clostridia; order Monoglobales; family Monoglobaceae; genus SIG440. The sequence continues at coordinate 6,080 of JAZNNB010000007.1, forward strand.
AATAGGGCTCGAACCTATGACCCTCTGCTTGTAAGGCAGATGCTCTCCCAGCTGAGCTATGCGCCCACATTACCGCCGCCTAACTTAGCGACAGCTGATATTGTACCACTTGTAAAAACAAAAGTCAAGGAAATTATAGTGGATTATTTTTAATTACATTGATTTATCACCATAAAATCTCGGAAATTCTTCAAAATGCTATCAATTTTAAAGTTTTTGAGGGCATAAATCTTTTATTGGGCACTCAAGACACCTTGGCTTTCTTGCGTCACAAAATTCCCTGCCGTGAAAGACGAGCTGATGGCAAAATTGACTTTGGAATTCTGGAGGAATTATTTTTATGAGGTCAAGTTCTACTTTGTACGGGTCGGTATTTTTGGTAAAGCCCATTCGTCGTGCAAGTCTTCCTGCATGGGTATCAACCACAATTCCAGGAATACCAAATACATCGCCAAGAACGAGGTTTGCGGTTTTTCTGCCAACGCCGGGAAGAGACAAAAGCTCATCCATAGTCCTTGGAACTTCGCCACCAAAATCAGAAATCAGCTTTTGACAACAAGCGATGATATTTTTTGTTTTGTTGCGATAAAAGCCTGTGGAATGGATAAGAGAAGACAGCTCGTCGGGGTCCGCTGATGCAAAGTCATAAACGGTTTTGTAGCGGTCAAAAAGTTTAGGGGTGACGAGATTTACCCGTGCATCAGTGCATTGTGCAGCAAGCTGAGTTGCAATAAGAAGCTGAAGTGCTGAGGAATAATCCAGCGTGCAGTCGGCATCACCATAGACCTCGCCAAAAATTTTTATGATAGAAAGCGCTCTTTTTTTCTTATTTTCAAGATTTTCCCGCATTTTTTTCTGCAGCCCCCTTGTCAAAGCTTATATTTTATAGTATAATTATTTTTAATTATGCTATTATACAACAAAAAAAAGTTTTTGTAAATAACAAAGGAGGAAAACAGAATGTTTGAACTTGAAAACATTGCAAAGGTGGACCCTGAAGTTGCTGCTGCCATAAAGCAGGAAATCGGCAGACAAAGAAGCAAGATTGAGCTTATTGCGTCAGAAAACTTTGTCAGCCCTGCTGTTATGGAGGCTATGGGCACTCCCCTTACAAATAAATATGCAGAAGGCTACCCCGGAAAGAGATATTACGGTGGTTGCGAATATGTTGATATTGTGGAAGATTTGGCAAGAGACCGTGCAAAAGAGCTTTTTGGCGCTGAATTTGCAAACGTTCAGCCACACTCAGGCGCACAGGCAAACCTTGCGGTATTTTTTGCAGCAATGGAAGTTGGCGACACATACCTCGGTATGAATCTTGCACATGGCGGACACCTCAGCCATGGTTCACCGGTGAATATTTCAGGTAAATATTTTAACGTTGTTCCTTATGGTGTTGACAGCGTTACTCACAGAATCAATTATGAAGAAGTAAGGGAACTGGCGCTCAAACACAAACCAAAGCTTATTTTGGCAGGTGCAAGTGCTTATGCTCGTGAAATTGATTTTAAAAAGTTCCGTGAAATTGCTGATGAGGTAGGGGCATACTTGATGGTTGATATGGCGCACATTGCAGGTCTTGTTGCTGCTGGTCTTCATCCAAGCCCTGTTCCTTATGCAGATTTTGTTACAACCACAACCCACAAGACACTCCGTGGACCTCGTGGTGGTCTTATCCTCTGCAAAGAAAAATATGCACAGATGATAAACAAGGCTGTGTTCCCCGGAAATCAGGGAGGACCTCTTATGCATGTTATTGCTGCAAAGGCGGTTTGCTTTGGCGAAGCGCTTAAACCTGAATTTAAGGAATATCAGAAACAGGTTAAAAAGAATGCGGCTGCAATGTGTGACGAGCTTATATCTTTGGGCATTGACATTGTTTCAGGTGGAACAGACAACCATCTTATGCTTATTGACCTTTCAAAGAAAGGCCTCACAGGAAAAGAGGTTGAACATAACCTTGATGAAATTGGAATCACAGCAAACAAGAATACCATACCAAACGACCCTCAGAGCCCGTTTGTCACCAGTGGTCTTCGTGTTGGGGCTCCTGCTGTTACAACCCGTGGCTTCAAGGAAGACGATATGCGTGAGGTTGCACAAATAATCAATATGGTTATTTGCGACTTTGAGGGAAATAAAGAAGAAGCTGCAAGACGTGTAGACGCACTTTGCAAAAAGTATCCGCTTTATGAATAGGCCGCTTGCGGATAGACTTAGACCCGAGACCCTTTCTGATGTGGTGGGACAAAACCACATAATTGGTGAGGGCAAGGTTTTGTCTGAGATTGCGAAAAACGGCAAAATCCCCAATATGATTTTTTATGGACCGTCAGGCGTGGGAAAAACCACTGTTGCTAACATTTTAGCAAAAGTTGCGGGAAAGACACTCTATAAGCTAAATGCCACAACGGCGTCGGTTAGTGACATTCGTGAGGTTTGTGCCCAGACTGAGACACTTTCCGGGCAGAATGGAATTCTCCTCTATCTTGACGAAATTCAGAATTTCAACAAGAAGCAACAGCAATCCCTGCTTGAATACATCGAAAACGGAAAGATAACATTGATTGCCAGCACCACTGAAAATCCGTATTTTTACATTTATAATGCAGTTCTCAGTCGGTCGGTGGTGTTTGAGTTCAAGCAGGTTTCACCCAAGGACATAGAAAAGGCACTGGGTCGTGCCCTTGGTATTTTGTCAGAGGAATTTGCCGGCGAAATAAAAATAAATGATGATGCACTTTCACATATTGCCCAGATGTCAAACGGTGATGTGAGAAAGGCGCTTAACGCCCTTGAACTCTCGGTGGCATATTCGGTGCCTGACAAAGATGGCGGCATAACCATAACTTTGGAAACAGCAGAACATTGTACCCAGAAGAAATCTTTTCGCTATGATAAGTCAGGTGACAGCCAGTATGACGTTATGAGCGCACTCCAAAAGTCAATTCGTGGCTCTGACCCTGATGCTGCGGTACATTACTTGGCAAGGCTGATTGCGGCGGAAGATTTGCAGACGGCATGCAGACGACTTTTGGTTATTGCAGCAGAAGACGTTGGACTTGCTTATCCTATGGCTATCCCTATCGTCAAGGCGTGTGTTGACAGTGCTTTGATGCTTGGTCTTCCTGAGGGAAGAATACCGCTTGGGGATGCGGCGGTGCTTCTTGCTACTGCGCCAAAGTCAAATTCGGCACATATTGCATTTGATGCTGCACTTCGTGATATTGAGACGATGGACACCGGCGAGATTCCGCGGCAGCTCCAGAACAAGCATTGTGATGGCGAGGGGAATGTGAAAAAGGGACAGAATTATCTTTATCCTCACGATTTCCCCAATCATTATGTTAAACAACAGTATTTGCCCGACCAGATAAAGAACAAGAAGTACTATCAGTACGGTGAAAACAAAAACGAGCAGGCAGCAAAAGAATATTGGGATAAAATCAAAAAACAAAAATAAGAAAAGCCGGGATAACTGCCCGGCTTTCATTTTAAAAGGTGAACTTTATGGAAAAAACCAACGTAATGCGAATTCTCGACCAAAAGAAAATAGAACATAAGGAGTATTCCTATCCTTGCGATGAGGCTATTAGCGGAATGGAAATCGCAGAGGTTTTGGGGCAAGATCCAAATCAGGTTTTTAAAACGCTGGTGACGGTTGCGGCAAGCAAAAAGAATTATGTGTTTGTTGTTCCTGCACCTCTGGAACTTGACCTCAAGAAAGCTGCCAAGGCAGTGGGGGAAAAGAAAATAGAGATGCTGAAAGCAAAAAAACTTTTGCCCCTTACGGGCTATGTTCACGGTGGCTGCTCGCCTATTGGAATGAAAAAGTTTTTCACAACCACCATCGATTCTTCGGCTGAAAATTTTGAAACAATAATTTTCAGCGCCGGAAAAATCGGCTGTCAGGTTGAAATGTCACTTGATGACCTCAAAAAAGTGATAGATTTTAAGACGGAAAATATTTGTGGATGAAAAAAAGCAGTTCGCTTTTGAACTGCTTTTTTAAATTTCTGTCATATCATATATTTTATCAAAAATTCGTTCTCTTTCCCACAACGCTTTTATTTCGGGGTCTTTTAGTTTGTTTACCTGAGAGGTGTTTCGCAAAAGGGGAATAGTTGCCGTTTTTTTTGCGGCGGCAATTATTTTTTGCCCCGTTTCGTTGTGACCAAGGATTTTTATATATTTGGGATTAGCTTGTCTGTCACTTTCCGTAATACCCAAAAACGCTGAAAGGATAATTCTTCTTATACGGCTGTGGGTATAGCGCTTGGTTTTTATGGCATTATAAAGCTCGTCAAGGGTTTTTGATGAGAGCGCTGCATCTTTTATGCGGTTTTCAAGTCCTTCGCTGACATCGGCTATTTTCCTTAAATCTTCTGTCGGAGTTTTGATAAGGTGACAGAGAATGGCTTCTTCCAGCTTTGTTATTGAGTGGGGAGTAGCATCTTTAAAGATGTCATTTGCACTTTCGGGAACAAACTCCGAAAAGTCTCTGCCTGATTTGATTAAATCCCTTATATAAGATGCCGAGGCTATGTCGTCATTTGCTTCCCAAGCATCGTGACCTGCACCTTTTCGGGGGATTGCCACTGGCTTTATGTTGCTTTTTTGCAAGATAAGGGCTTTTAGATATTCAATCCCCAGAAGATTATTTGGGGATGAGAGAATGTCTGATTTTTCTTTGCCCCAAAAACTTTCAACCGCTTTTGCGCGAGCTGTGGGATAAGAAAGTCCTGATGCGGAAAACGTGTTCAAAAGAGCCGAAAATTCCGGCGGCTCATTTGCAAGAAGCTTCGCTATTTCGCAAAGGCTGTCAATATCATCACATTCTGTACCAAAAGACAGAAAATCAACACACCCAAGGGCGTTAAGAATTCCAACAGCACTAAGGGCAAAAAGCTCTGCCGAGGCGGTTGAATAAGAAGTGGGAAGTTCAAGAACAAGGTCCACCCCGTTTTCTATCGCCGCTTTTGCACGAAGTTCCTTTGAGAAAACGGCAACGTCACTACGCTGGACAAGATTGCCACTCATTATTGCCACAATAGCATCGGAGTCCGTTTTTTTGCGGGTTTCTTCTATATGAAATTTGTGCCCATTGTGAAATGGATTATATTCACAAACTATGCCGGCAACAGTCATAAACGCGCTCCTTTGGATTATATTTGTATATAGTATACTCCAAAAACTTGAATAAGAAAAGTCTTTTTGAGAAAAAAATAAAAAAATCGCAATTATCCTTGCATATATGGAAAATTTGTTATATAATAGAAAAGATTTAAAGCAAATGAAAATTTTTTATATTGCGGAGGCGTAAAATGAGTAAATTTTTAGACACAATAAAGGAAAGAGCAAAGAAGGATAAAAAGACCATTATTCTTCCTGAATCAATGGATGCCAGAATTTATGAGGCGGCTGAAAAAGTTCTCAAAGAGGATTTTGCAAACATTATTATCATAGGTACTCCTGAAGAAGTTGAAAAATATAGCAAAGGCTATGACATTTCAGGTGCTACAATTATTGACCCATATACATACGAAAAAACAGAGGAATATCTCAACCTCTTTGTTGAACTCAGAAAGTCAAAGGGTCTTACATATGAAGAAGCAAAGGCGACTGCCCTTGGTGATTATATGTATTATGCTTGCCTTATGGTAAAGGCCGGGGATGCTGACGGTGTTGTTTCTGGTGCTTGCCATTCAACAGCAAACACGCTTCGTCCCAGTCTTCAGATTGTTAAAACAAAACCCGGAACAAAGCTTGTGTCAGCTTTCTTCCTTATTGTTGTTCCTGATTGTGAATATGGTGCAAACGGTGCATTTGTTTTTGCAGACAGCGGTCTTGTTCAAAATCCCAACCCTGAGGAACTTGCAACAATCGCAGCATGCTCAGCAGAATCTTTTGAACTTCTTGTGGGTGAAGAGGCTGTTGTTGCAATGCTTTCGCACTCAACAATGGGCAGTGCAAAGCACGACGATGTAACAAAGGTTGTTGAGGCTACAAGAATTTGTAAAGAAGAAAATCCTGACCTTAAGGTTGACGGTGAACTTCAGCTTGACGCAGCTATCGTTCCTGAAATCGGTGAGTCAAAGG
>JAZNNB010000008.1:0-13816 GCA_045580025.1 Clostridia bacterium
TTTCTTCTTCATAATAACAGGATGATTTTTGGGCAATACCAATATTGCATTTGTTGTCTTCGTAACAACATCATTTTTATTTGCCACTCTTCCTGTCATTGCACCGCCGCTTAAATAAACACAGTCTTTGACTGTTTCCCCACCAGAAAGCTCCACCACTTTTTTAAGCGGCACACCAAGCGGAACTTTGTATGTCTGAGGGTTTTTAACCTCACCTGCCACAGTAACATACTTGTAACAAACAGGCGTGTTTTCTTTAATGGCAAAGTGAATATTGAGCATAGTTTCTACATTATACACAATAACCCCTTCCGAAATAGGAAGCTGACCGGGTTTTACCACCTTGCCGGTTGTTTCATAGATAAGAACAATTTCATCACCTGCCGGATAAACCTCAGGTAAAAGTGAAATTTCAATATTTTTAAAAGCACCAATATGTTCATTAAGTTCTTCAACCGTTTCGCTGTAAGCAGCTTTTATGCCAATAATGGCTTTTTTTGCTCCCACAGTTTCTCTCACCGTATCAAGAGCAGACAGAATTTCTTCCGTATAAGCCATAAGAAGCTGTCTGTGAAGCCTGAAAAGTGGCTCACACTCTGCACAGTTGAGTATAACAGTCTCGGCTTTCTCTGAAAGCTTCGCATAAGAGGGAAATCCTGCACCGCCGGCGCCCACTATTCCGCATTCTTTCATAAGTCCACTAAGCTCTGTAAACTGCATAAATAGTTCCCCCTTTTCTCAAAATCAATTATTCTGCCTTTATTTAAAGCTTTCTCCGTCGTCAATAATTCCGACAATAGCTGCATCTATTGGTTGAGTCTCTTTTTCACATCCAATTCTTGCCGCACTACCAAGTGCCACCAGAACATATTCACCAATTCCTGCGCCTATGTTATCAATAGCAACAATTCTTGAATTTTCTCTTGCCATTGATTTTACTGGTTCAACAACCATAAACTTGCTTCCAACAAGGTTTTCATTCTTGCGGGTTGAAACAACGCTGCCAAGCACCTTTCCAATAATCATAACATTCTTCCTTTCCGGATTTGGCAAACCGCCAGGACGAAGCCTTGGCTTCGTCCCGCTATTTGCCTGCCCAGCATCCTTTTATTATTTAAGGATAGGCAATATTTTCTCAACATCTGTGTGAGGTCTGGGAATAACGTGTGTAGCAATGATTTCACCAAGCTTCTGTGCACACTGACCACCTGCTTCAACAGCAGCTTTAACAGCGCCAACATCACCGCGAACCATAACACTTACAAGACCTGAACCAATCTTTTCTGTGCCAACGAGAGTTACGTTAGCAGCCTTAAGCATAGCATCTGCTGCCTCGATTGCTGCAACCAAACCTCTTGTTTCCACCATACCCAATGCTTCCTGTGCCATTCTTTTTTCCTCCTTTATAACTTTCTTTTCAACGGCCTTGGTTTCTTTAACCTCGGCTTCATTATTTTTCAATGCTTCCGTATTTGCAATTACGGTCTTTTTTGTTGTTGCCATACTAAATCACTCTTTCTTTAGAATTTAGGCAAAATCTTTTCAACATCATTGTGAGGTCTCGGAATTACGTGAGTAGCAACGATTTCGCCGAGTCTCTGTGCACACTGGCCACCTGCTTCAACAGCAGCTTTAACAGCGCCAACATCACCGCGAACCATAACACTTACAAGACCTGAACCAATCTTTTCTGTGCCGATAAGAACTACCTCAGCAGCTTTTACCATTGCGTCGGCTGCCTCAACCGCTGCAACCAAACCTCTTGTTTCTATCATACCTAATGCTTCCTGTGCCATTTCTAAAATCCTCCTAAAATATTTAAAATTTGTTAATTATTATTCATTGATAACTGCAATCTTGAGACCTTCCATCTTTACATTCGTAATGAATGCATCGTTAATTTTCTCAAGAGGATACTTATGTGTGATAAGTTCCTTGATTGGAAGTCCGATTGCTATTGCGCGCTTCAAGAAATCAAATGTTGTAGCATAATCACGGAGAGTGTATACCCATGAGCCAACCAAAGTAATTTCTTTTGAGCAAAGATCAAAGTGCGGATTGATTTGTGCATCTCCGCCGTTGATGAAGAAGCCAAGCTCGCAAAGTCCGCCACCGCTTCTGATAAACTTGTAGATATTGCTGTGAGCAACAGGTGAACCTGTGCACTGGAATGCAAAATCTGCAAGATGTCCGCCAAAGCTGTCTGCTACTGCTTTGCTGAGAGCCTCAATGCCATTGTGGTCTTTGAAGTTAACTGTTTTGTCAGCACCCATACGCTTTGCAAAGTCAAGACGTTTTTGTTCGCCATCAACCGCTGTAATATTTTGAATACCCATTGTTCTGAGAACCGCTATACAAATAAGACCAATAGGTCCGCAGCCCTGAACAACAACACGGCTGTTGAATCTTAAGATTCCTGTTGTCTTTGCACGCTCTACCGCATGAATAAGAACTGCACAAGGCTCAACAAGAATTCTTGATTCAAGGTCAAGGTCTGAAACGTTGAATACTGTTGAACCTCCTCTTATTACCATGTAATCGCCAAACCATCCATTTAAATGAACGTTGTCATCGGGAAGAAGTCCATAAATATCAGCACCTCCCACGTTCTGTTTGTTAAGGTCAAACATTGTAATTTCGGGGTCATCCTTAAGGATTACGCAAGTTACAACCTTGTCTCCAATATTGAGGGGTTTTCCTGCACTGTCTGTCTTAACATTCTTGCCCATCTTTACAATTTCACCCGTACCCTCGTGTCCGAGAACGAGTGGGATGAGACCAAATGGGTCACGCTTGTACTCGTGAGCATCCGTTCCGCAGATACCACAACCCTCAACTTTAACCAGCATATCATCATCGCCAATTTCAGGAATAGGATATTCCTGAAGCTCAAACTTTTCAATTCCTGTCAGCATAGCAACACGAGCTGACTTAGGAACCGCACCTGCCGCCTTTGGAGCTGCACTACTGCTTGTTCCCTGCATTCCTGCGAGAACCTGTCTTACAATCTGTTCTATTTCGTTGTTATTCAACCAAAATCTCTCCCTTCTTAAAAATCTTTCATAATTTCATCGATGAGCGAAGCACCATAGGCCGAAAGAATAGTATCCTGTTCTTCTGTTCCGCCGCTGACACCCAGCCCTCCAATAATTTTTCCATGATGTATCAGTGGGTCACCACCACCAAAAATAACAATCTGCCCGTCATTGGTAAACTGAATTCCATAAAGTGACTCGCCTGGAGCCGCCAAAGTGCTCAATTTTTTTGTGGACATTTTGAGAGCAACCACTGTATAAGCCTTTTTAAGCGCCACATCAAAGCTAGCTATGTAGGAATTATCCATGCATTCAACAGCAATAGGTCTGCCGGCTGCGGTAGATACTGCAACAACCGCATTTACCCCCATCTGTTTCGCCTTTTCTTCAACCAAAGCGATAAGCTTTTTAGCCTCTTTGAGTCCAAATTCCTTTCCCTCGGCTGGTGGTTCAGCAAGTTGCTTCAAGGCAGCTTCTACAACACGAGCAAGATTTTCGTCAATCATAACGACACCTCCCGTATTATTTACCAAGTTTAGTAATAACCTTTTTAGCAATCTGTTCAATCAGTTCTTTGTTATCGCCAATTTTATTTTCTTTTGCATCTGTGCAACTTGAAACATTGCAGCTATGGCAGCTCATACCGCCGTTTTTGTTGTTGGGACAGAGATTTGCAGGATGTTTGCCTTTCATACCTAATGCGCATCTAACCCCATAAAGTTTTTTAAGCTGTTCTTTTGAAAGTTCCTTAGGCCCCCCAAGCTGATTTGAAAGGAATAACAGTTCTGCATAGAATTCAAGCGACTCCATCTTATTGCATGCCGCAAGAAGCGAATCAGAATAAGCAAGTGCACCATCATTTTCAAGAAGCACTGCATCGTAGCAGGGAAGGTATTTCTCTGCTGTGTCAGGAATTTCAGTTGTTGAAGATGTTCCATATTCTACAACTGGAACACATCCAAGTTCAATAACCGCCTGAGACATAACAGGCTGCACGAGTGGCTTTCCTGCAACAGCAAAGCTTGTTGCATAAACAGGATGAGCATGAACAACCGCCCGAACATCGGGTCGTTGCTTGTAAACCCTAAGGTGCAACTTTATTTCTGATGATGGTTTGAAACCTCTGTTGACCTGCAAAACATTGCCGTCACCATCAATTTTGCATATGCACTCAGGAGTAATAAAACCTTTACTTATGCCTGCAGGGGTACAAAGATACTCATTGTCTGAGATCTTAACAGAAATGTCACCATCATTTGCCGCAACCATTCTTCTGTCATAGAGTCTCTTGCCAATGTCACAAATCTGTTTTTTGATCTCGTACTCTGACATCATAATTGTCTTCTCCTTTATCTAAACTTTTTAACTTAACCTATTTTTACTTATATACATAATATCATATATATACCACTGTGTCAATGAATTTTTGTGTTTTTTTCTTTGTTTTTGTTGTTTTTATCTAAATTTTTGTGGTTTTCTGTCTTGTGCAAGATAATCAATAAGTTCTTGTATACCCTCACCCGTTGTGGACGCCACAAAAAAAATCTTTTCACAGCCCGCAAGTTCAAGCCACCTGGCTGCTTGAGCTGGATTTGCATCCGGCTGGTCAATCTGAGTCACAATCCCTATAACCTCTCGGTTTACTTGCGCTGTGCAACAAGGTGGATACAAAGAATACTGTTCTCTTGCACTGAGGAGCAATCCCACAACATCAGCTTCGTAGGAATAAAGAGCCAAAGCTCTGCCTAATATCTTATTTTCGGCATATTCCCCCGGGGTATCAATCAGTATATCATGATAATTTATGTATTGGGTTTTATGATAACCAATTTTTTCGCCTTTGAGAGCCTGAGTAAGAGTTGTTTTTCCGCACTCACTCCTGCCCACAAGTATCATTTTTTTCATATCTTAAGTCCTTGTAATGGGGCAAACGGTAAAGCCCAATGTTTCTTTGCTGTAATCACAAAGTGCCCTGAGGGATGCCTCCACCTCTGAAACTGTACCTGTCACAATCAAAGTTCCGCTGAAACGGTCAACAAAACCGATTTCTGCACCAGACGCCTTGATTGCGATATCTGCCGCAATAATCGCAGTTTCCGCCGGTGACATAGTAACAATTCCAATAGCCGCCTTTGAATAATCAATCGCAGGGTCAAGACCCAGCTTTTTGTAAAGAATTCTGTCAGGGTTTGCAATAATATGAGCAAGAGTAATCTGCTTGCCCGGAACAAGCTCCTGAATAATTCTCATTCTGTCACTTAAGTTGCTTAAATCTTTCCAATCCGCCATTGTCTTAACCTCCTATCTGGCACTTGAGCCCTTCTGATTCAACCACTGTTTTTAGCCGCTGAATGTGTTCATCAGGAATCAATTCAAGACTATGTAATTCATAATTCCTGCCAAGACCTTCATATTTGTCTTCACCCAGACGGTGATAAGGAAGAAGATGTAATTCATCAACTTTTGGCAAAGTTTTTGTAAACCTTGCAATATCTCTTATTTCAGCTTCAGTATCATTAAAAGTGGGAATAACAGGAACTCTTATAATGAGTTTATTTGCCTTTTCTGCAATTTTTTTTGCATTTTCCAGAATAAGTTCGTTTGGTTGCATTGTGAACTGTCTGTGCTTTTCACTGTTTGTGTGCTTGATATCCATAAGATACAAATCGAGGTAAGGAAGAATCATTTCTATCTTGTCAAAGCTGGCACAGCCTGTTGACTCGAGTGCTGTGTTAATGCCCTTTTCTTTGCAGGCACGAAGCAGTGCTGCTGCAAACTCGGGCTGTCTCAGCGACTCGCCGCCGGACAGAGTAACTCCTCCGCCACTGCGACGGTAGTAAATTCTGTCTTTTTCGATTTCTTCCATAATCTCAGCTACTGTAACGTCACGTCCAATGATTTTCTCTTTGCCGTCAACAACCATTTTTTCTATGTCGAACTTCTGGGATTCGGGATTGCAGCACCATTTACACCTAAGAAAACAACCTTTGAGAAAAATTATGGTTCTAACACCCGGACCGTCATGCACCGAAAAACGCTGAATATCAAATATTCTGCCCTTGGTATTTAAGTAATCATTGTTCATACATTAAAATCCTTTTTGTTCTGTTCTGTTGATTATGTCATCCTGAAGTGATTTTGAAAGTGTTGTAAAGAGCGCACTGTAACCCGCAACTCTGACAACAAGGCCTTTGTACTTTTCAGGATTTTTCTGTGCTTCCTGAAGAGTTTCACGGCTTACCACATTGAACTGCACGTGGCTTCCTTTTTGGTCAAAGTATCCTCTGATAAGCGCCACAAAGCTTTCAAGACCGGATGTTCCTTTGAGGGCTGACGGATGGAATTTCATATTAAAAAGTGTACCATTTGATGCAATAAAGTGGTCAAGCTTTGCAACAGAGTTTGCCGCAGCTGTTGGACCATTCACGTCACGACCTGCCGCTGGCGATACACCGTCAGCCACCGGAGTTTTCGCAAAACGTCCATCAGGAGTAGCACCTGTCTGCGCACCAAGAGGAACATTTGCCGAAACCGGATAAAGTCCGGCATGATAAACTCCACCACGTGGGTTAGTGTATTTTTCTACGGGTTTTGTATATGTATAAGCAACATCCCTTGCAAAAGCATCAATTTCGCATATATCATTTCCAAACTTGGGAACTCCCTCAATCAGTCTGAGAATTTCAGCATCTCTGCCACCTGCACCCGCAGTATTTCCCTGTATATTCCTGCAGATTTGTTCAATCTGTTCTCTTGAAACATTTACGCCCTTTTCAGCAAGGCTCTTAACAACTCCAGCAACGACTTCTTCAAGGTCTTTTGAATCAGCACCCTTTCCAAAATTGTTTTTGAGGGCTTCCTTGAGTTCGGGAAGAGTAAATTTTCTTTCTTCAAATATCAGCTTCTTAATTGCAAAAAGTGCATCTGCCATATTTGCGACACCAAATCCCTGAGGACCTGTAAAGTTGTAAACCGCACCGCCCTCCTGAACACTCTTTCCTCTGCCGATACAATCTTCAATCATACTTGAAAGGAATGGAAGCGGGGCTCTTTGTGCGTGAGCCAAATCAATAGCATTGTCAGCATCAACCATCAAAGAAATCATATATTCCGTCTGAGCCTTATACGCATCATAGAATTCGTCAAAAGTAGTCATCTTTGAAATATCGCCGGTTTCTATGCTTATCTGCTTGCCCTCGTCAACACCATTTGAGAAAACAAGTTCCAAAGGTCTACACATATTGAAGAATGCTGCATCGTGCCAGCCGTCTGTTTTTCCTGCTTTTTGAGGTTCAACACAGCCGATAATGTTATATTGTCTTGCATCCTCCAAGGTGAGCCCGCGACTTATAAGTGCAGGAATAATAACCTCGTCATTGTAATAAGCCGGAAGGCCAATGCCTGTACGTGTAAGCTCGCCTGCTCTCATCAGAAATTCGTGAGGTGTTTTGTTCCATACTCTCACTGAAAGTGATGGTTGGGGAAGCATTGTATGCATCGATGCATTTATACACATAAAAGAAACGTCATTTGTAATATCAATGCCATCTTTGTCCTGACCGCCTGCGATAAGGTTCTGGAAGAGGCTGTAGCCCGCAAAACCTTCAGCAGAAAGGGCATCTCTGATTTTTGTAAAGTCATTGAGTTTTACCCATACACAGTCCATAAGCTCCTGGGCAAACTCGCGTGTTATCTTGCCGTTTTTGAAATCCTTTTTGAAATAAGGATACATATAAACATCAAAACGTCCCGGAGAAACAGAGTGTCCGTTTGACTCGGTCTGGATGAGAAGCTGAACAAACCAGAAACTCTGGCATGCTTCATAAAAGCTTTCTGCTCCGAACTGGGGGACACGGCTACATATCTTTCCTATTGTTTTAAGTTCCTCACGACGAACTGCGTCCGTGCATTTATCAGCCATTTCATAGGCAAGACGTGAATATCTCTGTGCAAATGTAATAGCCGCTTCACAGCTTTCGATGACAGCATCAAGGAAAACCCTCTTTTCAGTAGCGTTTCCTTTTGTCTGGTCTATTGCATCACGTTCAGCCTTTGCCTGCTTGATAATTCCATCGAAACCGATTTCAAGCACCTTGCCATAATCTGCTGAAACGTGACCAATGCCGTTGTATAAATAGTTTCCCGGGGTGAACACATTGTGGTTGATAGCATCGATTGTTTCTGGTTTCATATAGGAAGTGGCAAGTTCACTTGTTGTCTTGCCTTTCCAGTATTTGAACACCTCACTGAGTGCTTTCCTTGAGTCCTCCGAAAGAATAAACGGGTCAGCAGACCTTGTTTCAAGAGTATCAAACTCGTCCTCAATCCAAGAGAAAGAAAACTCAGGGAAAATCTGACAGCTTCTTGAAGACTTCGTAGCGCTTCCCACAACCAATTCATGTTCTCTGATTGTAATAGGAAGATTTTCAAGAATATTTCTAAAGGCTTTTGCACGCCTTGTAATCATAGGCATACCTTCGGTATTTTTATAGGATTCAGTAAGCAAAACCGCACGTTCAACTTCGATTTCCGGTTTTTTGGCAAACAAATTGTCCTTAAGTTTTTCAATACGCGGACTTTTTGCGATATCTTCGGTGAAAAATCTTGCCATAACTTAAACTCCCCTTTCAAAAAATAATGCTTCACTTTAATCGATAATATCTTAGTTTCATTCTACAATAATATCAGCAAAATGTCAATACAAAGCACAGAAAAAAAAAGATTTTTTTATAAATTTCAAAAAAAATATTGGATTTTTCTTGGAAAATCCAATCAAAAAAAGCAAACCGCAAAGGTTTGCCTTTTTATCGCTTTATCGTTTCCAAGTATTTTTCGAGAACAACACAAGAAATGGGAAAACCTCAAGTCTTCCTATAAGCATTGCAGCTGTAAGGACCATTTTTGAAAAGTCAGAAAACACTGAGAAATTACACATTGGTCCAACCCGAGAAAGTCCGGGACCAATATTGCTAAGTGTCGCCAACACTGCTGTAAAGTTGGTAGTAAAATCAAGATTGTCTATACTGATAGCAATAAGCACCGCCACAAAAATAAACATATACGCCATGAAGAACATATTTACTCCACGAACCACTTCGTGTTCCAAAATGCGTCCGTTCATTTTTACCTTTATTGTGCTTTTGGGGTGAGCAAGCACTTTTACCTCTTTGATAATGCTTTTGAAGAGGATAACTATTCTTGAAACCTTGATGCCGCCTCCCGTACTTCCTGAACAAGCACCGCAAAACATCAACGCAACAAGAACCGTCCGTGAAAGCTGCGGCCACATATCAAAATCCGCGGTTGAATATCCTGTAGAGGTTATCAGCGATGAAACCTGAAACGCACTGTGCTTAAGTGTTTCAAATGTACCGCCGAACAAGTGACGGATATTAAAGAAAATAACCGCAACTGCCGTCACAATAATACCTAAATAAACCCATACCTCTTCAAGTTTGAAAGCACTCTTTATTTTTCTCATAAGTATGAGATAGTAAAACGCAAAGTCTATACCAAAAATAGTCATAAACACAGTTATTACAACCTGAACATAGGACGAATACTCAGAAAGTCCGGAATTGAGAATTCCAAAACCGCCCGTTCCGGCTGTACCAAAGGACAATGTCAACGCTGAAAACCAATCGAGTCCGCCAATTTTCAGAAAAATTATCTCAAGACACGTAAAGAAAAGGTATATTCCATAGAGAATTTTTGCAGTGGACCTTACTCTTGGTACCAACTTGCCAACAGAATACCCCGGGCTTTCCGCCTTGATGAGATAAAGGTTGCTCCCCCCGGAAAGCGGAAGAATAGCCACCAAAAACACCAGCACACCCATACCGCCTATCCAATGGGTAAAGCTGCGCCAGAAAATCATTGACTTCGGCAAGACCTCAACATCCGTGAGTATTGACGCACCCGTGGTAGTAAACCCCGATGCCGTTTCAAAAAGTGCATCCACAAAGTTTGGTATGCTTCCTGAAATTACAAATGGAAAAGCCCCAAAAATACTGAGGGTAATCCAACTGAGAGCAACAGCCACAAAGCCTTCTTTTGCAAACATAGTTTTGTTTTTGGGCTTTATCAGAACCAATGGAATGCCCACAACCAAGCAAAGTGCCGCACACAGCAAAAATGTCCACTTGGCAGGCTCGTCATAAAGAACGGCACACAAAAACGGCAACAGCATAGCCGCCGCCTCTATATTGAGCACGCAGCCAAGCACATGAGAAATCATTTTGTAATTCATAAAAATCTCCATTACGCCGCCATACGTCGGCACAAATAATAATTAAATTTCCCTTATCCGTATGGCAAGAAATGACAAGAGATTTTTACGCCCATGTGCGTTTTTGAACGAATGTGAAGAAAATTTCGCACGGGCAATTTAATCCGTCGGGGGAGATAACGGGAAAGGAACTTTCGCGTTAATTTACCTCTATTTCAATATATCGCTTATATCCTTAAATCCCTTGTGTGTTGTTACAACAATAACTCGGTCACCAGGGAGAATAACATCCTTGCCTCGTGGGGTTATTATATTCCCGCCTCTGCTTATACAAGCAATAATTATATCGTTTTTAAGTTCAAGAGTTTCGATTGCCTTATTTGAAATAGGCGAATTTTCAACAATTCTGAACTCAAGAGCCTCCGCCTTCCCGTCAAGAACATAGTGCATCGTTTCGATATTGCTCCCGATTGAATTATTCTTTGCCCTTACAAAACGGACAATGTATTCCGCCGCAATGTTCTTTGGATAAATTATGGTATCAAGTCCAAGGTTTCTGATCACCTCATCATAGGCAATACGATTGATTTTTGTAACAATTTTGCCGTCCGTTTTGGTTTTCGCATAAAGGGAAAGCATAACATTTTCTTCATCTATATTGGTAAGAGAAACAAACGACTCGGCATTTTCAATGCCCTCTTCAAGCAACAGGCGATTTTCTGTTCCGTCCCCATTGATTATGGTAGCTTTGGGAACAAGGTCACAAAGGAGCTCGCATCTGTCTTCATTTTGCTCAATTATCTTTACCTCAATGCCTGACTTAATAAGATTTTTCGCAAGATACACAGCTGTCGCTCCGCCGCCTACAATGATGGTATCTTTCACCTTATTGGTTTTGATGCCGATTTTTTTGATAAACGCTGCCGCATTTTTTATGGTAGCAACAATGCTAACAAAGTCGCCCTCTTCCATGACAAAATCACCACCTGGGATAAATGCATCGTCACCGCGTTCAACTCCGCAAATAAGAACATCCCCACTAAGCTTGTTCTTTATATCCACAACTTTGAGATTAGCAAGGGGCGAACCTGACTGAATTTTGAATTTGAGTATTTCAACTCTGCCTTTAGCAAAAGTGTCAATCTGCACAGCTGACGGAAATCTCAGTGCTCTTGCAATTTCATTTGCCGCAGTCTGTTCAGGATTTATAATCATCGCAAGGCCAAGGTCCTCTTTGAACAAATGCAGTTCCTTGTTATATTCAGGATTCCTCACTCTTGCAATAGTACTGCAGTTTTTGCTGAGTTTTCGAGCCAAAAGACAAGCAAAAAGGTTGAGCTCGTCCGAAGCCGTTGCCGCAATAAAAATATCGGTATTTCCTATTCCCGCTTCGTTTAAGACATCAACACTTGCTCCACTGCCAAAAACTCCCATTACGTCATAAGCGTTCACCGTATCCTGCAAAACATCTCTCTTTATGTCGATAGCCGTAATGTTGTGATTTTCTTCACGACTAAGGCGTTCAACCAGCTTTTCACCGACTTTGCCAAGTCCCACAACAATAATGTTCATATATCACATCTCCAAAAGAATTCTTTCAAATTATTATTAAGCTTGATTATACCAAATTAAACTATTAAAGTCAATAAGGGAACGTATTTCCTGCGAAAAAGTGGCTTGAACACAGGGTTTCAAGCCACTTTATATTTTTTGTGAAATTATTCCCATTCGATTGTCCCAACAGGCTTGGGTGTAAGGTCAAGAAGAACACGATTGATTCCCTCAACCTCAGCGGTTATACGTGCTGTGATTTTGTGAAGTACATCATACGGAATTTCTTCGATTGTAGCTGTCATCGCATCGGTGGTGTTCACCGCACGGATGATTGCAGGCCATCCCTCATAACGTTTATCGTCTCTTACGCCAACACTCTTGAAATCAGGAACAGCAATGAAATACTGCCACACCTTTCCTGCAAGGCCGCACTTGTCAAACTCTTCACGTAAGATTGCATCAGCCTCACGGAGAGCCGCGAGCCTATCACGTGTGATTGCTCCAAGACAACGAACACCAAGTCCCGGGCCGGGGAAGGGTTGACGATAAACCATTTCGTCAGGAAGGCCAAGGGCACTGCCCACAACTCTTACCTCATCCTTATAAAGAAGCTTAACAGGTTCAACCAGTTCCATTTCCATATCTTCCGGGAGTCCACCAACATTGTGATGAGCCTTTACACCGTCACTTTCCAAAATGTCGGGGTAAATTGTTCCCTGTGCCAAAAAGTCTATGCCCTCAAGCTTTGCAGCCTCTTCATCAAACACCTTGATAAATTCGCCGCCGATAATTTTTCTCTTCTTCTCGGGCTCAGCCACATCTTTGAGCAAATCCAAAAATCTGTCTGTTGCATCAATATATATAAGGTTTGCATCAAGCTCTTTTCCAAAAACTTCGATAACCTGCTCGCTTTCGCCCTTTCTCATAAGTCCGTGGTTCACGTGCACACAAACAAGCTGTTTGCCGATTGCCTTTATAAGAAGTGCCGCAACAACCGAGCTGTCAACACCGCCCGAGAGCGCAAGAAGAACTTTTTTGTCTCCTACCTGCGCGCGTACAGCCGCTACCTGTTCTTCAATAAATTTGTCGGCAAGCGCCTTTGTTGTGATACGTTCCATTGTTTCAGGTCTTACATTGCTGTTCATAATTTTTCCTCCTTTAATTTAATTTTCTTCAAAAAGCGGAGTTGAAAAGTATCTCTCTGCTGTATCGGGGAGCACCGTCACCACCGTTTTACCTTTACCTAATTTCTTTGCAAGCTTTATTGCTGCTGCCACATTTGTACCGCTTGATATACCACACATTATCCCTTCCTTTGAAGCAAGGTCTTTTGCAGTGTTTATCGCTTCTTCATCTTTTATTACACAAATATCAGTATAAATACTCTGATTCAAAATTTTTGGTATAACCCCATCGCCAATTCCCATCTGAAGATGAGTTCCGATGGAGCCTCCCGAAAGAATTGCCGCGTGTTCAGGCTCAACCGCCCAGATTTCCATATCGGGGTTTTTCTCTTTCAGGGTTTCGCCTATACCAGTAATGGTGCCTCCCGTACCAATGCCTGAACAAAAGCCGTGAATCGGACCCGCCACCTGTCTCAAGATTTCCTCACCTGTAACCTTTCGCTGAACCTCAACATTGGCAGGGTTTTCAAACTGCTGAGGGACAAACACATTGTCACATTCTTCCTGCATCCGAAGTGCTGTATTGAGGCATTCGTGGATACATTCGCCAATATTCCCTGCATCGTGGACAAGGATAACCTCAGCACCATAATGTTTAACAAGTTTACGCCGTTCTTCACTCACAGAATCAGGCATAACTATTTTCACTTTGTAACCCTTAACAGCCCCCACAAGAGCAAGCCCAATCCCCTGATTTCCACTGGTGGGTTCAACTATTATAGTATCTTTGTTGATAAGCCCTCTTTTTTCAGCATCGCAAATCATATTGTATGCTGTTCTCGTTTTGATTGAACCGCCGACATTGAGGCCCTCAA
>JAZNNB010000009.1:0-2117 GCA_045580025.1 Clostridia bacterium
ATTGTGATTGGAACCGGTGATTTGTCAGAGCTTGCACTTGGTTTTGCTACCTATAACGGCGACCATATGTCAATGTATGGGGTGAATGCAAGCGTTCCAAAGACTTTGATGCGTGAAATTGTGAGATTTCTGGCAGATGACTTAGGTGGTGAACTTAAAAATATCCTTGTTGATGTGGTTGAAACACCAATAAGTCCTGAACTTCTTCCTCCTGACGAGGTGGGTGAAACCAGTCAGAAAACTGAAGACATAATAGGACCTTATGAAATTCACGATTTTATAATTTATCATTTTATAAAATCAGGATTTGAAAGAAACAAAATTTTGCGTATGGCAAAATGTGCATTTGACGGAATTTATGATGAAAAACTTATAGAAAAATGCCTTGATACTTTCTATAAGAGGTTTTTTGCAAATCAGTTCAAACGTTCCGCTGTTCCTGATGGACCAAAGGCGGGCAGTCTTTCATTGTCCCCAAGGGGAAGTTGGATGATGCCGTCGGATGCAATTTTTGAAGAATAAAATACGGGCGGAGAAATCCGCCCTTTTGTATAGGAGAAAAAGATGCTTCATATAAAAGAAACCATTGTTGTCGAGGGGAAATTTGATAAAGAACAACTAAAAAAAGTTACTGATGCGCCTGTTATTTGCACAGGCGGTTTCACTCTTTATACCGATAAAAGCATAATAAAGGCTATTCGCACCATGGCAAAAAAGACAGGGATAATTATTCTTACCGACTCTGACAGTGCGGGCTTTCGCATACGGAATTACATCAAACAATGTGTGGGAAATGAAGGCACAGTGAAGCATGCTTATATTCCCGCGGTTGCAGGTAAGGAAAAACGAAAAGCAAGTCCTGGGAAGGAAGGCCTTTTGGGGGTTGAGGGAATAAGCGAAGAACAACTCTCAAAAATTCTTGAGAGCGTTACTGAAGTGTGTGACAAACCAGAAAAAAACCAGCCAACGATAACAAAAGCAATGCTTTTTGAAGATGGACTTAGCGGAGGTGCAGAGTGTCACGAAAAACGAAAAAAGCTTGCAAAGGCCCTTGGACTCCCCGTCAGGATTTCGGCAAACGCACTTCTTGAGGTTTTGAATGCTGCGGTGGGATATGAAGAATATAAAAGAATAATTGAAAAAATTTAACAATTAACAAAAGCAACATTTTTAGAAGAAAAAAGGTTGCTTTTTTTGTTTTATTATGCTATAATTTTGTCATATTTGTGTGAAATCAAAAGATGATTTTATAAAAGATTCAGAAGTCTGTACATTACTTGATTTGGAGTATACGGACAAGAAAATTTAGGGGGATTTTTATGGAAAACAAAAATTTTAAACCATATATTCCGGCAGATAAGGTTACACCCGAAATTACCATTACATCTATTGTTATGGGAATTTTGCTTGCCGTGATATTTGGTGCGGCTAATGCTTATTTGGGCCTCCGTGTTGGTATGACGGTTTCAGCGTCAATTCCTGCGGCAGTTATAGCTATGGGCGTTATCCGTGTTGTTATGAGAAAAAATTCAATACTTGAAAGCAACATCGTTCAGACTGTGGGTTCAGCTGGTGAATCTGTTGCTGCAGGTGCAATCTTTACACTTCCTGCACTTTTTTTGTGGGCAGCAGAGGGAACAATGGACAAGCCAGGAATTTTGGAAATTACATTGATTGCTCTTCTTGGCGGGCTTCTTGGCGTGTTCTTTATGGTGCCTCTTCGCAATGCACTTATCGTAAAGGAACACGGAATTCTCCCTTATCCTGAGGGAACTGCTTGTGCAGAAGTTCTGCTTGCCGGTGAAGAGGGCGGTGCAAATGCTTCAACTGTGTTTGCGGGCATGGGATTTGCGGCACTTTTTAAGTTCATAATCGACGGTCTCAAGGCTGTTCCGGGCGAGATTTCTCTTAGATTTAAAGGCTATGCCGGTGAAATAGGAACTCAGATTTATCCTGCGGTAATGAGTGTGGGTTACATTTGCGGACCAAGAATTTCTTCTTATATGTTTGCCGGTGGTGTTCTTAGCTGGATGGTGCTCATCCCGATGATTGTCCTCTTTGGAAAAGAAATTGTTCTTTATCCTGGAACAGCACCTATCGGTGAGATGTTTGCATCG
>JAZNNB010000010.1:0-17549 GCA_045580025.1 Clostridia bacterium
TACCAACTACAAGCAATGTAGCATCAGGATTGATTGTCTGGATTGTTTCTACTGCTTCAACAGTTTCCATAATGTAAGCTACGCAAGCGTATGCAAGTTTCTCTGCATAGTCGATAACCATATCGTCAATGCCTTCGATTGTTGCAACTGCTTCTGCATATATTCCATCTTTCTTAGCAGCAACAAAATCAATTGCCTCTCTTACACAAGAAATACCCTGTGCGATAAATGAGTCAATCTTTGCTTCGTCAAGATTTATTGTAATATATTCAGCAGCTGCCTCTTCAGCTTCAGCTACATACTCAGCAACTACAGGCTGAATCTGCGGAATAACTTTTGCTAAAACATCGTCCATCTCAGCATTAGCGTAAGCAGCCCAGTCTTTTGTAAGAATTTCTGTAGCTTCTTCCAAAATTACATCGAACAACTCGCTTACTTCAGGATCAATATAATTGCTCCAGTCAACTGCTTCTTCAGAGAGAAGAGCATTAACAAATGCACTTGCATCGAGCTGATATGTAATCAAATCAGCTGCAGCAATGTTTGAAGCGTTGCTTGTGATTAAATCTACTACCTCTGTTGCAAGTAATTCTGTCTTTTTAGCAACAGAACCATTAGCGATTCCCAACTCACTCTTAACAAGGTCGTTATATCTCTTAACTGTTCCAGCGATCAAATCATCTACATTAAGTCCTGTACCATTCAATGTGTCGCCACCGATTGCGAAATAATAACTGTCTGCACCAGCTTCATAATGGCAGTGACCAAGCTTTGCAAGCTGTCTTTCTGCTTCACCATTCATTTCGCCAACTTGTGCTTTAATTCCATCAATATACGCATCAAGTTTAGCCTTTAATTCGTCAAAAGAAGTGATGCCTGAAAGAATTTCGCCAAGTACACCATCTACTTTTCCCTGTACGTCGTTTGCAGCATCGTATGCAGCCTTCAAAAGTTCTGTTATGTACGCATCAACTATTGGTCCAACCAATGTTTTTACATCATAACCTGCCTGATCCAAAATTGCACCGGCATTTGCAAGATGCAACCAAAGATCATCTTCAAGCTCTGCAACAGCTACCAAAAGACCATCTACATCTTTAGCTGTATCGTTATCAAGAACAGCTTTAATTTCAGTAAGTGTGCCGATAACTGCTAAAAGTTCTTCTGCAAGTTCAGCTTTGAACTCGTCTGTCATCTGTGTGTCTGAAACGTCGATCGCTCTGATTGCTTTGATTGCAGCAGCAATACCACTTGAAGCTATATCAACATAACCGTTCTTATCTAATTCATCGTAAGCTTTAGCATAAGCTTCATCATAGTACTCTAAGATAAGAGCTTTTACATCTTCATACGCTTCTTTAATGTTTTCAAGAGTTTCGTCTTCAGCTGTATAACCGTTTTCGTAGGCTGAAATAATCTTTTCCGCAAGAGCTTCATGTGCTACAGGAGTAGGATGAACACTCATACCATCGCCAATCTTGAAGAGAGAATATATCTTACAAAGAGGTTTGAACTCTTCAGCCGAAAGGTATATAGCCAATTCTTCTCTAAGAGTTGCAGGAGAAGTGCCACCTACAGACAGTCCATCAAAAATTCCGGAAATGCCTCCTGCAATGCGCATAAGGTCATTAAGAGGAATATCCATTTCTCCAACGCTTGCAGCAAGGGCATCTTCTATTGCAAGATAAATAGCAGCAGAAGTAGTCTCGTCAAGAGCTAGACCTGCGCCAACAGCAGTCATCCAATCGGCATTGGTTTCATCGAAAGTAAGTCCCTCAAAAGTTTCAACATCATCAATATTAGTTGCAGGAAGGCCATCAGCAAAACAACCATCATAAGAAGGTCCAAGTAAATCGGCGAATGTTGTATGGAGATAACCCGAGAAAGCACTACTAATAAGCGGGAGCAAACTTCCGTTAAAAGATCTAATTGTTCTTTCGCGAACTATTTGACCTGAAAGGCCGCCTATAGAATCCCAGTTTGCTGCTTTTAGATCATCAAATTTTTGAACAATAAATTCTATTTCATCAATTTCAGCATAGTAGAATTTAGCATCAGGGTAGTTTCCTGCTGCCTGCATTGCTGCAGGAAGACCTGCAATGTAAGCATTAAGAAGACCAAAAACGTCATCCATCATATCTCCAAATGGAATTGGTTCCATACCGTCAGCAGTAATTGTCATACCATAGGTGGTATTCATAAGACCAACAAGTATAATTTCTGCATCATCATTAAGCTCCATAATGCGTTCGATAACGCCCTTATAGCTTAGGATAAAGCTTGCAGCTGTATAAGCTGTGATATCAAGAACGGCAGGAATGTTAAATCTTGCTGCCATTTCATCAGAAATATAATCGCCAAGTTCTTCTGTAAGATAATCATACACCTGCATGATAACTTCCTGCTGCTCTGCGTCAAGCAACTCAAGTGCATTTGCAAGAGTAATGTCAGGATCAATATCCGGTGAATTACCCATAACACCAATAGCATCTGTTACATACTGAAGAAGGAATGCTCCAAATGATGCATTACCTATACCCATTGTAATAAGATCAGCATTGGTCACACTATCTGTAAAAAATTGAGAAAGCGCTGCATAATCATCACAGTTAGTATAATTTTCAACCTGATAATACCAGTCATCTGCAGGTGTCTCACGACCACCGAGAAGATACAAAAGGTCTTCCGCTCTCATAGCAGATGGAGCAAGTCTAGTGTGGTTTACTGTTGCATAGCTTTCTTCGAGCCATTCAGCTATCAACTCGGGATAAGCAGCTTCACCATAAACGCCATTGTCGTTATCGTTGATGAAATCAGGCAAAGAATCTCCCTGATTATATCCATCAAAACAATAACCATTTGTCATTGAGTCACCAAGGGAAACGTAATTAATGGTTTCGGTTTCCGTTGCGAATACACCCATAGGCGCAATGCTTAGCAACATACAAAGCACCAAAAAACAGGATGTAAACTTTTTAATTGTTTTGAACATACTTGTTCCTCCTTTAGAATAATATAATATTTTAATTAAAAATTAAAATCAATACTGTGTTTTTCGTAAGTTTTTGCCAACTTTTTGTAATCAATTTTCCCCATTGGGGTATATGGCATTTCGTCTACGAAAATAATATCGGCTGCCCTGCCTCGTTCTTCACAGACGTCGTAACACATTTTTAAAATTTCTCGTCTTATAGAAATTTTTTCTTCGACTGTGTATGTATTGTCGAGTTTTACAACACCAACAGGGAGTTCACCTTGATTGTGATTAGGATCTTTTATGCCAACTACAGCACAAAGCGTCGTTTTCTCATACTGCGAAAGCACACCTTCAAGAATCGACGGATATATCTTATGTCCATCAAACCGAATAATCATTCGTTTGATTCTGCCATTTATAAATAAAAATCCATCCTCATCAAGATAACCTAAATCTCCACTATGTATCCAAACTTTTCCGTCTGCGTGT
Organism: Clostridia bacterium; assembly: GCA_045580025.1. Lineage (GTDB taxonomy): Bacteria > Bacillota > Clostridia > Monoglobales > Monoglobaceae > SIG440. The sequence continues at coordinate 3,467 of JAZNNB010000010.1, forward strand.
TTTTTCATAACGCTAGCGGTTTCTTCTTCATCATTGAAGTAGCCCTTCATAATGAGGTCACCGGTCACGCAGATTTCACCTTCCTGATTATATCCAAGCTCTTCGCCTGTTTCCGTGTCAAAAATACCAACCGTTGCCGCAAGAAGCGGAATGCCGGCACTTCCGTCTTTGTAAATATTCGAAAAGCAAGCTGTGACAGCTGATGAAGTTTCACTCATTCCATAACCTTGACTAAGAGGATATTTGCCACCATGTTTTTTTAAAAATGTATTAAAGCGTTCCTCGAGTCCCGGATTCATTGTATCTCCACCACATCCAGTGGTTTTAAGCATAGAAAGATCAGCCTTTTTCATTATTTTTTCAGACATAAGTCTGTCGTAGAAAGCTGGAACAGCCATCATCGCATTTGGCTTGTACTTTTTTACAAGTTTTGCAATTCGGTCTACACTAAAATCGGGAATCAGAATATTTTCCATTCTCATCGCAATTGGCATATGCAATCCACAACCTACACCATAGGATGCAAAGATAGGCATAATGTCTAAAAATTTATCTCCTGGGTCATGGTCTACACCACTAAGGCGAAAGCTTTCCGCCATCGCATTAAGCCCACAATTTGTAAGCATTACTCCTTTAGGGTGTCCTGTTGTGCCACCGGTATATGTAATCATTGCCAAATCGTCTTCTGAAAATGAATGCTTTTTAGCAACTCCTGATTTGCTATCAGAAATAAAATCTTTCCATAAAATCAAATTGTCCCATTTGGGAGTTTGGGGCGATTTTTTCTTTAGTTTATAGCCAATTTTTTTCAGTGGTGACAGTGAGTTGGTTGCAGATTGGACAATTATATTTTTTAGATCCAACTGACCATAAATTGGTTTAATCTTATGTAGCGCAATGTTTAGCGAAACCAAGACATTCGATTTTGCCAATCTAATTGTGTCCAGAATTCTCTGCGCATCCATTCTTGGGTCAATAAAATTTGATATTGCACCTATTTTATTTAAGCCATACATGGCAAAAACCGATTCAGGCGTAGCAACAGATAAAAACGAAACGATTTCACCCGGCCTTATTCCCAACGAGTAAAAGGCATCTGCACAACGGTCAACTTCGTTTAAAAACTCTCTATAAGTAAACCGTGTACCATAATAATAAAGCGCCTTTCCATCAGGATATGACTTGACTGTTTTTTCTAAATAATTGTAAACAGAACCTTCGACTTCAATAGTATCCCTTGATATTTCAGGATAATATTTAAGCCACGGTCTTTCTTTTGATGGTTTTATTTGCATTTTGAATATCATTGCCTCCTTCTTATATTATTACCTCTTCTTTACTCGTCGCCATATTTTATTAGGTAATGGTCAATTACAAGTAGTGGCAAAAAATTACCTGTGACATAATTGAAATCGTGTAAAAAAAATATACATCACCTACATACTAGTCTGTATAGTTTACCACTTTTAGGGGCATTTGTCAATGACTCTCTTAATATTTTTTAAAATCGTGAATTGGTAAAAAAGACAAGCACAACAAGCTGGACCAGTTATACAAAATTCACATACCCGGACTTAAATTTGTGCCAGTTTTTATATTTCAAAAGCTATTTTTTTGATCATTCTCTTCATTTGATTGCTAAACCGCTCGTTGTCTGCCGCATAATTTCAATTATGTGGCTTTTTATTATACAAAAAAGCCTTGATATCATAGTGATATCAAGGCTTTTCTTATCTCAGTGCGGTACTGTTATTCAAAAGGGTTGTGCTGTAAAGGAACAAAACATCCTGATTATCAAAATCAATAAAATTCCCAAGGAAACCACTTTGAATATATCTGATGTCAACCACAGTTATTTTTTTGTATCCCGATGCAAAAAGAGGTGCAATGCTGCTGCCGAAAGAATCCCTAAAAAGAATAAGTTCTTTATTTCTTTTTGCTTTTGGATTTTCAATGGTCAAAAGCGGGGAAGTTCCCGAAAGAAACATTTCATAAGGGTCTTTTCCTTTTGCTTTTTCCATATTGTACATATCACGTATCTCAGGGGTACCATTGTCATAGTATGTCACAATGCAATCGTCCAGAATGCTGTTTGTGAGATACTTTATGGTATCGGGCTTGTGCGGGAGTGCTGATTGACCAAGATACACACCTCTGAAAGGACTTTCGAGAGTATTTTCTGTATATTTATCAGAGGCATCGGTGCCCATTTTTGCCGCAAGAAATTCTGCAATATCTGTTATGCTTTCCTGTTTCCAGTGAGAGTCAGTATAATAATAATCCTCAAGTGAGATCAGGGGCAGAATGTCAATATACTCCATATAAGGAACTTTTGATTTGAAATCATCAATAAGTTTTTCGTAGTCAAGAGAAAGGTAGCCATTTTCTTTAGCAAGAAATATATTTTTATCAGGGACTATTGAAAGGAAAATGTTCATATCTTTGTCCTTCATATAGGATTCGTAAAGAAAGTTGAATTTTTCTGCTGCAATGCTTAACATTTCATCATCTTGTGGATATTCAATTTTTGAAATGTGACCACTTGCTGTGAAAAGCCCATTGTTGTCCTTTTTGCCAAAAATCTTGGTCGAAAACAGAGCCTTTATTGTTCTGAGAGGTTCGCGAAGCGGAATTTGGTCAACAGCATATTCCTCAAATCCTGACATAAATTCGCCGGAAAAAATTGATTCAGCTGAAACAGAAGGCTTTTCAGCAAGAGGTCGACGCTCACTTTCTGAAAAAGCCGTGTCAGGTTTTAACAGACAGCTTAATGTGAAAACTGCCAAAACGACAGAAAAGATAATAGTCATAATTTTATTTTTCAATTCATACACCTCCTAAAAACGGAAATAAAGGAACGGGTTAAATGAACCGTCAGCAAGATAAGCGGTTACAACAATCAAAAGAAGCAATAAAGCAGGAATTTCCAAAGAATTTATTATGGTCGAAACTTGCTTATTGTTTTCAAAGCGAGAAATAATATTTTTCAAAAGTGGTGTAGCAGAAATTACAGCTATAACAAGAATTACCCCGTAATTTCGCAAACAGTAAAAGAATTCAGCCGACACAAAAGGAATATCGCCAAAACCAAACATTCCGCCAAGATTTGAGAGAGATTGGGAAAGGTTGTTTCCGCTGAAAATTGCAAAGCTGATAGTCGTCAGGAACAGAAGATAAATGTGGCTAAAAATTTTGTGTTTTGCAAGGAAATCCCTAAGGAAGAATTTCTCAAGAGTGAGAAGAACTCCGAAATAAAGTCCCCATATAATGAAATTCCACTGGGCGCCGTGCCAGAAACCAGTCAAAAACCATACTATGAAAATGTTGAAAAAGAGACGAACTCTGCTTGTGCGGTTTCCGCCCATGGGGATATAAACATAATCACGAAACCAACCGCCAAGAGATATATGCCATCTGCGCCAGAATTCCGTTATGCTGGATGAGATAAATGGATAGTTGAAGTTTTCCATAAAGTCAAAGCCAAACAGCTTTCCAAGACCGATTGCCATATCGCTGTATCCTGAAAAATCAAAGTAAATCTGTAGCATATAAGAAGCGATAAAAAGCCAATAGAATAAAATGGACTTATCACCCGATGCAAGAAAAAATTCGCCGAGCTCGCCCAAAGTATTGGCGAGAAGAATTTTCTTTGAAAGACCAATAATAAAACGTCTTATGCCACAAGCTGTTTTGTCGAAACTGTGGCGCCTTTCTGTAAGCTGCAATTCAATATCAGTATAACGCACAATAGGTCCTGCGATAAGTTGAGGGAAAAGCGCGATATATGTGGCAAGATTTATGGGATTTTTCTGTGCAGAGGCATCCCCCCGATACACATCCACGGTATAGCTTAAAATCTGAAAGGTGTAAAAACTTATGCCAATAGGAAGAGTAAGACGAAGAAGTGGTACAGAAAGACCTGTGGCAGCATTGAAGTTTGATATGAAAAAGTCTGCATACTTGAAATAGCCTAAAAAAGAAAGACTTATTGCGACAGACAGGACAAGAAAAACTTTAGAAAAAATCTTGCCGCGAAAGGCTTCAATCAGCAAGCCCAAAACATATCCAAGCCCAACGGTCAGAAGCATAAGAAAAACATATCTTGGCTCACCCCAAGCATAAAAGAACAGACTTGATAGCAAAAGAACGCTGTTTTTAATGCCTTTCGGTGCTGCAAGATATAAAACAAGAACAGCGGGCAGGAAATAATATAAAAATGGGATGCTTGAAAATATCATATTTTTCTCCTTTTAAACACATAAGAAAACGGACGCGAAATTGCGCCCGTTTTTAAATTTGTTTTTAGTCTTCAAGACTGGTGGGACACATTACAAAAAATACCTTGTTGCCAACGCTTCCTGTAACCATTTCATCAGCGCTAGTGCAGATGTTCCATCTCAGGTCTGCATTTGATTTGAGTGTTGAGATGAAGCTTGATGCGTTGATTCCATCACTTAATTCAAATACATAACCAACAAAGGGGATTGAACCAATCATCGGTGCAAACATAGCACCCGATTTGAAGCCCTTGATTTCAGCGTTACCAAAGCCTGAAAGAAGTCCTTCTTCAATGGGCATTGCACCGCCGCTGAATTTGATAACAGGGCTTGTCACCAATGCTTCGGCAATGGCAAGTGCATCCATACCACTGTTTGCCTTTTCCTTGAAATCGGCGAGAAGGGTATTGCCGAGAGTAGCGCTTTCGGGAGCTTTTTCAGGCTCTTTTTCAGGTGTCACTTCTGGCTTTGTTTCAGGAGCCTTTTCAGGAGCTTCCTCAGGCTTTGCCTCGGGTTTTGACTGAGGCTTGCTTTCGGCAGGTTTTGAAACAGGCTTGTTTTCGGCAGCTTCGTCTTTTTTGTTATCAGGACTTTCTTCTTTGTCCAAAAGCTCTATTTCTTCGTTCTCAAGGTTCTCTGTTTCAACAATAGTGTCATTGTCATTGAGCATTTCATCGTTTGCCTTTTTGCCGCAGGCTGCAAAAGATAAAACAAGTGCAATAATTAACATAATAGAAAGTATTTTTTTCATAGTATTTTCTCCTTAAAATTTATTTTCAATACAAATACTTTTAAGTTCGCAAAAAGGTTGCAAAAAACAAAAAATATTTTTTTAATCATTATATTTTAATAAGTGGACAAAGTCAATATAATATGTTAAAATTGTTGAAATAAAGCTGTTAGAAAAGGAGACGTTTTGTGTGGACAGAATTGTTGCGGGGATTTTCGCTCACGTTGATGCAGGAAAGACCACTCTCTCTGAGGGGTTGCTTTTTTGTGCGGGAACAACTCGGAACTTAGGCAGAGTTGATGACGGAAACGCCTTTCTTGATACAGACGAAATGGAGAAGAAAAGAGGGATAACAATCTTTTCAAAGCAGGCGGTTATTGAAACAGAAAATATGACAATAACCTTGCTTGATACCCCTGGGCACACAGATTTTGCAGCCGAGGCGGAACGTACCCTTTCTGTTCTTGACTATGCCATATTAGTGATAAGCGGAACCGACGGAATACAAAGCCATACACGAACTCTCTGGGAATTTCTCAAGAAACACAGCGTTCCCACATTTATTTTTATAAACAAACTGGATTTGGACGGTGCGGATAAACTCCATGTTGTCGATGAACTGAAAGCTGAATTTGGTGAAAACTTTGTGGATTTTGGTGACAGTGACAAGGAAAACTTGTGTGAAAACATTGCTGTATGCGATGAAAAATTGATGCAAGACTATCTTGAAAACGGTGAAATATCTCAGGAACTGCTGAAAAACGCAATTTGCAAGCGAAATATATTTCCATGTTTTGGCGGCTCGGCACTTCGCACAGAGGGAATAGCTGAGTTTTTTGAGGCGTTTTTGAAACTAACAAAACAAAGCAGGAAAATTGAGGATTTTGGAGCAAAGGTCTTCAAAATTGGTCAGGATGAACGCGGACAGCGCCTCACTTTTATGAAGATAACAGGCGGAAAGCTCAATGTTCGTGATATTCTAAAAAGTGGTGAAACGGTCGAAAAAGTCAATGAAATCAGGATTTATTCAGGTGAAAAATATAAGAATGTGAATATTGCAGATACGGGCACTGTGTGTGCAGTCCTTGGGCCTTTAAAGACATTTTCGGGACAGGGACTTGGCTTTGAATGTGATGTTGAAAAGCTTACTGCAGAGCCGATTTTCAATTACAGCATAAAACTGCCAAGCGGGGTTGATGTTTCGATGGCACTTGCAAAACTCAGACTTCTTCAGCAGGAAGAAACACAGCTTGATGTGAGCTGGAATGAAAGGTTTCAAGAGATTCAGCTCAAGGTTATGGGTGAAATCCAGCTGGAGGTTTTGAAAGCCCTTATTTTGAAACGATTTGATATGGATGTGAGCTTTGAGCAGGGACGAATTATATACAAAGAAACCATAAAAAATAATGTTGAGGGTGTGGGACACTATGAACCCTTAAGACATTATGCTGAGGTGCATCTTGTTCTCAAGCCTCTTGAACGGGGAGCAGGCGTTCAGTTTGCTACCGATTGCAGCGAAGATGTGCTTGATAAAAACTGGCAACGCCTTATAATGACACATCTGATGGAAAAAACTCATCTGGGTGTCCTTTGCGGTGCGCCCATAACGGATATACAGATAACCTTAAAATCAGGGCGGGCACATCAAAAGCATACTGAGGGAGGAGATTTTCGTCAGGCAACATATCGTGCGGTACGAAACGGTTTACGCTGTGCAGAAAGCGTACTTCTTGAGCCTTACTATGATTTTGTTCTTCAGATACCAAGAGAAAATGTGGGCAAGGCGATGACCGACCTTGATTTGATGGGCGCAGAATTCGGTGCACCCGAAACCAAAGGTGATACTACAAAAATTTTGGGTAAAGTTGCTGCCGATTCAATAAGAAACTATCAAGCAGAACTTGTGGGATACACTCACGGTCTTGGAAAGCTCAGCTGCAAATTCAGCGGCTATGGACCTTGCAAAAATGCTGATGCGGTTATAGAGCAAATGGGATATGATGTTGATGCGGATGTTGAAAACACTGCCGACTCGGTATTCTGTGATCATGGCGCAGGTTTTACTGTGAAATGGAACGAAGTTAAAAATTATATGCATCTTGAAAGTGTTTTGAAAACTAAAAAGGCGATGAATACAGCGGTCAAAACTGTTTCTGTTTCAAAAAGCACGGCATCGGATAACGAGCTGATGAAAATTTTTGAAAAGACATATGGGAAAATTGAACGCAAAAATCCAAATCACATATTGAGGACCCCTAAAGCGAATCTTCAAAGAAAAGAATATAAACCAAAGGAAAAGGTCTTTGAAAAAGAATATATTTTGGTTGATGGATATAATATTATTTTTGCTTGGGATGACCTCAAAGAACTTTCGAAAGAAAATTTTGATGCAGCAAGGGAAAAATTGATAGAAAGACTTTCGTCGTATAAGATTTTCAAAGGCAGCGAGATAATAGTTGTGTTTGATGCATACAAGGTAAAGGGCAATCCTGGTGAGATTGAACGTGTTGACGGGATAACGGTTGTTTATACCAAAGAAGCTCAGACCGCCGATGCTTATATCGAAAAAACCGCCAAGATTTTGAGTAAGAATCACAAGGTCACCGTTGCAACATCTGACGGGCTTGAACAGCTTATTATTTTCGGAAGCGGTGCGTTCAGAATGTCGGCAAAAGCGTTTCTTGATGACATAGTGCGTGTGGAGGATAGTGTGCGGGAGGTTATTTTTCAGTACAACATAAAAAGTGAAGACCCAAATTTTTTGAGGACCTTGCGCGCAAAAATTGATGAACTTGGACTTTTAAATTAAAAAATACTTGAAAAATGTCATTGAGTGATTTATAATCTATTCATTAACGTTTAAGGGAGAATTGCTATGGCAGAATTTTTAGAAATTTTGATGATTGTGAGTTTTGGAGCGTCTTGGCCGCTTAATGTTATCAAGTCATATAAGGCAAGAACAACCAAAGGCAAGAGCCTTGCGTTTCTTTATCTTATTTTCTTTGGCTACATAGCAGGTATTGCATCAAAGCTTGTGAACGAAGCTTATATGGCTCAGATTGCACAAAAATGGTATGTCTTGTTCTTCTATATGCTGAATTTTGTTATGGTTGGATTTGACCTGAGTCTTTATTACAGAAACAGGCAACTGGACAAAAAGAATGGTTAATAAATACCCCCCCCCCCGTTTTACGGGGGGTATTTCATTTTCGGGCATAACCCTACCCTTTACCGGCTACGCACAAGTGCGTCTTTTTATTCGCCTGCCAGCAATGCAACTTTTACTTGCTACCCATGAATAAGGCCTGCGGGTCAAATAGGTCAACTGATCACTTTCCTAATCTCTTTTTAATTGCTCTGCTATATATGTTTTTATTGCCTTTGTGTTTTCCCCATGGTATTAACGTAAGATCCCTTACACCAAAATTCGTGGTTTCGGTATGCAAACTTTATGTTTCCCCATCTTTGAAATATCAATGCGCACTTTTCCCTAAAACGAAAAAAGCTTGCCGAAGTGTCAGCAAGCTCTAATGTAACTGGTGCGCCCGAAGCCGAAACCTGCAAAACAATCCGGTGAATTGTTTTGCTGTTGAGGGTCTCTTCCAAAGAGCACAAGCCAAAGGCGATGTGCGATTTGTAATGAAATCATTTCCCTAAAACGAAAAAAGCTTGCCGAAGCGTCAGCAAGCTCTAATGTAACTGGTGCGCCCGAAGAGACTTGAACTCCCACATCATTGATACTAGATCCTAAGTCTAGCGCGTCTGCCAATTCCGCCACGGGCGCATAAAAACTGTTACCACGTGAGTATAACAAACTTTTAGCGAAAAGTCAAGTTAAAATAATATAAATATTAAAAAACTTCTGCCTTGTAATTTTTTAGGCAGAAGTTTTCAAAATTTATAAATATTTTTTCATATGCCCAAGGGCATTTTTTTCAAGTCGTGACACCTGCGCCTGAGAAATTCCAATTTCGTTGGCAATTTCCATTTGGGTCCTTCCCATAAAAAATCTCAGTTTCAATATATTCCGTTCCCTTTTATTAAGCTTTTTCATAGCTTCCTTGATAGCAATCTCTTCAAGCCAAAAATCATCATTGTTCTTATTATCCTTAACCTGATCCATAACAAAAATCGCATCTCCGCCATCGTGATACACCGGCTCATAAAGAGAAACAGGGTCCATAATTGCATCAAGGGCTGATGATACCTCCCCGTGACTTGCACCGATTTCGGCTGCAATTTCGTCAAGTGTCGGCTCTTTCAAATTCTTGTTTACCAATTTCTCCTTTGCCGACAACGCCTTGTATGCAGTATCACGAAGAGAACGACTTACACGAATAGATGTATTATCCCGAAGATACCTTCTTATTTCACCGACAATCATCGGCACTGATGTCTTTTGTTGAAACAACATTTTTAATGGGTTCGTGGTCTCTGTTGAAGACCAACTGTGAAATAATCACCCCTGAAAAAATCAAAATGCAACCAATATACCCAGGCATACTCATTTTTTCGTTTAGAATAAGCATACCGCCTATTGCACCAAACATTGACTCTGTGGAAAGAATAATTGATGCATATGTGGGGTCTGCAGTCTTCTGACCGATAATCTGGCAAGTATACGCAACACCCACAGACAAAAGTCCGCAATAAAGAATGGGGATAAGTGCCCTTTCAATCATTTTTATTTCCGTGCTTTCAAGCACACCTGCAACACAGAAATTTAAAATTGCGCAAAAAACAAACTGTATTGAAGCAAATCTCAAAGAATAAATCCTATCAACAAAACAATCAATTATGAGTATATGCACCGCCCAGAAAATTGCATTTAAAAACAGAATAACATCACCATAGCTTATTTTCCAGCACACTGAAAAATCATCTCCCACAACACAAAGGAAAAACATTCCAATTACCGCAAGAAAAGCACCAAGCCATATATTGATGTTTGTTTTTTTCCCAAGAAAAATGCCAAAAATCGGAACAATCACCGTATAAAGCCCCGTCATAAAACTGGTTTTTCCTGCACTTTGAGTAATCTCAATACCCTTTTGCTGAAGTGCCGACGCAGTAAATAACGCAAGCCCTGCAAGAACACCCGCAAGAACAGTAATTTTCATTTTTTGTGTATGTATTTGCTTGTCTGATTCTTTCCTTTCAAAGAAAAAAATAACCGGAATAAGTGACAAACCGCCAAGGACAAATCTTATACCATTAAAAGTAAAAACCGGAACAAAATCTGCGCCCATACGCTGTGCCACAAAAGCAAAGCCCCAAATCATAGCGGTAAGCAACAATATTCCAAGCGACTTAATTTTCTTCACTTTCTAAACGCCCTCTCAAATCAAATTTTACGCAACTGTCATTATAACCCAAAGTCCCATTTTAGTCAACAACAAAAAAGCACACTCAAAACATTTTGAGTGTGCTGTATTTTTTATTTTTCAAGAAGATTATTTTCTGTTGTCCAGATAATTTCACCATCCTCTATCCTGCATTCATACATCTTGGAAAGCTTTTCGTCAAGTACAAATTCAGTAAGCAAGGAGCTGTGATCAACAACCCACCAACGCCATCTTCCAAGGTAAAAGGTTTCATCGTTACTCTCAAACCTTCCTGCAATTTCAAATATGTGTTTGTTTTGAGTTTCGCTGTCTATCTCACCAAAAACAGAATAAAGAAATGATGCAACAACCTCTTTTTCGGCATTGTCAACCTCACAGACATTTTCAAAAGAAACCCGTTCTCTTATAATCGCAAAATCTTCTGTTATAGCACGAGCTTCTTTTTTCATTTCATTCGTTGTCGTAACGCCCAAAGCTTTTTCCTCTATAGCATTGTTAAACTTTGGCTCCGTCTTATCTTGGGCACGATTTTCTTTTGAAGGCATCACCTTTTCAGCAAAGATGTCTACGCTTTTCTCATTTCCACCCATAGCCGCTTCACTTTCCACTTCCGATATGGTTGTGGGAATATTTTCATTCATTTTTTGAATTTGCGGATAAAAAATTACTGCAGCAGAAATAACCAAAACTGCTGCTACTGCCCCACTATATCTCACTGCAAGCCTATGAACTTTTCTTGGCTGTTCCTTTGTTGCCTTTTCAAAAATCCCGTCAATAAGTTCTCGTCTTGTTTCAATAGAGTCGTTGGCTTCTTTATAATATTTCCTAAACAAAATCATATCCCCCTTTAAGCCTTTCGCGAAGAAGCTTTCTTCCGCGGCTGAGCTGTGATTTGACTGTTGATGGGTTAATCTTAAGCGCTTTTGAAATTTCTTCTATGGACATATCCTCATAATAAAAAAGATGAATGACCGCCCTGTATTTTGGTGCAAGCTCCAAAACCGCATAATAGACATCCCCTTTTTCTTCTGTTTCAAAGGATATTTCTTCTTTCAGTTCAGTCAAAGGCACTGTTTTTTTGTGCCAGCTTGATGAAAAAATACTATGACTGCAATTTATTGCAACACGAATAAGCCACGCCTTTATATGTTCATCGCTTTCAAAGCGGCGGTCTGTTTTGATAAATTTAAGGAATGTCTCCTGAACCACATCCTCCGCTGTTTCACGGTTCTTGGTCTGAGACAAGGCGAGGCGGTAAACCATATCAAAATATTTTTCAACAATCTGTCTTTTTTCTTTCATTTGACGCGTCCTTTTCTTGCGTTAAAACACCTTTCAGTAATAATACCGAAGAGAACCTAAAAAGGTTGCATTATGATTTTATTTTTAATTTTCCCTTTTTATAAAATATTACAACTTTTTATACAAAACAATGAGTCGGGGGATCCCGACTCATTTATGTGCATTTTTATTTGTTCAAGTATTTTGCAACTTCTTGTGCAACAAGCTTTGTAACCATCTCAATGTCATTTGAAGACATCGGAGCACTCTTTGTGAGGTCAGCTTTTCCATTGCTACTGAAAAGTTCCATCTTCTTCATACTTTCCTGCTTAACAGCTTCAACTGCGGCAGGAATGAGGTCGATAAGACCCTTGTCCATACTTGAGAATTTCTTAAACTCAGCTTCAACCGCTGCAACGTTTATATCAGTGAAGATATTAACCTTGCTGATACCCTCGTGGATAGCCTGTCTGAAATCGTTGTCTGTAAGACCTGAACCACCATGAAGAACAAGGGGAACATCAACTGTGTTTGCGATTGTACGGATTCTTTCAAAGTCGAGTTTTGGCGGAAGCTTGTATGCACCGTGAGCATTACCCACTGCAATAGCCAAAGCATCAACACCTGTCTTTTCAACGAAATCCTTTGCAAGAGCCGGATCAGTGAAGAACTTTGATGGGTCTGCAAGATGTGAGCTGCCTTCTGCTGAGCCTTCGTTGTCACCAACATGACCAAGTTCACCCTCGATTGTTGCACCATAAGAATGTGCAATATCTGCCATTTCCTTAACCTTGCGGACATTTTCCTCATATGTATCTGTAGAGCAGTCGTACATGATAGATGTAAAGCCAAGTTTAAGCGCTTTTACACAAGTGTCATATGTAAGACCATGGTCGAGATGAACAACAACGGGAACAGAAGCTTTCTTCGCCATCGGGATGAGATAGTAAGATACCTCATCAAGTGGTCCATAGGGAAGCAGGATTTCAGCAGTACCCATAATAACAGGGGAGCGTGTTGCTTCAGCCGCATTGATAATTCCGCGAGCAAGTTCAAGGTTTACTGCATTAAAAAGACCAACAGCATATTTATTCTGCTTGGCAGGTCTTAAAACCTCGTTCATATTAACTAACATTTCATAATCCTCCTTAATGAAGTCATAATTGTAAACAACTTAATGTAACCAGTTTATTATACATCATTTTTGTAGAAAAGTCAATATCCTTTTCTGCCATTATTTAGTTTTTAAGGCTGTGTATAGGAGCAGGTATTCTTCCGCCACGATTTATGAACTCACAGCTTGAATATCCGTGCACCGGCATAATAGGTGCATAGCCCAAAAGCCCTCCAAATTCAACCATTTCGCCAACGCCTTTGCCCACTACCGGAATAATCCTCACCGCTGTGGTTTTCTGGTTAATCATACCGATTGCCGCTTCATCAGCGATAATTGCTGAAATGGTTTCTGCCGGTGTATCTCCGGGAACAGCTATCATATCAAGTCCAACCGAACAAACGCAAGTCATCGCCTCAAGCTTGTCAAGTGTAAGCGCGCCGCACTCTGCCGCAGAAATCATACCTGCATCCTCACTTACAGGAATAAACGCTCCGCTTAAACCGCCAACATAGCTTGACGCCATAACACCGCCTTTTTTAACAGCATCATTAAGAAGAGCAAGCGCCGCTGTTGTACCGTGAGTTCCACACTTTTCAAGCCCCATTTCTTCCAATATATATGCAACACTATCGCCTATTTCGGGTGTCGGTGCAAGTGACAAATCAACTATTCCAAAAGGTACACCAAGACGCCTTGATGCCTCCTGCGCCACAAGCTGACCCATCCTTGTAATCTTAAACGCTGTTTTCTTTATTACATCAGCAACAGTTCCAAAATCCTCGCCTTTGACCTTTTCAAGTGCAGCTTTAACAACACCGGGACCGCTGACACCTACGTTGATGACTGCATCGCCCTCGCCAACACCGTGAAATGCACCTGCCATAAAGGGATTATCCTCAACTGCGTTTGAAAAAACAACCAGCTTAGCACAGCCAAAGGACCCCTTATCAGCTGTCCTCTCAGCAGTCTTCTTTATGATTTCTCCCATAAGTTTCACTGCATCCATATTGATTCCTGACTTGGTTGTAGCAACCCCAACTGACGAACAAACCCTTTCAGTAACCGCAAGCGCTTCGGGGATTGATTCAATTAAGATGCGGTCACCCTTTGTAAAATCCTTGTGCACAAGGGCAGAGAAACCGCCAATGAAATTTACGCCCGTATCTTTTGCCGCGCGATCGAGTGTCTTTGCAAAGCAAACATAATCCTCCGCATCGCTTGCCCCTGCAATCAGCGAAATAGGTGTCACCGATATTCTCTTGTTTATGATAGGAATCCCATACTGACGACTGATGTCCTCACCAGTCTTCACCAAATCTTTGGCAAGCCGCAC
>JAZNNB010000011.1:0-2688 GCA_045580025.1 Clostridia bacterium
TGACAAGGAGGTTGTTACCATGAAAAAAATAGCATGTGTTGGAATTTTGGTTGCTGACGTAATGGTGGAAACTGTTGAGCGTTATCCTGAAAAAGGTGTGCTTGAACCTGTTAAAGCTATTACCATGCACAACGGCGGAAATGCTATGACTGCATCGATAAACACCAAAAAGCTGGGTGCAGAATCCTATATGGTGGGTATGGTAGGTGCTGATATGTTTGGTCAGTTTCTGAAAAGCCGTCTTGACGAAGCAGGTGTAAACACTCAGGGACTCAAGATAAGTGACAAAGCCCAGACATCTGCATCGGTTCTTATGATTGATAAGAATGCTGAACGTTCTTTCTTCCACTGTACAGGTACAAATGCTGTTTTTGATGAGAGTGATATTGATTACAGCGTTATCGAAAAGTGTGATATGGTGTTTGTGACCGGTTCGTTCCTTATGGATACATTTGATGGTGAGGGCACTATGAACTTCCTCAAAAAATGCAAGGAAATGGGAAAAACCACATTCCTTGATGTTTGCTGGGACGCTAAGGGACAGTGGGGGAAACTGCTTGATATGTCGATGCCTTACATAGATTATCTTATGCCAAGCATTGATGAAGCGGTGTGTATTGCGGGCAAAGAAGACCCCGAGGAAATTGCTGATGTTTTTGTTTCAAAGGGTGCGAAGAATGTTGTTATAAAGCTTGGCTCAAAAGGTAGCTATCTCAGAAAGGATGGCGAAACAAAGGGTCAGGTGTTCAAACCTTTCTACATTGAAAATCCCGTTGACACAACCGGTGCAGGTGATAGCTTCTGCTCAGGATTTCTTGCGGCTTATGCGGCAGGAAAAACTCCGGAAGAATGTATGGTGTTTGCAAACGCTGTTGGTGCACATTGCGTTATGGCAGTTGGTGCAACCACCGGCATAAAACCCTTCCAGGACATTATGAAATTTATTGAAGAAAGAAAATAATTGTGCCGAAGGCGCAAAAATATAAAATTCAGGAGGAAAATATTTATGGATTTTTTAAGTACAGTAAAAGGTAGTTTGCTGGAAAATTTCTATCCCAAGGGCTGGGATATGAAAAAGATTGACGAATGCTGCGACAAGGGCGTGGCTCGTGAAGATTTCTGGCATAAGGATTTCAATCCCGTAGAATGTGACAACATCTATGAATTTGACACACTTATGGGTCATGAAATTGCACTCAAAATCAAAGAGGCGCGTGACAGAGGCGAAAAGCTCGCTATGATTCTTCCCGTAGGTCCTATGGGAATGTACAAATGGGCTGTATACTTCCTCAACGAATGGAAAGTAAACTGTGACCATGTTTACACATTCAATATGGACGAATGGGCAGACGGCGAGGGAAACACACTTTCAAACGACAATCCTGCATCATTTGAATACAGCATGAAACAGGCTTTCTTTGACAAGCTTGACAAAACGATTCCCCCAAGTCAGCGCAACTTTGCAACAAAGGAAAATCTTCCTACATACCCCGAAAAGATTGCTGCACTCAAAGCAGAGGGCGCAAAACTTGTTCTGGTTTTCGGTATCGGCAGAATGTGCCATATCGCTTTCTGGGAACCCCAGTTTGCTGACGAATTTGCATCAGTTGAAGAATGGAAGAAGCAGTGCTACAGAATTGGTGCTAAACTTCATCCTCTTACTATTGAACAGAATGCGATTACAAGCTTCAAGAGCCGTACAACACTGGTACCATGCAGTGCTAACACAATAGGTCCTGGTCTCTTCCTTCAGGCAGATACCATTATCGGCGGATGCGACGGTGCTCTTGGCAGAGGTATGGGATGGCAGGGAATGAGTTTCCTTACAACTCTCCACTATGGTCCTGATATGAACATTACTTCAACATTTATGCCAACACTCCCTGGCAAACTCTTCTACCTCAAAGAACTTGCAGGTCCGTTGGTTGCTGAATGTAACTAATTTAAACAAATAACTAAAAAATCAAGGATTATCTTGGATAGTCCTTGATTTTTCCTTTATATACGATAAAACTCTCTTTGTTATAAGTGGAATATCTATTGAACTGGGTAACAAAATATGATAAAATATAAAAAACCATTGGAAAAGGACAGAAAAAATGAAGAAGTTTGATGGATTACTTTTTGTAACAGACCTTGATGGAACGTTGCTAAAAAACGATAATACCATATCAAAAGAGAATATTGATGCCATTGAATATTTTAAGTCTGAGGGCGGGAAATTTACTTTCATCACGGGCAGACTTCCCATAGCATCAAAACGGGCACTCGATCTCGTGAAACCAAATGCACCTTGTGGTTGCATAAACGGAGGGAGTATATTTGACCACGAAAAAAATGAAATTTTGAGGTCTGTAAATCTTTCACGATCTGCTCTGGAATTGGTGGAATACGTGGATAAACATCTACCTGAAATGGGGATTGAAGTAAATGCCCACGATAAAATATATTTCTGCAAGAAAAGTGTTGCCACTGAAAAACATCGTATGAGAGAAAACCATCCTGATTTAGAAGCTCATTATTATGATGTAACCGACCCTATTGCTAAAATTCTTTTTGCCCACGAGGATGAAGGGCTTGTTGAAAAACTTATGGAAATCCTCGAAAAGCATCCAAAAGCAAAGGGCTTTGAGTTTGTACGCTCCGCAACGGAATACTATGAGGTTTTACCAAAGGGCATCAACAAAG
>JAZNNB010000012.1:0-5777 GCA_045580025.1 Clostridia bacterium
TCTCTTGCTAATTCTTTTAATTTATCAGGAGATTTTCTCAAATCATCAATTTCTTTTTCAGCAAAATCAATTTCCAACACTTTTTCTGCACCTTCACTTGAAACTATTGTGGGAACAGCAAGACACATATCAGAAATCCCATATTCACCATCAAGCAAGCTCGAAACCGTCAAAATTGACTTTTCGTTGCCAATTATACTCTCAACAATCCTCTTAACAGAAAGTGCTATTGCATAATACGTCGCGCCCTTTTTTTCAATTATTTCATAGGCGGAATTTTTCACCGTTTCGTGAAAATGCTTGTTTGTCAGTTGTTCAGCATCACACACACCACTGAACTGACAAAACTTGTTTATATCCATACCCGCAACCGAAGTTGTGCTCCATGCAGCAACTTCAGAATCCCCGTGTTCACCAATTATATAAGTATGGACATTTCTTACATCCACATTTGTATATTCTCCAAGCAGATATTTGAGTCTTGCTGTATCAAGCACTGTACCCGAGCCTATAATATGATTGCGTGAAAACCCCGAGATTTTATATGTTACATAGGTAAGAATGTCCACTGGATTTGTTACCATCATAAGAATTGTATCATCGTGGCAGTACTTCAGCACGTTTTCAACAATGCTTTCCATAATTTTAGCATTTCTCTTTAATAAATCCGTTCTTCTCTCACCTGGCTCCTGACTGGCACCCGCTGTTATTATCACCATATCCGAACCTTTTATATCCTGATAATCACCTGCAATTATTTTTACAGGGCTTACAAAACTGATTCCGTGGTTCATATCAAGGGCATCACCCTCTGCTTTTCCTCTATTTATATCTATCAACACAATCTCAGATACAAGGCCGCTGAGCATCAATGTATATGCCGTGGTTGAGCCAACAGCGCCTGCACCGATTACCGTTATTTTTCCTTTAAACATACATCTTCCTCCCTTTCTTTTTATTTTGACCTATCCAAAAAAAAATATTCAAAAACTTGTTTTTATATTTACAATACAGTAAGTTTGTGATATAATTTTTTCAGACAGAAAGGGTGATTTTTGTGTATTTAGGCATTGATCTCGGCGGTACAAATATCGCCATTGGTTTGGTTGATGAAAAAGGGAAAATTATTGTGCAGGACTCAGCGCCTACTCTTGGTCAAAGGACTGCCGATGAAATTATAGAAGATATGATTGCTCTTGCCGAAAAGGTGGTTAAAAACGCAAACATTTCCAAAGATGTTGTAAAAGCCATTGGTATCGGTTGCCCAGGCGCTGTTGACAACGAAAAAGGCACTATCGTTTTCACTGAAAACGTACCATTTTCAAACTATCCCATTTGTGATAGATTTAAAAAATACTTTGATGCACCCGTTTATCTTGAAAATGATGCAAATGCAGCAGCTTATGGTGAATATGTTATAAACGGTGATGACACAAGTATTTTTATTGCCGTAACTTTGGGTACGGGTATTGGTGGCGGAATAATCATTGACGGAAAAATTTTCAAAGGCAGCAATGGCGTTGGGTCAGAAATCGGGCACACACCTTTGGTTCTCGGTGGTGTCCAGTGCAGTTGTGGTCAAAAAGGTTGTTGGGAAGCATATGCTTCGGTGACCGCTTTGATAAATCAGACAAAGGTTGCTATCAGCGAACATCCCGAAAGCTTTATGAACACTCTTGTTCGTGAACGAGGTGTCATAAACGGCAGAACAGCTTTTGACGCCGCAAAACAGGGTGATAAGGTTGCTTTGGAGGTTGTAGAAAAATACATAGAATATATAGCCGGTGGACTTGTGGGAATTGTTAATACCTTCCAACCCGATAAATTGGTCATCGGTGGTGGCATCAGCAAAGAAGGTGCATACCTCATTGACCCGATAATCAACTATGTAAGAAAATATGATTATAACCAATTTTTCGAGCCGGTAAAAATTGAGCCTGCTACACTTTATAACGATGCCGGTATAATCGGTGCAGCTTTTGCCGCTAAAAATTTCTTGTAAAGACATCTAAAAAACAGAGCGAAAAATTTCGCTCTGTTTTTTTGTTTATCTCAACAACTCATCAAGAAGTTCAAATCCGTCATTCCCGACAATTCTCACTTTGACGCGAAGTTCTCTTTCTAAATCCGAAACTGTGGTATCATCAAGAAAAACCTCTTCATCATGTCTGAGCATAGAAACCGGTATGAGAAGATATTTGCCCAAATGTTTTCCCTTTAACTGTTTTATAATATCCCCACCAGTCACAAGACCGCTGACAGTAATTTTTTCTCCAAAAAAATTGTTTTTTATCTTTTCAATGTGAATTTTTTCTGTTTCAAGTTCTGCAACCAACCCTTTAATGAAGCCATATGCAAGATATCCTGTTACTAATGTTTTTTCACTCTTTACACGCCTTTTTTTCTTGAAACTGAGAGCATCAAGAAATTCAGCTTCAAGCGATGCACAAAGTCCTACTCCGTTTTCAATCTGAGGAAAGCCGTCATACTCTTCTGCTGGTGGAGTTTCTTTTTCTGCCATTATATAAAATTCATCAGAAAGATATACAAAGTTTATGTTGCGTTCTTTTTTGAATTTCTCCTGCCATTTAGACACCTGATTGATTACCTCAATAGAACTTTCTTTGTCAAAGGGCACAAGATTGGCAAGTCCCTCGCGATGTGCCGAAATTCCAACAGGAACAATCGACAAGCTTTCTATTGAGTCGCCGAGATCATAAAGGTCAGAAATAGTTCTGTCAAGCTCCTCTTTGTCGTTAACACCTCGGCAAAGCACAACCTGACAATTTATCATAAGACCGCCGTCTTTGAACCGCCCGAGCTGCTGCATAAGCTTTCCAGCATTTTTGTTGCTAAGCATTTTTACCCTAAGTTCAGGATTTGTGGTATGCACAGAAACATTTATGCGAGGGATTGAATATTCAATTATTCGATCAAGGTCGCTGTCTTTCATATTTGTGAGGGTCACATAATTACCCTGCAAAAACGAAAGCCGATAGTCGTCATCCTTAAAATAACAGCTTTCACGCATATCCTTTGGGAGCTGGTCGATAAAGCAAAAAATACATTTGTTATGACAAGAACGCGGCTCATCAATGAGCAGCGTCTCAAATTCAATTCCTAAAGGCTCAAAATCATCATTTTTGACAATTATATTTCGGTCTTTAAGTTCAATATTAAGTTTTTCACCGGCAGACAGAAACATATAATCAAGATAATCATGTACAACTCTACCGTTTATTGAAACGATTTCATCTCCGGGCATAATGCCATTTTTGTGGGCAGGTGAGCCTGGCAAAACCCGATTTACTTTTGCTGACATTATTTTGCCTGCTCCTTTTTTAGAACGGTTTTATAGCCTTTGCCATAGTTTAGAGCCTTGTTGACACGCGAAATAGTAGCACTCGAAGCACCGGTCTTTTCCACAATTTCATTGAATGTCATACCGCTGTTTAAAAGACGTGCCACAGTCATACGCTGAGAAATAGAATTAAGCTCGTTTATGGTACAAATATCTTCAAAAAACGCTTTGCATTCTTCATCATTTTCAAGGGATAGTATAGATTTATAAAGATATTCTATCTCTTTGTTTGAAATATCATTCATAACTTTCACCTTACCTTTTAAAACCTTTGAGAAATGCTTGTGTACGTTCGTTCTGCGGATTATCTATTACATCTTCCGCCTTTCCCTCTTCAACGATATATCCACCCGCCATAAAAACAACACGGTCGGCAACGTTTTTTGCAAACTCTATTTCGTGAGTAACAATAACCATTGTCATATCCCTTGCGGCAAGGTCACGAATAACTTTGAGGATTTCGCCTGTAAGCTCAGGGTCAAGTGCGGATGTAGGCTCGTCAAAAAGCATAACCTTTGGATTCATAGCAAGAGCTCTTGCTATTGCCACACGTTGTTGCTGACCACCTGAAAGTTGATACGGATATGCATCAATTTTGTCAGAAAGTCCGACTTGTTCCAAAAGCGAAGCAGCGTGCTTTTCAGCCTCTTCACGCGATTCATTGTTCACAAGCATAGGTGCAAGGGTTATGTTTTCAAGCACTGATTTGTGAGGGAACAGATTGAAATTCTGAAAAACCATTCCAAGCTTTTGAAATGCATTACTCTTAAGATAAACACCACCATCAACAACGGTTTCGCCGTCAATGGAAATCGTACCCCCATCCACTGTTTCAAGATGAATAAGGGACCTTAAAAAAGTGCTTTTTCCGGAACCAGAAGGGCCGATAAGCGCCACAACTTCACCTTCCTGGATTTCCATACTTACATCCTTTAAAACATCAAGCTTTCCAAAACTTTTCATAACATTTTTAGCAGAAATTACTGACATATCGGCACCCCCTATCCTTTATAATAATCCAATTTCTTTTCCACATAGCCAAGAAGCAATGTGAGAACACCGTTGAACGCAAGGAAATAAAGCGCCGTTGAGAAAAGCGGCCAAATAAGACCCTGTTTTGAAAATCTTTCAGCAAACATCAGAATTTCAACAACGCCAATAACGCGCGCGAGTGCTGTGTCTTTAACAAGAGTGATTATTTCATTGCCCATAGGCGGAACTATTCTTTTTACCACCTGGAAAAGTACAACCTTAAAAAACACCTGCGTTTTGGACATAGCAAGCACCTGACCTGCTTCATATTGACCCTTTGGAATACTTTCAATTCCCCCACGATATATTTCAGAGAAATATGCCGCATAGTTGATAGAAAACGCAATGAATGCCGCCATCAGACGGTCACGCATAGGAATTCCCCAAAGAAGTCCAGGCGCATAAAACACCACAAAAAGTTGAAGCATCAAAGGTGTACCGCGTATTATCCAGACAAAAGTCTTCATTATGTATTTAAGCGGTTTAAAATTTGACATCGTTCCAAGAGCAATAATCAACCCAAGGGGAATTGCTACTATCAGTGTTACCGCAAACAGCAGAAAGTTTACGCCAAAGCCTTCAAACAATGCTGCTATAATTTCCTGAAATCTATCCATCGTCCAACCGTACTTTCTGTAAATTTAATTATTTTACTTTTGATACCATTACCTGTTTGTTCTGCATATAAGGAGCAGAAATGCTCATATTCTGGAGACGTTCGTCTGTGATTGTCATACCATTCCAGATACAGTCAATATTCTTTGCATTGAGCTCTATTTCTTTTGAATTCCAGTTGATTTCAACAAACTTTGCTTCAACGCCAAGCTTTTCACATACAGCCTTTGCAAATTCTGTTTCAAAACCAATAAGTTCTTCGCCCTCATAGTAATTCATAGGAGCAAAAAGTGTGATACCAACGATGAGTTCACCTTTTTCTTTAACGTAAGCAAGGTCACCCTCTGTGATTTCTTCTTCAAAAGCAGCACCATCTTTGATAATAAGGTCACCAAGCTTGTAAGTATCTGCAATTTCATCCATTTTTCCTTCAGCAGCAAGTTCAGCTATTGCAGCATTTACAGCAGGTGTAATATCGCTACCTTTTCTGAATGCAATACCATATTCTTCAGGGTTGAAATCCTTACCTTCAACAACAGCCAAATCAACAAAATCTGTACCCTCACCGATTGAACCGATTGATGTAACATAGTCAACAATAGCAATATCAGATGTGCCAGACTTAACATCGAGAAGCGCTGTAGCCATTGAGTCAACTGCTGTAAACTGTGCATTTTTGAAGAATTCATCACCTGTTGCAAGTTCTTCTCCTGCTGAACCTGCTTCTGCTACAACAAGTGCACCGTCAACAGACTGTGAATAGTTAGCG
>JAZNNB010000013.1:0-3183 GCA_045580025.1 Clostridia bacterium
GTCCTTTGCTGCAAAGCAAACCCGGGCCGCCTTGGTGGCAATGAGGCTCTGGTGGTTTACCATAGTAAGAATTGCCGTTTCCACAAACTGCGCTTCCATAATCGGTGCAATCACTTTCACAAGCGGCTCCATCGGGAACACTACGGAACCCTCCGGAATGGCGTAAATGCTGCCGGTGAAGCGGAACTCTGCCAGATAGGACAGGAAATCCTCGTCAAACATACCGGTACCGCGAAGATACTCGATATCTTCTTTCTCAAAATGCAAATTTTTGATATAGTCGATGACCTGGGCAAGGCCGGCACAAACGGCATAGCCGCCACCGGACGGATTGCGCCGGTAAAAGGCGTCAAAGACAACAATATCGTTTCGATTTTCTTTATAATAGCCCTGCATCATGGTGATTTCGTAGAAATCGGTAAGCAGGGTAAGGTTACGTTCAGTCATGAGGGTACCTCCTTAATTCACGATAAGACCATCATAATATATTATAAGAAATAAGTCCAGTAAAAATGTGAAAGAAAAGGAAAGTTCAGAGAGGTGAAAATTGTATAATAAGGCAGAAGCTTGGCTGGGTGTACCTGGCTGCAGTGATTGACCTTTATAACCGGGAGGTTATCGGCTATGCTGTCAGTAAAAAGATAGACACGGAGCTGGTAAAGCGGGCATTAGGAAATGCAATCGGACGGAACGGCGTTGCGGAAGGACTGGTATTTCACAGCGATCGAGGAAGTCAATATGCCAGCAGAGGATGCCAGAAAATGCTTGCTGAACACGGGATTAAGGGCAGTATGAGTAAGCCCGGTTGTCCGTATGATAACGTAAGTATGGAAAGTTTTTTTGCAACATTAAAAAAAGAGCGGATTTATCGCCGGGAATATGCTACAATGGAAGAGGTAAAAGCAGATATGTTCTGATACATTGAACTGTTTTATAACCGAAAACGTCTGCACTCGGTTTTCTTGATGTGTATAATGCGATAGTTAAATGCAAAGGAGAAACGGAATGAAAAGAAAGGTATTTTATGGGAGTATAATTGGTTTTGTTCTTTTTTTGATTGCTTTTTTGCTGGCAACCTATTTTGAATATGGGAGAGAGCTTTATATAATCGGCGCAGTAGCATGTGGTATTATTTGTTTGGTGACCGGTGTATGCAAAGAGAACCTAGTGTTAACTACAGTAGTATCTCTAGGCGCATATTTTGTATTTCTATTCGGCTTTTTGACAGGAGTGTTTTTGTTCCGTTTGATTGGAGGGGGGATGGCGATAGCTTTGCTTGTCGGCAAAGCCATTCTCTTTAAGAGAAAGAGTAATATAAAAAAAACGGATTCATAGTGTGTACTTGTCAATAAAAGTGGACATGAAAAAGATGACATAAAAGCCGGAATATGGTACAATGGAGACGGTTGTGTGCGCACCAATAGAGGAGGGGACGAGAGCAATGGCAAGAATTTACGCTGAGAATTTATCATCGGAAATTAAGAAGGGAATGAAGGAATGGAAATATTCCGCAGAGGAATTGGAACAGATTTACGCAAGCATTATGAAGCGGCGAAGCGTGTTAATGAAAGGTTTTAAACGCGCCGCAATCATCATGGGAGCGGTGGTGGGCCTGTTGGTGTTATTGACACTTACGAGTCTGAATAAAATGCCGGGCAATCCGGTGGTTGCGCTTGTGTCGGTTTTGAGTATGGTGCCGATTTGCGGATTGATTTTAGTAATTATGAAATTCGGTTTCGTAGACCGGGTGCGGAACCAGTTTATGTCGCTGATGAAGAAATATTATCCACAGTATGTGCACCTGATGAAAAAGAAAAAGGAAGACAAAACGCGGTAATTGTTAGTTTTTGGATAAGAAGTGCCGATAGTATTGACAGGGAAATAGTTTTTTTCAAGGAGGGCGGATACTATGCAGATACTTAAAAATATATCAAAAGCAGAGTTGGATTATCTTACAAGCCAGCCGACAGCGAAAGCGCTGATTGAAAATAATAAGGAAAGTGCGATAACGATTGCAAAGGGCGATGCAAAAGGAGCAGCGGAATTTGTGGCGAATCGTCAAGAAGAAAGACAGGAAGATGCTTTGCAAATTTCGGATGCGGGACTTGCTGCATTAAAAAAGTCGTTGGAAGCCATATCCAAAGGGGTGAAGCATTTATAGTTGACGGAGGGTGAGGGTATTTATGCCACAGAATCGGAAGGGGTAACTATGAAGATTAATCGTTGTATCTAATTATTGGATGCATGATGGATATGAAAGCACTTATGAAGTTGTGAGAGGTAATGGATGTGAAAACAATTGAAACCGAAAGACTAATAATTAGACCAATAAGTATAGATGATGCATATGATGTGTTTGAATGGGCAAGCGATCCGATGGTAAACAAGTTTATGCCTTATCCCTTGCATGATAATGTTCACCAAGCCGAGGAGTGGATAAATTCTTTAGAGAATAAAAACGAATTTGTATTTGTTCTAAAGAGTTCTGGAAAAGTGATAGGTGGAGGCTCTATGTCATATGCGGAAGAATACAAGGCTTATGAGTTGGGGTATAATTTAAAAAGCCAGTATTGGGGTATGGGATATGCAACAGAAGCTTCAAATGCAATGATTCGATGGGCGTATCAAAGTTTGGGGGCACGTGATTTTTTTGCCCGTCATGCTAATGAAAATTATGCTTCGGGAAATGTAATTAAAAAATGTGGATTTCAATTTGAGAATTATGGAACGATTGAAAAATATGACGGAAGCAAAATATTTGAAGCATCATGTTATAGGTTGCATATTGAGTGACAAATTTCAATTTAGTGAACAGATTAAGCGGGGAGGTTTATATCATGCTTTTTAAAAACGGGTTCGGCTGGAAAGCTTGTTTTGATGAAAATAGCGGAAGATATTTCGGAGAATATGGTGGCTTTCAGGATTATCGCCTGTATGAAATAACAAAAGAAATATTCGACCGTCTTGACAAAAAAATGAAAGAAAGTGAAGCGGGCGGCCTTATGTGCCAAGGCAGACGCATGTACATGGCTGTTGATGACCGCTGCGGACCTCCTTACACCATTGTTTTCGATGATGACTATAAAAAACTCTGCCCCTGGGCAAACGTCGTAAAAAGCGGAAAGGTCTGGACGGATGAGCTTACCGATGCAGTTGCTGAAATATTTGAATCCGAAAAGGACA
>JAZNNB010000014.1:0-18273 GCA_045580025.1 Clostridia bacterium
CACCTCCTTGACAGAAAGCCAAAGGCTTTGTCAGGCGGACAAAGACAGCGTGTGGCTCTCGGTCGTGCTATTGTTCGTAGCCCAAAGGTATTCTTGATGGACGAACCATTGTCAAACCTTGACGCTAAGTTGAGAGTTGCAATGAGAACTGAAATCAACAAGCTTCATAAGAAATTGCAGACAACATTTATCTATGTTACTCATGACCAGACAGAAGCTATGACAATGGGTACAAGAATTGCTGTTATGAAAGATGGTTATCTCCAGCAGTGTGCTACTCCTATTGAGCTTTATGATGAACCGGTTAACGTGTTTGTTGCAGGCTTTATCGGAAGCCCCCAGATGAACTTCATCAACGTTACTGTTGAAAAGAAACAGGACGGTGTTCACCTTGTTAATGACAGCCTTGATGTTAAGCTTCCTGAGGGCAAGGGTAACCGTGAAGAGCTTGCTGAATATTTCGGCAAAGAAGTTGTTATGGGTATCAGACCTGAAAACATTTATGAAGATGAAGCTCATATCGCTTCAATTCCTGATGGCATTGTAAATGTTGAAGTTGACATCACAGAAATGATGGGTTCTGAAACATACCTTTATCTCAAGCTTGGTTCAACACCTATTACTGCTCGTGTTAACCGTCGTACAACTGCAAAGAACGGCGATGCTATAAAGGCTGTATTTGATATCAACAAGATTCACTTGTTTGACAAAGATACAGAAAGAGCAATCATTCATTAATTGCAAAACAAAGCAGGGGGCTATTTTGTATAGCCCCCTTTTTTTAAAAAGAAAGGGGTATATTTTATGATTATTAAAGGTGGGAAGGTATTAAACGGAAAATTTGAATTTATTGATGCGGATATTCTGACAGAGGGTCAGAAGATATCAAAAATAGGAAATATAGACGGTTGTGACATTGATGCCAGCGGAATGTACGTTATTCCCGGATTCATTGACACCCATATGCACTCATCTTTGGGTAAAAACTTTGTTGACTATGATGATGAAACATACAAAACAGTTGCAAAGTTTCAAGCCGAAAATGGCACTACTGCTTTGGTTCCAGCGCTTTCTGCAGCGCCAAAACAAAAGCTTCTTGACCGTATTGCATATATGGTTGAGGCATCAAAAAGGGACGATAAGGGATTGGCAAAGGTTTATGGTTTCCATCTTGAAGGTCCGTTTTTCTCTGAAAAATACAAGGGCGCACACCTGCCCGAAAATATCAGAGACACAGACCCCCACGAATTTATGGAATATGTAAATGCCGGTGGCGAGGCGTTTAAAATTATCACCCTTGCGCCCGAGCTTCCTAATGCTGATGAGGTAATAAAGCTTGCGGTAGAAAATAATGTTTGTGTATCTATTGGGCACACAAACGCTACATATGAACAGGTAAGACATGCGGTTGACATCGGTGCAAGTCAGGGTACGCACCTTTTTAACGCTATGAGCGCTCTTACCCACAGAGCTCCCGGGACAGTGGGCGGTCTTCTCTGCAGCGATGCAAGAGTGGAAATAATTGGCGACTTCTTCCATGTTCACGGGGATGTTGTTAAGATGATTTATGACCTTAAGGGCAAGGATAAAATAAATATTATAACCGACTCGGAAATCGGAACAGGTATGCCTGACGGAGAGTATATGGTTAACGGAAGAAAAATTACTGTAACTGACAAAAAGACCTATACAGAAGACGGCACAATCGCTGGTGGAACAAGTGTTCTCCTTGACTGTGTAAGAAATCTTTATTCTGCAGGAATTCCTATGGAAGATATCTGTACAATGGTGTCAAAGAATCCGGCACAAACTGTTGGAATTTATGACAAGACGGGAAGCCTTGAGGAAGGAAAGATGGCGGATATTGTTATTCTTGACAAAGACTTGGAACTCAAGCACGTTGTTCTTCGCGGTGAGTTGCTGTTCTAAAGATAAGGGCTTATAAAATGCAAAAATACAGGGGCGACATTCCTCTGTATTTTTTATTATCAAAATTGAAAGAACCTATTGAAATTGGCGGGGGAATATGTTAATATAGTACTGAACAATGATTAAATAAAAAGGGGGTATTTGAT
The DNA here is from genome assembly GCA_045580025.1 of Clostridia bacterium. Lineage (GTDB taxonomy): Bacteria > Bacillota > Clostridia > Monoglobales > Monoglobaceae > SIG440. The sequence continues at coordinate 2,076 of JAZNNB010000014.1, forward strand.
GAAAGAGGATTTAAAGCGTCTAAAAAAACGGAACTTTCTGGCACTTACTATTTCAGGCATCGTCAATGCCTTTGGCGTGACAATATTTCTCTATCCGGTAAATCTTTATGATAGTGGAATTTCAGGAACGTCAATGCTGTTTTCGCAAATCTCGCCGGAGTATATGAGCCTTTCGCTGTTTCTTGTTTTGCTGAACTTTCCGCTTTTTTTGTTTGGGCTTAAAAGGCAGGGGATTACGTTTACCATTTATTCGCTTTATACCGTTGTCATATATTCACTTAGTGCGTGGCTGATAACGGATGTTTTGCCCGTTGATGTGAGCATGGCATCGCCTCTTGCTGGGCAGGATTTGCTGCTCTGTGCTATTTTTGGCGGATTGATTTCAGGAGTGGGCAGTGGTCTTACTATTCGCAATGGCGGGGCTATTGATGGCGTGGAGGTTATGGCGGTTGTATTTTCAAAACGGCTGGGAATTACCGTTGGAACATTTGTTATGACATACAATGTTATTTTGTATGTAGTGGCGGGTATAGTTTTAAAGAGTTGGATTTTGCCGCTTTATTCCATAGTCACCTATGGCGCAGGACTCAAGACCATTGACTTTATTGTTGAGGGCTTTGACCGTTCAAAAGCCGTTATGATTATTACTGAAAAGCCAAGAGAAATAAGCTCTGCGCTTACCGCAGCTTTTGAAAGCGGAACCACCAATATTCCGGCAAAAGGCGGATATTCAGATACCGACAAAGCTGTTGTTTATTTTGTGGTTAACCGTTTTCAAATTTCAAGGCTGCGGCAGATGGTGCACGAAATTGACCCATATGCTTTTATGACTATCAGCGAGGTTGCAGACGTCTTTAAAAGTATGCATTCTTGAAACTGAATAATGTTCAAAAATAAAGGAAAAATTTTTATCAGGGGGATAATTATGGCTAATACAAAAGAAGGAACCGGAAAGAGAGAACAAATAATTGATGCTGCGCAGAAAATGTTTTTCGAAAAAGGCTTTGATGGGGTTACCATAAGGGCTGTGCAGCGAGAGGTTGGTTGTGAGGTAGGGCTTTTCTATTACTATTTCAAATCCAAGGATGAAATCTTTGAGGTTATGTTTGACCGGTTCGAAGAGGATTGGAAAAAGGGCTTTAAAAAGGCGGTGGAAAATGCAGAAACCCAGCCATTTGAGGCAGCCGAAAAACTTTTTGAAGCAATCAGGACAGCTGAAAATAAACTTAAAAAGGAAAGCCACGGTGTTATGCACTGGTCGGTAAAGATGGCATTAGAACGGCGGATTATGAATGCGGCTGAGCCTTTTTTTGAGGAAATTATTGAGAAAATTAAGGATTTTGGTGGCGTTCGCACCGAAATTTCTGTGAAAGAGCTCTCGCGGGTTGTGACCTTGGGCATAGGGGGGCTGTTGCTTGATGGAGATGGAATAACATCGGGAGATGCGGTTAACCTGTTTGAAAGCATTTTGAGCACACCTGGAAGCGTGGGACTGAAAGCGCGTGCAGCATCGTTTGCGAGAAAAGAGATTTCAGTTGAATTACTTTGATTAAAAATAATTTCAGGACGACATAAGGAGGAAAAATGAAAGAACACTTTAGAAAAACAATGGCATTTATTCTTATTCTGGTCCTTGCAATTTGCATTTCGGCTTGCGCTGGACAGAAAAAAGAAATTGAAGAGGCGGTTTTAAATCTGGTGGCGGCGCTTAAATCGGGAGATATGGATACTGCGGGAAAGTTTATTGATGCAGGTGAACTCAAGTTTTCAGGGATTGACAGTCTTGACGGCGGAGATCAGGTGCTTGATTCGGTTTTTGAAGCTTTAGAGTGTGAAATAGTTTCAAGTGAGAAAAAGAGTGTAAATGAAGCCACGGTGAAGGCTAAAATAACCACTCTTAATTTGACAGCGGTGCTTGGGCAGAGCACTATGAAGGTTCTTCAGGAATTTGCTATGGGTGAAATCGGTGAAGATGACATCGACAGAAGAACAGAGGAGATTTTCAAGGAGTTCATAAACAGCAAGGACCTTGAAACTGCCACTACCGAGGTATCTATTTTGGTTAAAAATGCTGAAAACGGTTGGAGAGTTGTTGTGGACAAGGATTTTCAGAATGCCATATCAGGTGGCTTTCTCGGGGCGGTTAATAATGCACAGAGTGCATTGTTTAAGACCGAATGACAACAAGAGCTGGACTTGTCACAAATTTTGTGAGATTCAACAAATGTAGTGGTTTTTGGGAACGGTTGATTTGCTTAGAGCTTGGAACTATAAAAAAATTATTTTTTTTTTCGAAAAACTATTGTAAATTTTTTAGAATGTATGTTAAAATAAATGAAGAAAAATCAAAAAAGAAGGAGTTTTGACAATGAATAAAATTTATCAGGGAAAAACAAAAGACGTATACAGCCTTGAAAACGGGAATGTTCTCCTTAAGTTCAAAGATGACTGTACTGGCAAGGATGGAGTATTTGACCCGGGTGAAAATTCGGTTGGTCTTACCATAGAGGGTATAGGAAAAGCAAACCTTGAAACCTCAGTTTATTATTTTGAGATGCTGAAGAAAGCGGGCATCAAGACACATTATGTAAGTGCAAACATCGATGATGCTACGATGGAGGTTCTTCCCGGAAAAGTTTTCGGTCACGGTCTTGAAGTTATCTGTCGTCTTGTTGCAACAGGAAGCTTTGTTCGCAGATATGGCGAATATATCAAGGATGGCACAGTTTTGGAGGGCGGATACGTTGAATGCACCTTCAAAAACGACGAGCTTGGCGACCCCCTTGTTACAGGCGAAGGTCTTGCGGCTCTCGGCGTTATGTCTCCTGAAATGTTTGAAAGCATGAAGGAACAGACACTTAAAATCACAAAGATTGTGGCAGACGATCTCAAAACAATTGGTCTTGATTTGTGGGATATCAAGTTTGAGTTTGGTTACAACAATGACGAAGTTATTCTTATTGATGAAATCGCATCAGGAAATATGCGTGTTTACAAAGATGGCAAGATTGTTGAGCCTGTTGAACTTACAAAGCTTATTCTTAACAGATAACCAACAAAAAAAGACGTGCCCAAGGGGCGCGTCTTTTTGAATAAAAGGAGTGTTTTGCGTGTTGCTTCTTGAAATTTTTGAAAGCGAAAGAGAGCTTTCTGAATATTTTGCCGCAGATGACAGACGAAAGTCAAAGAATACAATCGTTGCGGCGACCTATGATGAGATTATGTCGCGGCTTTCAGGCAAGGGCGAAGAATGGTACAGAATTGTTTATCGTGGAAAGTCCGACGATATGGTGAAGCACCTTTCTGTCCTCAAGATTGACAACTGGCAGGATTATTTTATGCATATAAATATGCCAGCGAAATGGACCCTTGATGATTTGTCCAATCTTGTGAAAGAGGTCTGCAGATATAACAACCGCCCTGATGTTGAGCCTGTGCTTCGCTGTACATCAGAAACATCTCTTTCTGACGATGAGGTAGAGGTGGCGTTTGTTGTGCCGAAGTTTGATTTTGGATGGACGATAGGTCAGGCTTTTAAAAAGTAATAAAAAACCGCCTTGTATTTGAGGCGGTTTTTTGATTTTTTATGGGGTTCTACAAAATATTACAAAAAAAGCCTCTTGTAATTGTAGAAAAATGGTGATATAATGACACCGTGACACATAATAAAAATTTTTATTATCCATAATTTAGGTATGTAGGTTTACCTTATGGTAAAAATGCATACTCTGTTTTCGCATATCTAAATTGTGGAGTAAAATGTGTCACAACTATCGGAGTCATGCGTTTTTCATGCGTGGCTTCGGTCACGCATTTTTTAATTATACAAAGGAGGAATTATTATGAAAGATTACAAAAAACCTTATTTGAAGCTTATGAACGAAATTTCTGATAGTATCGAAAAGCTGAAAAAAGCCCAAATTGATGTGGAGGAGATGCTCATTTCGATGGAAGACGAAGAAGTTGAAATTGAGGAATAAAAAAAGGCTACCACGGGTAGCTTTTTTATTTTTGTCGCTTTGGGCAGACTTTCATACAAATTCCGCATACTACACCTCGGCCTATGTGCTGAAATTCCTTTTTCATATAGTCGCTGCAAGCTTTTGCATCAACGATTTTATCACGCGGGTCGCCAGATGCCCATTCTTCGCCACGGATTGCCATAGCGGGACAGCTGTCAACACAAATCCTGCAATCCCCGCAAATTGATTTTGGTTGGGCATTTTCTGTGTCAAAGGGACAGCTTGTGAGAATTGTTCCAAGACGCACTTGGGGCCCAAATTTTTCAGAGAGGAAAAGACCGCTTTTCCCGATTGTGCCAAGGCCCGAAAGGGTGGCGGCGTATTTATGTGAAAAAATTCCCTGAAGACCGTTTACCGATTGGGATGCAGGAATAGCGGCATAATCGAAGCCTTCTTTTGCCAGCATAAGCCCGACTTTCAGGGAAAGGTTGTCAATAAAGGTGTTAACCGTGCGATAGTGGTGAAAATATGTATGGGTTGGGGCGTTATCAATTCCGTCAACCACCGATTTTGAAAGGGGGATGGCAAAGGAAATTGCAAATCCCAAGCCGAATGGGTTTTCTGCAGGGTTAAGGGTGCAAAAACCAACATCGCCTACGCCGTTTTCTGTTAAGAATTCTTTAATCTTTTCTTTCATTGTTTATCAAGTCCTATAACTTTTTTTAAGTAATCAAGAGTGCTGAAGTTTTTGTCAAATTGTGCCTCGATATATCTTTCGCCTAAAGAACTCAGGTAGTTTATGGCTTTTTCTCCTGCGCTAAAAGAAAAAATCTTTTTGCTTTCCGCCTCACTTATGTATTGAATAGTTTTTCTCATACCATCAGAAAGAGATGCAAGGCCTGTGCGCTCATTGGCACATTCTGGGCAAAAACATTCGCCATCGAAAATATCAAACAAAAACTCGCCGTCGGTCTTTCCGCAGCTGCCGCATACGTCAACCATAGGCTCATAGCCTGAAATCGCTGCAATTCGCCACTGGAAAACCGCCTTGATTTTTTCAGGAGAACAAAGGCTTTTGTCAAGAGCGAAAAGGCAGTTGAGAAAAAGACTTAAGATGTCTTCGTCGGCTTCCCCCTCAACCGCCACTGAGTTCAAAACCTCGGCGAAATATGAGGCATAGGCAAGGGCGGAGAGGCCATTTCGGAGATGGCCAAAGCTTTCGATTACGTTCATTTCGTTAAGCCTAAAAAGTCCAGTTTTTGTGCGGCTTTCATACACCACAATTTCGCTGTATGAAAAAAGCTGAAGGCCCGAAATCAGACGGGATTTTGAAGTTCTTGCATTTTGAGCAATGGCATAAATCTTGCCAAAGTCTTTGGTGATAATGGTGACAATAAGGCTGTTTTCACTGAATTTTGTTGTTTTTGTAACTATTCCTGTGGTCTTCAAAAGCCCCAATTTCCTCACCAACCTCCAAAGAAAAATTATCTTCGCTGTGTGCTTTATATTTTAAGTATTCTTTTATTCCACCGGTCTTTTCGAATGCCTGCCAAGCCAAATCTTTTATCTTTCCCATAAAACCTACCTCCTCATCCAAAGTTATTTTGTGGAGAGAAGAAAAGTAAAATACTGAAATATTTGTGGCAAGGCTTCCAAAAAGTGGCGTTTAATCAAAGCCGATTGTGTTCATAAAGGCTTCCTTGTTGCGCCAGTCTTCTTTGACCTTTACCCAAAGCTCAAGATAAACCTTTGAGGATAAAAATCTCTCAATGTCCTGCCTTGCACGGCTTCCTATCTCTTTGAGTTTCTCGCCTTTTTTGCCGATTATAATTGCCTTGTGACTCTGGCGTTCGCAATAAATTGCCGCAAGGATTTCATATGTTCCGTTTTCACGCCTTTGCATTCTTTCGATTTCCACAGCGATGCCGTGAGGTATTTCTTGATTTAAGAGCCTCAGGGCTTTTTCGCGAATAAATTCTGCCACAATTTGTCTTTCCGGCTGGTCGGTGATTATGTCACCGGGGAAGAATTGCGGACCCTCGCTCAAAAGGTTTTTGATTTCCGCAAGGAGAGCATCAACATTGTCGCCCATTTTTGCAGAAAGGGGAACGATGCCCGAAAAGTCATAAAGCTCGCTGAGTTTTTGAATAGTGGGAAGAAGGCTGTTTTTTTCAACCTTGTCCACCTTGTTGACAACCAAAATAACGGGAACATCCGATGCTTTAAGCCCTTCAAGAGCCGCCTTTTCTTTTGGGTATTCGTTGTCATAAAGGGTAGCATCCACCACATAAAGAAGAACGTCAATGTCCTTGGTTGCGGTGTAAATATATTTTTCCATTTTCTCGCCCAGCTTGTTTTGGGGCTTGTGGATACCAGGAGTATCAATTAAAACAATCTGGCAGTCGTCTTCTGTGCGTACACCCATAATTTTTGTACGGGTGGTCTGGGGCTTGTTTGAAACAATAGCCACCTTTTCGCCGATTATTTTGTTCATAAGTGTGGATTTTCCTGCATTTGGTCTGCCACAGATGGCAACAAATCCTGATTTCATGGCTTTTCCCCCTTTTTAATCTCTGCTTAAGTTCATTTGGCTTAGGATGTCTTCCTGATAGGAGAACATTTCTTCTTCGTCCTCAGGGGTCATATGGTCATAACCGAGGAGGTGAAGCATTGAGTGTACAGTCAAAAAGCCAACCTCACGGTTGAAGCTGTGACCATATTCCTCTGCTTGCTTGGCGGCACGTTCAAGGGAAATAACAATGTCTCCCAAAACCATTTCGCCACTTTGGTTAAAGTCCATAAATTCCGAAATAACATTGCCCTCTTCGTCATATTCAATCAAGGGGAAAGAAAGCACGTCTGTGGCACGGTCTAATCCTCGATGGATATGGTTGAGTTCTTTTATCTCTTGGTTATCGGTGAACATAACGCTGATTTCAACCTTTGTGCTAAAGTCCATATAAAGAAGTGTTGCTTTTGCTGCACTTCGCACAAGGTCACGGAGGGATTTTTCCACTTTAAATTTCTTTTGGTTGTTTCTGATGGCTACCTTCATAGTTTTTTCTGCCTCTTCCGTTGTTTCTTTGAGCCTTTTCACGCTCAATGGTTTTTCTTTCGTATGCTTTTACAATTTTCTGAACAAGTGGATGCCTTACAACGTCCATTTCGCTGAGGTACATAAATTCAATGCCCTCAACTCCTTTAAGCACCATTTCTGCATCCCGAAGACCTGACTTTTTATCACGGGGCAGGTCTATCTGGGTGACGTCGCCGGTAACCACGATTTTTGATGAAAATCCCATACGGGTAAGGAACATTTTCATCTGTTCGGGGGTGGTGTTTTGCGCTTCGTCAAGAATGATAAAGGCATCATCCAAGGTTCTTCCACGCATATAGGCAAGGGGCGCAACCTCAATAAGCCCACGTTCCACATTTTTGTGGAAGGTTTCTCCGCCAAGCATATCGCCAAGTGCGTCATAAAGGGGGCGGAGATATGGGTCAACCTTTTCCTGCATATCGCCCGGGAGAAAGCCAAGGGATTCGCCTGCTTCAACTGCGGGACGGGTGAGAATTATTTTGTTTACCTCTTTATTTTTGAAAGCTTTCACTGCCATAGCCACCGCAAGATAAGTTTTTCCTGTACCTGCAGGACCAATGCCAAAGACAATGGAGTTTTTTTCGATGGCGCCTATATAGCTTTTCTGTCCAAGGGTTTTAGCACGAATTGGAGTCCCGCGTGATGTTATGCAAACACAGTCCTGACCCAAAGTTTCAAGCTCTTTTTCGTTGCCCTCATCAATCTGGGACATAACATAACGGACCTCTTGCTCACCGATTGTTGTGCCGTCGTGTGCCATAGCAAGAAGACTGTTGATTGTGCGGCTTGCGGCATCAACTGATGATGGCTCGCCGCCAAGCTTTATATTTGAACCGCGGTTTATCACCGCCACGTCATAGGTTTTTTCAATGAGTCGGATGTTTTCGTCAAAATTTCCGAATAAGTTTATTAAAAGGTCCATCCTTTCAACTTCGATATAACGCTCCATATTTCTGGAATCCTTCCTTTTGTGATGTTTGCCCAAAAAACAGGGCTTTTTCTTTTTTAAAAACCGATAATTCCTCACTCTTTATCATAATCCAAAATCTCGATTTTGTCAATCTTTCTTTGCCTTGCAATATCCTCACGGCAAAGGTATTCAGCGGTTACTGTGATACACCTTTCCCCTGCTTCTTGCCATAAGATTTTTTTGTCCAAAATTTCGGTATCCTCTGGGACCTCGGCATCAAGGAGAGCAAAAAGCTCTTTCTCTGCAAAAGCAATGGTTTCTTCCAATGTTCGCTCTCGTTTTTTTGGCGTGTATTCGACGAAGCTTTCGGTTTTCACAAACGCCGAGGGCAAAAAGTTGAGGGGAGATGTGTATTCGGTTAAAGTTTCCTCTTTGTCATAGTGGGAAAAGGGGCTTTTTTTTGCATTAAAAAAGGGAAACCGTTTCCCAAGGAGTGAAAGGGTATAGCGGTTTTTTGTTTTTCCTGAATATATTTTTTCTATAAAGTCAAGGGAATATTCTCCGCTTTTTTTGTAAGAGGTCTGGGCAAAGATTTCCCCAAAGGAGTGAACATAGCGCATACCCACCTTTTCGCTGTCCATAAGTCCGCTTACCAAAAGGTCGCCTTCTGTCACGAACTGGTTGACCTTCACCATTGTCTGACCGTTTTTCACCTCAAGGAGAAGAATTGTTCCGTCTCGGCTTGCCACTATATCACAGGGAATGTCGGAATCGTCAAGGCGTTTTGTGTCAAGGCGTTCTTTCACTTCAATATAAACCCGAGAGCCTTTTATGCTGACACCAATCCAAGAAAGGTCATCAAGGCTTATCATCATCTGATTTTTCACCATAGAGCTATCAATTTTTTTAACTGCTGCGCCATAGTGTATACCAAAATTTTTAAGATTTTTTTCAATTTCTTCGGTGGGGATACGTGTGTTTCCTGAAATGCTGATACCCATAATGTGCGACGATAAATACCACAGCACAGTCAAAAAGAGAAAAAGTCCAAGGAATGCGATTTTGCGACGGCGGTAGCGGTGGAAGATGAAAGGAAGCCCGTGACGATTGGTAATTTTCACCGAGGTTCGTGTCTTTTTTGCAATAGGACGAAGAAGTCTGAATCCCCGTATGCTTATGCAGGCAGAAATTCGGTGTTTTCCACGGCGCCTTATATCCCACAGATAAATTTCCCTACGCATACAGACGTTCAAGAATCTTTCGGTGAAAAGTCCGTCCGCGTAAATTTCCACATAGCCACGCAAAAAACCGATGATTTTTTCAATGGACATAAAGAAATCAGCCCTCCCTCAAAAACTCCATTTTTTCGATTTCGCCCGAGACAAAGAGCATTTCACGGCTGATGCTTTTTATTTCAAGACCTTTCCCCGAAAACTTCAGCGGGAAAGGCTCGGCATCAAGGACGATGAGCACGTCAGTATAGTCGGATATGCTTTTATAGTTTTCAATTACTGCCTCGCGGTTTCCGATGAACACAATTTTCGGCACATCCAAAATGATTTCCTTTGATGCATCAAATCCGTCAGCCATTCTTTCTTTGAAAGTGGGTTTTGTTTCTTCTCGCTGTTTTCTTTTTTTCAATCTTGTCACCTCAAAAAGCCAAATTTCCGTTTTTAAAGTTTATGCCTAAAAGGACTTATTGATGAATAATATATTAGAAGAAAGGAGTATAGTCCTCATGCAAAAACTTTTTCCTAAACCCCTTAAATGCCTGTTTGCCATAATCACGCTTTATCTTACGGTTTTTCTTGTTATAGAGCCGGAGAGGTGTCTTGGGGCGGCAAAGGAGGCATTTTCTTTGTGTCAAAACACCATTATCCCATCGTTTTTACCGTTTTTTGTGTGCAGCGGACTCCTTTCGGCTTTGGGGTTTTCCCGCCTTTGCAGCGTTTTTTTGTCGCCTGTTATGCGGCCGCTTTTTCATCTTCCGGGTTCTTCCGCCCTTGCCTTTTTTCTTGGATTGGTCAGCGGGTATCCTATGGGGGCGGTTGTTGCAACGGACCTTTATGAAAGGGGCGAGTGCACCAAGCCTGAGGCAGAAAGAATGACGGCTTTTTGCAACAATTCAGGCCCCATATTTGTTCTTGGCGTGGTAGGCGGCGGATATCTAAAAAGTGAAGTTTTGGGGTGGTATCTTTACATAGCTCATATTCTTGCAGCTCTCATGGTGGGAGTTTTATTCAGACTTTATAGGGGAAAAGAAGAGAGAAAAAACATCCTTCCCCCCCACAGCACATTAAAAAAAGAAAATATGGTATCTTCTTTGGGTGGGATAATAGACAGCTCTGTGTTTTCTATCCTGAAAATCTGTGGTTTTGTGGTATTTTTTGCAGTGGTGGCAAGTGCTTTGCCAAAGGGAAAGCATCTGCCGTTTCTTTATCCCATAGTTGAAATAACGGGCGGGCTAAATTTGCTTTGCGGCACTACAATGGATTTCACCACAAAACTTTCGTTGGTCTCGTTTTTTCTTGCATTTTCAGGACTTTCGGTGGTGTTTCAGGTTTCGTCAATAATTGCACCAAGGGGTCTTTCAATCCTGCCTTATCTTTTGGGGAAACTGCTTCAGGGAGGTCTTGCAGCAGTTATTGTTCGTATATTGTTGCGGCTTTTCCCCGTGGATATGGGCGCGTTTTTGCCTGATTTTGTGCCTTATCATCCTTTGGTTTCGCCCTTGGGAACATTTTTGGTGTCGATAATTCTGGTGCTTTCGTGTATGCTTTTGCTGGTGGTTTCAATGCTTATTGTGGATTTTTTTGAGAAACGGAGAAATTCATCAGGACGACGAAAAGCATCTTGGCAATAACTCTTGACTTATAATGCAAAAAATGGTACAATACTATGATATAATGAATGAATTATGCGATGTTCAAGATTTGGGCATCGGAAAATTATAATCAGAAAGGCTTCAAAAACTTATGAAAAAAATGGGATTAAATGAAATAAGAGAAAAATATCTTTCGTTTTTTGAGTCAAAGGACTGTCTCAGACTTGACAGTTTTTCGCTTGTGCCGAAAAACGATGCAAGCTTGCTTCTTATCAATTCGGGTATGGCACCTATGAAAAAATGGTTTACCGGTGCGGAAATTCCTCCAAGGAAGAGGGTTACCACCTGCCAGAAGTGTATCAGAACTCCTGATATCGAATGCGTGGGAAAAACCGCAAGACACGGCACTTTCTTTGAAATGCTGGGAAACTTCTCGTTTGGTGATTATTTCAAGCGGGAAGCAATCAGCTGGGCGTGGGAATTTCTTACAAAGGTTATGGAAATCCCCGAGGATATTCTTTGGATTACCGTTTATGAAGAGGATGACGAGGCAAGGGATATCTGGGTGAACGAAATTGGTGTTTCTCCTGAGCGAGTTGTGAAAATGGGCAAGGAAGACAACTTCTGGGAACACGGCACAGGACCTTGTGGCCCCTGCTCTGAAATTCACGTTGACCGCGGTGCTGACTGGGGCTGCGGAAAGCCTGACTGCAAGCTTGGTTGTGACTGTGACCGTTTTATGGAAGTTTGGAACTTGGTGTTTACCCAGTTTGACAAGGACGAGGACGGAAATTATAACCGCCTGGCAAACCCCAACATTGACACAGGTATGGGCCTTGAAAGACTTGCTTGTATTATGCAGGGGGTTGGAAATCTTTTTGAGGTTGACACCGTTCAAAGCACAATGAAGAATATCTGCCGCATTGCTGGAGCAGAGTATAAGGATGATGAAAAGACGGACGTTTCACTCCGTGTTATAACCGACCACATAAGAAGCACTGTTATGATGGTCTCTGATGGTGTTATTCCGTCAAACGAGGGACGTGGTTATGTTTTAAGAAGACTTCTTCGCCGTGCTGCTCGTCACGGAAGATTGCTTGGCATCAAGGGTGAATTCCTTTATACCGTTGCCGATACCGTTATTGATGAGTCAAAGAGTGCATATCCCGAGCTTGACGAAAAGCGTGATTATATTAAAAAGGTTGTAAAGATCGAAGAAGAAAAGTTCTCAAGAACCATTGAAGACGGACTTTCAATTCTTAACACATATATTGAAGAAACAAAGAAAAACGGCAAAGCTGTTCTTGCCGGCGAGGACGCATTCAAGCTAAACGATACTTATGGCTTCCCCATTGATTTGACAGTTGAAATCTGTGAGGAGCAGGGTATAACTGTTGACCGTGAGGGATTTGATGCGGCGCTTAAAACACAAAAAGAGACTGCAAGAAAAAACCGCAAGGACGGCTCCAGCTGGGACGATGACAGTGCGGTGAACATCAAGGCAGAGCCTACAAGCTTTGTGGGATATGATTCACTCACTGCAGAGAGCGAAATTGTGGGAATCGTGTCAGAAAATGCTGAGGTAGACGCTCTTGGTGCAGGGGATGAGGGCATCGCCATTGTGAAAAATTCACCTTTCTATGCTGAAATGGGTGGACAGGCAGGCGACATTGGATGCATCGAAACAGCCAACGGCAAGGCAAAGGTCGTTGACACAAAGAAAAACGGCGATGGTGTTTATTTCCACATTGTAAAGGTTGAGGAAGGCTCAATATCAAAGGGCGATATGGCAACTCTTTCGGTTTGCAAAAAGAACCGTGCTGCGATTTGCCGCAACCATTCAACCACACATCTGCTCCACAAGGCACTGAAAGAGGTCCTTGGCACACACGTGGCACAGGCTGGCTCTGAGGTTACTGCAAAGCGTCTCCGCTTTGACTTTTCACATTTTGAGGCAATGACAACCGATGAAATCAAAGCGGTTGAAGAAAAGGTTAATGAGGCAATTCTTGATGCACTTCCCATAACCGTTGAGGAGCTTGCTATTGACGAAGCGAAGAAGCTTGGTGCAACAGCACAGTTCGGTGAAAAATACGGCGATACCGTAAGGGTCGTTTCAATGGGCGATTATTCCATTGAGTTCTGCGGCGGAACGCATCTTTCTAACACTGCTCAGGCAGGTCTTTTCAAAATCATTTCTGAAAGCGGTGTTGCTGCAGGCGTAAGAAGAATTGAAGCGGTGACCGGTATTGGTGTTTATGAACAGTTGATTGATGCGAAAGATACTATTGTTAGGCTTGCAGATACTTTGAAGGGCGGCGTTCACGACGTTTTGACAAAGGCTCAGTTGGTGATGGACGAAAACAAAAACTTAAAGCGTGAGCTTGAAAGCATAAAGGCAAAGATGGCAAACAGCGGGCTTGATGACCTTCTTGGCAGTGCCCTTGAGGTTAAGGGAATTAAGGTTATTACCAAGCGTCTTGGTGACGGACTTGATATGAATGCTCTCCGTACTGCAGGCGACAACCTCAAGGAAAAGGCAGGATGTGCTGTGATTGTTCTGGCGTCGGCTGCTGACGGAAAGGTGAATATTGTGGCTATGGCAACACCCGATGCTGTGAAAGCGGGAGCACATGCAGGAAACATAATCCGCGAGGTAGCAAAGATTTGCGGCGGCGGTGGCGGCGGAAAGCCGGACAGCGCTCAGGCAGGCGGCAAGGATGCGTCAAAGATTGAAGAGGCGCTTGAAGTGGTAAAAACCTTGATTTAAGGAGGAAAACAAAATGGCAGACTGTCTTTTTTGTAAAATAATAGACGGACAAATTCCGTCAAGCAAGGTTTATGAGGATGAGTTTGTTCTGGCGTTTCGGGACATTGAACCCCAGGCGCCACAGCATATTATTATAATTCCAAAAGAACATATCAAATCAGCAAACGAAATAACAGCAGAGAATTCTGCGGTTATAGGAAAGATTTTTGAGATTGCAGCGAAGATTGCCAAAGAGCAGGGTTTTGCTGACAAAGGCTTCCGTGTGGTGAACAACTGCGGTGAAGACGGCGGGCAGACGGTTTCGCACCTACATTTCCATTTGCTTGCAGGAAGAAATCTCGGGTGGCCTCCAGGCTGATTGATGCTGGATAAATCAAAAATTGGAAGGACGTGAGACATAAATGAAAAAAGATTTTGACAGATATATAGAGGATGTTCTTGAACAGCATAAAAGTTTCAGTGGCATCCCAAACCATTACTATACTGAATATGGCGTAAAACGAGGTCTTAGAAACCCTGACGGAACAGGTGTCCTTGCGGGGCTTACTGCTATTGGTGAGGTTCACGGATATGTGCTCGATGAGGGTAATAAAGCACCCATTGAGGGAACACTCCGTTATCGTGGCATTTCAATCGGTGACATTGTTGAAAACTGCCAGAAGGAAGGTCGCTTTGGCTATGAGGAAGTGGTTTTCCTGCTGCTTTTTGGGCATCTTCCCAAGAAAGAGGAGCTTGAAGCGTTTTCTGCAAGCCTTGCAAAGCGCCGCACATTGCCCCCGAGTTTTGCTGAGGATATGATACTCAAAGCCCCCAGTAAAAACATTATGAATAAGTTAGCAAGGTCAGTCTTAGCACTTTATTCTTATGATGATGACCCTGACAACATTTCAACAGAGGCGCTTTTCAGGCAGAGCCTTGAGCTTATTTCGAGATTTCCCACACTGATTGCTTATGCTTATGCAACGAAAAGGCATTATTTTGACGGGAAAAGCCTTGTGCTACATAATCCCAAGCCTGAACTTTCTATTGCGGAAAACTTCCTCTATATGATAAGACCAAATCATAAGTATACCGAAACCGAAGCAAAGGTTCTTGACCTTGCCCTTATGCTCCACGCAGAGCACGGTGGTGGTAACAACTCGGCTTTTTCAATCAGGGTTTTGTCTTCAAGTAATACCGATACTTATTCGGCTGTTGCGGCGGCAATCGGTTCATTAAAAGGTCCAAAACACGGCGGTGCCAACCAAAAGACACTTGCTCAGATGGCAGAAATGAAAGAAAAATTGAAAGACTGGTCGGATGAAGCGGTATATGATTATCTTTGCAAAATTGTCCGCAAAGAAGTAGGCGACGGCAGCGGTCTTATTTATGGCATTGGGCATGCGGTTTATACACTTTCTGATCCTCGTGCAGTGCTTTTGAAAGAATGCGCAAGAACACTTTCAAAGGAAATCGGACCTGATGCAGAAAAAGAATTCCGGCTTTATGAAGCTATTGAAAGACTGGCGCCCAGGGTTTTTGCTGACTTAAAGGGCATTACTGCACCTATGCCGGCAAACGTTGACCTTTATTCAGGTTTTGTTTATCAGATGCTTGGCATTCCTGAAGAGCTTTATACTCCCATTTTTGCAATGGCAAGAATTGTGGGATGGTGTGCTCACAGAATAGAAGAGGTGCTTACAGGCGGAAAGATTATTCGTCCGGCGTACAAGAGCTTTGCAAAAAGACGAGAATATACAAAAATTGATGAAAGATAAAAGAAAAACGGTTGCGAAAGCAACCGTCTTTTTGTATTATAAAAGCCTTTGTATTGCAAATTACTCTTCTTCAATATCTTCGTTAAAAGATTCAAGGTCTTCGCCGTTTGGGAATTCTTCTTCGCACATATCAAGATACATTTCTTCTGCGTTCTGCTGTACTTTTTGAAAGTTTTCTATTGTATCGGTGATGTCACTAAACAGCTTGTGGTAGAGTTTCTTATAGTCGGGCATGATTTTTTCTCCTTTGCAAATAAAAAAGATGTGCCGCCAAAGCGACACATCCAAAAAACGTATCACTCTGATGGTCTTTCTGCGACAAAACACCATATTTATCCAAACGAGTATAATAAAATCAGAGTTACGCTTTTTACTAAGCGTAACTCATTTGGATAAAAATTATTCTGATATTTTGTCGCAAAGCTATTATACCACAATTCTTTTAGAATTACAATATATTTTTAAATTTCATGTTTCCTCCCGAACATAAAAACCGAACTTTTGAGGGCCGCCATAGCTGACCTTATCTGTCAGAATATTGATTGGTGTCTTGATATAGATGCTGACAGTATAGCGGATACAAAAGCCATAAAAATTTTTGAGGAAATTCAAAAGGTCATTCAAAGTGATGCGGATGACTTTGAAAAAATAGAAGAAATCGTTTGTATTTTTGAAAGGAATGAGATTGATGCAGGAGTGTGCCACGATTTTTAGACATAAAAAACACCGACCAAGGTCGGTGTTTTCGTTTTTAAAAGATATGGCAGACCTGTAAGCCGAGTTCTGTCATTTAAGACGGTCATCTATCTAAACCTTGCATCACTGCAAGGCTCAAGCCACCTTCCACGGAGATGCCGGGCAAGCTTTGCCTCCTAATC
>JAZNNB010000015.1:0-2917 GCA_045580025.1 Clostridia bacterium
TTCATGATTCGGTGAACGAGGTGAGAAAGGAAAATAAAAAGAACGCACTTGAAAAGTTCCTTGCTGCAAGACGCGCTAAAAAGCGTGCTGCAAGACGTGCTGCAAGGCGTGGTGAAATTCCTGAGAAAAAGCCTTTGTTTGCAAAGAAAAAGGTTGCTGACAAAGTAAATGTAAAACCGAAAAAGGACGTTATAAAAGAGAAAAAGTCCTTTATGCCAAAAGATATAAAAAAAATCACGAGACGTGCTGTTGGACTTGTTACAGTTGCAGCCTGCCTTGTTCTTTTGGTATGGGGAGTTGTGGCTTTTGCCAATATGCTTTCGGGGGACGAGGTGGCAGCGTCATACACCTATGCAAAAGACAACTCACTTTATATGGTGTATAAGGGCAAAAATATTCTTTTGTCAGAGAGTGTTATTACTGACTCATACATCAGAATGCTTGATGAGAATAATAATCTTGTTTCCGCTGAACGTGCTGCAAAAAATGCAGGTATCATTCATGCGTCCAAGGATGGCAAGACAGTGTTTTTCTTTGAAAACTTTGACCCCGAAACAGGTAGCGGAAAGCTTTGTATGATAAAGAACGGAAAGGCAAAGAAAGTTAAAGAAATTTCCGACGCAGTACATAATTCACTGGTTATGACAAACGACGGAAACAAGCTTCTTTATATCCAGACTGCTGATAAAAACGGTGATATGGGTGTTCTCTATTATTGGGAGGACGGCATCCAAGAGCCTTTCAAGATTGCAACAGATATTGACCACGGCACATTTGCATTTTCAGCCGACAGCAAATGGGCAATCTTCTTGCAGAATTTGAATCGTGTTAATATGCATGGTGATATGTATGCAAAGAGCCTTGAAAAGCTTAAGGATGAAAAGATAAAGATGGATACCGATGTGTGTAAAATCTTTGGCTCAAACAAGGATGGAAACACACGTATTTACGGAAAAGATTATGACGAGACAGACGGTTCATTTGATGTTTATGCTATGAACGAAAAAGGCCGT
Organism: Clostridia bacterium; assembly: GCA_045580025.1. Taxonomy (GTDB): domain Bacteria; phylum Bacillota; class Clostridia; order Monoglobales; family Monoglobaceae; genus SIG440. The sequence continues at coordinate 1,014 of JAZNNB010000015.1, forward strand.
TCCATAAGACTTGGCGAAAGAACAACAAAAGCACCTCTTATTCAGAAAAAGAAGAATAATTTGTTTGTTTATGGAATTGCCGATGACAAGACAAACAATCTATATACTGTGGAAATCGCATCTGGCAAGAAAGAAAAAATTGCAAGCGGTGTCAACAGCATTCTTATGATGTCAAAAGACGAAAAGACTGTTATTTACGACAAGGTTTACACAGGCAAACTTGCAGATTATTATGCATACACCAAAGGAAAGCAGCCTCTCAAAATTGCAGGCAACGTAGTGGTTGACTATGAAGTGGTAGCAGGCAAGCCTCAGATGGCCGCAAGCTATGATTGTCGCAAGGTTATCTATATTTCAGAATTTGAAAGCTTCAAGGGTGGCGGAACTCTTAATTATTGCGAATACAAAAATGGACGAATTGTTTCAGAAACACAGGTTGCGGAGGATGTATACTCCTGCTATCTGGCAGAGGATGACACGTTCATATTCACAAAGGATTACAGCCCGTCACGAAAGGTGTTTGACGTATATCGCTTCGATGGAACGGAAATGACACTCCTTCGTGAAGAAGTTTCACCAGAAATGTTTGGAGTTTCAAAAACGGGAGATAATATATTCTATATCTCAAACTACAATGTAGAGGGTGTTTATGGAACACTTGAAAAAATGGACCTCAAAGGTAATGCTGAAGAAATTGCATCAGAAGTTGTTGACTTTGATTTGACCTCTTTCTCGGATGTGCTTTTCTACAAGAACCAGAACGCCGAAACAGGACTTTTTGACGTATTCCTTGCGAAATATGGCAAGTCTTCATGGACACAAATCAATACGTCAGTAAACGAAATTCTCACATACTAAAGGGGAAAAGAAATTGCGAATAGGAATTTTCGGCGGAACATTCAACCCGCCTCATAACGGACATATGCATTTGGCAAAAGAGGCCCTCGGGAAAGCGTCTCTTGACAAAATGATTTTTATTCCGTGTGCTATTCCCCCGCACAAACCAAACCTCGAAATCCCAAATGGCGAGCATAGGCTGAATATGGTGAAGCTTGCCATAGGCGAGGATAAGAGATTTTCTGTGTCTGATATAGAGATAGAGGCAGGAGGAAAAAGCTATACCGCAAAAACTCTTGAGACCCTCAGAAAAATTTATCCCGATGACAGACTATGCTTTATTGTGGGGGCGGATTCTCTTTGTGAGATGGAAACTTGGTTTTGTCCCGCCGAGATTTTTAAACGGGCAGAGATAGTTGTGGCTATGCGTGGAGGTATGAACGAGAGGTTTTTGGATGCCGCTATTGACCTTTTAAGACAGAAATATAATGCGGATATTACGAAAATTTCTATGACAGAGATGGAGATTTCTTCGTCAGAAATAAGAGATCGTATCAGAAATGGCGAAAGTGTAGCTGAAATGTTATGCAAGGAAGTAATTGAATATATCGAAAAAACACAAATTTATGAAGGATAGTTCGGGCTATGCAAAATTTTGACGAAATACTGAAAACTGCGAAAAGTGTTATGAGTGAAAAACGCTTTTTGCATACGTTGAATGTTGCAGAAGAAGCAAAGGAACTTGCGCATCTTTTTGGAGCAGATGCTCAAAAGGCTCATCTTGCGGCGCTTCTGCACGATATAGCAAAAGAAATGCCGTTTGACGAGTCGAAAGAAATTCTGAAAAAGGCAGGATTGCCATATGATTTCAGCCGACCCCTTATTCACGGGCCTGTGGCTGAATATATGGCAAGAGAAAAGTTTGGAATAAAAGATGAGGATATCTTAAATGCTATAAGGTATCACAGTACTGGCAGAGTGGGGATGTCAATACTCGAAAAGATAATTTTTGTGGCTGATTTCACCGAGCCAGGAAGACCATATCAGGATTCGAAAGAGGTTAGGGC
>JAZNNB010000016.1:0-12240 GCA_045580025.1 Clostridia bacterium
TCAAAAGTCCGCCCAAAAGACAACAGGAAATAATTTCGCCCAAGGCTACTGTCAAGGCGAAATACCACAGCGACCCTGTTATGCCGTATCCATAAACCAGAACAAAAGGAACAATAGTGGCATTTGCAAGAACTGGGGGGAGGGTTGCTAAGTTGCGGCGTTTTCGCAATATGCGAGTAAAGATTGCACCCAAAAGAGTTGCCAGACTGCCAAACACTACGTCAAGGATAACACTGCCGCTGATGAGGTTGGCAAGGATGCATCCCACAAAAAGCCCCGGAATTGCAGCAGGGGTAAAAATCGGAAGAATGGTGAGTGCCTCTGAAAATCTCACTTGAATAACCCCGCTGGAAAGACCCAGGGCGCTTGATAAAAGGGTAAGTGCCGTATATAGTGCGGCAATTACGGAAGAATGAATAATAAATTTTGTTTTGCTTTTCATAAAAAGCCTCCTTAGTTTTGATTTGAGTGAGGATGGTTTCGAACTCACTTTTTGTTTAAAGCCTGCTGCATCGCAGACATTTTTTATTTTTTGCAACTTTGAAGAAAATATGATATTTTTAAAAGTAGTTTTGTGGGGACAAATCTTTGAAAGCTTATACCAAGCTTTACCAAAAATCCAGGAGCAATAATAAGCCTATCCTTAAACATCTTTTTTATTGCGTATTCTGCCACAAAGGGGCTTTTGTGCCCGTTTATGATAAATGAAACACCGGCCCGCTTGTTAAATTCTGTATCCACAGGACCGGGGCATAAAACACTTATGTGAACAGGGCTTCCTTTTCGACGCAGCTCTTCAAAAAGGGCGGTGCTAAACTTCACTACATAGCCTTTTGTGGCATAGTATGCGGACATCAGTGGTCCTGAAAGGAAGCCTGCTATGGATGCTACATTCATTATGTGACCGCAGTTTTTTTCTTCAAAGCTTTCAAGAAAAAGCTTGGTCAGGATGTGGACAGCTTTTATGTTGAGGTCAATCATATTCAGCTCTGTTTCAAGGGGAATGGTGCTTGATTCGCCATATGTGCCAAAGCCTGCATTGTTGATGAGAATGTCGATACCGTCGTCCTTTGTCATATCGAAAAGGGCATAACAGTTTTCGGGAGAAGACAGGTCAAGGGTGATAATCCGGGGATTTCCGCCAAGCTCTGTTTTAAGTTCTTCTAAAAGGGCAGTATTTCTGGCAACCAGAACCAGCTCTGCTCCCATCTTGTGAAGAACCCTTGCCATGTCGCGGCCAATACCTGTGCTTGCACCTGTTATCAATGCTTTCATAAAATTCACCTCTTTAAATCTTTAAAAAGTATAACACACAAAATGGAGAGGTGTCAAATTATTATCTTGAAAAAAAATGGCAGATGTAATATAATAAAAAGGAAGTTACAAAAAGGAGAGTGCATAAAATGAAAAACTTACTGGTTGTTCAATCCGGAGGTCCTACTGCTGTAATAAACTCGTCACTGGCAGGGGTTATAAAGGGCGGATTTGAACGTTCAGATAAAATAGGAAAAGTATTTGGCGGACTTTTTGGCATTGAGGGCGTTGAACAGGAGAAAATCGTTTCCCTTGAAAAATTTAAAGAGGATAAGCTTTTGGCGCTTTTGAAGCAGACACCATCCTCGTATCTTGGTTCTTGCCGCAAAAAACTTCCTGACCCACAGGAAGACAAGGGGTTTTTTGAGAACATCTTCGAAATCTTGAAAAAATATGATATTGGTTATTTCTTTTGCATAGGTGGAAATGACTCCATGGACACCGTGGACAAAATGAGCCGCTATGCCAAGGAAGTAGGTTCTGACGTGGTGGTTGTTGGTGTTCCAAAAACCATTGACAATGACTTGAATCTCACAGACCACACCCCCGGTTTTGGCTCAGCGGCTAAATTCATTTCAAATTCGATGCGTCAGCTGAAAAAAGATACCGAGGTCTATCAGGTGCCATCTGTTGTTATATTAGAAGCAATGGGCAGAAATGCCGGTTGGCTTGCGGCGTCTGCGGCACTTGCAAATGACAGTGAAACCAAGGCTTGTGATGTGGTTTGTCTTCCTGAGGTGGCGTTTGACACGGATGGCTTTCTTAAAAAAGTGGAAAGCACCGCAAAAGAGCAGGGCTCGGTTATGATCTGTGTTTCTGAGGGTATTCGTGACAAAGACGGAAAATATATAATGGAAAATGAGGGTATCCTTAAAAGAAAAAATGACAAGTTCGGTCACGCGGCGCTGGGTGGAGTAGGACAGACCCTTCGTGATATGGTGGCGGGAAATCTTGGGCTCAAAGCTCGGTCAATAGAGCTCAGTACTCTTCAAAGATGCTGGTCAAGCGGAGCTTCCCTGTGTGATGTAACAGAAGCTTTTAATGCAGGAAGAATGGCTGTGGAATTTGCGTGTCAAGGTGTTGGCGGCGTTGTTCCGGGTTTCAAAAGGCTTTCTGATGAGCCTTATAAAATGGAAATCGTTCCGTATAATGTGAGAGAAATCGCAAATTTTGAAAAGAAAATCCCGTCAAGTATGATTTCGGAGGATGGATTTGGCTTGACGGAGGAATTTATAAAATATGCAAAGCCTCTTGTCTCGGGCGAGCCTGAGCTTAAATACAAAGACGGACAAATCCAGTTTGCGCCAAAGGTTTGGTAAAATTAGTGATTGTGAGCAGAAAACGCAAAGCGTTTTCTGCTTTTTTGTCGTTTTTTAGGTGAAAGTTTTTTTGGCAAAACTATTGACAATAAAGGGTTTTGGTGGTATCATAAAGAAAATTAGCACTCTTTCCTCTTGAGTGCTAACAAAGAAAAACCATTTGAAAGAGGTGAGACAAATGGCTTTGGACGACAGAAAAAGGCTGATACTTCAGGCGATAGTTGAGGATTATATTAACAGTGCAGAGCCTGTTGGCTCACGAAGTATTTCCAAAAAACCGGAGCTGAATCTCAGTGCTGCTACAATCAGAAACGAAATGGGCGACCTTGAGGAAATGGGACTTTTGGCACAGCCACATACCTCGGCGGGCAGAGTTCCTACCACTGGCGGATATCGTATGTATGTGGACTCGTTGATGGAAAAATACGAAATGACCGCAGCAGAGATTGAAAAAATGCGTCAGGCGACGTCTATGAAAAAGCGCGAGCTTGAAAAGATTGTACGTGATGTTGCGGCGGCGTTTTCGGGGATTACCGGACTTCCTGTTATCGGGATGCTTCCGGCAGCTGAAGCGGGGGTTGTGAAAAACATCAAGGTGGTAAAGATTGATGACTATACCGCTATGCTGATTGTTTCGGACAAATCGGGAATAATCAAAAACCGCTTGCTCAAACTTAATCAGGATATTTCAGAAGGCTTTGCTGATGAACTCAGCCGGATACTCAACCAAAACCTTGCGGGGCTTACCATTTCTGAAATAAACATTTCAAATATGATGGAAATCCGCTCGGCAATCGGTCACAACTTTGAAATTCTTACCTCGGTGATTGAACTTGTCCACGAGGCGGTCTCCGAGATTGACAGCAAACAGATTTTTGTTGACGGGCTTTCGAATATCTTAAGATTTCCTGAATACAGCAGCGTTGACAAGGTAAAAGAGCTTTTTGATGTTCTTGAGGACAAAGAAAACCTTTCAAAACTGATTGTTGAGGCAAATCCCACAAACTGCACGAAGGTGCTTATCGGTGATGAAATGCCCCTTGATGAGCTCAAAAACAACAGCCTTGTGATTGCACCATACCGTGCATCAGAGAGACTGATTGGACTTCTTGGTGTTATAGGGCCAAAACGAATGGATTATTCAAGGGTTATTTCAGGACTTGAATTTTTTACATCACAGCTAAGCGGTGTGCTTACTAAGGATTTTGGAACAAGACAAATACTGCTTGAAATGGGAAAAGGAGATGAGACATAATGGCGGCAGAAGAAACAAAAGATATGGAAAAGGAAACAGTGGAAACAGCTGAAGAAACTGAAACTGAAAAAGTGCCTGAAAAGGAAAAAAAGGCAGAAGAACTTCTTCAGGAGGAGGTTGACTCGCTTAAAGACAAAATGCTTCGTCACGCGGCAGAATTTGACAACTTCAAAAAACGTACCGCAAAGGAAAGGGAAGACATTTTTTCTATGGCGGTGTGCGACACAGTGATGAAAATTCTCCCTGTGAAAGACAACCTTGAACGTGCAATAATGGCAGACGACAGTGAGGGCGGCTTTAAAGACGGAGTGAAAATGATACTTAAACAGCTTGATGATGCTTTAAGCGACTTGGGCGTTGAGAGAATAAAAACCGTAGGCGAAGAATTTAACCCCGAGTTTCACAACGCAGTGATGCACGAAGAAAACGATGCCTTTGGCGAAAACACAGTGTCAGAAGAACTGATGAGTGGATACCTTTGCAAAGGTAAGGTTGTTCGCTTTGCAATGGTAAAAGTAGCAAACTAAAAATGGTGTAAAACTCTCGGCATAAATTTTATGCCGACTGAAAATATAAAATGAAAACAAAAAAGAAAGGTGATTTATTATGGCAAAAATTATTGGTATTGACCTTGGTACAACAAACTCTTGTGTAGCAGTTATGGAGGGCGGAGAGCCCACTGTTATTACGAACCCTGAGGGCGCAAGAACTACCCCGTCAGTTGTGGCTTTCACAAAGACAGGCGAAAGACTTGTGGGTCAGGTTGCAAAAAGACAGGCTATCACAAACCCCAACACAATCGCATCAATCAAGCGTGAAATGGGTACAGATTATAAAGTAGATGTTGAGGACAAAAAGTATACACCACAGGAAATTTCAGCAATGGTACTCCAGAAGCTTAAATCCGATGCAGAAAGCTACCTTGGCGAAACAATCAGCCAGGCGGTTATTACTGTTCCTGCATATTTCAGTGATGCACAGCGTCAGGCAACAAAGGACGCAGGTAAAATTGCAGGCCTTGAAGTTCTCAGAATTATCAACGAGCCCACAGCGGCAGCGCTTGCTTATGGTCTTGACAAGGATACAGACCAGAAAATTATGGTTTATGACCTTGGCGGCGGTACATTTGACGTATCAATCCTTGAAATCGGTGACGGTGTGTTTGAGGTTCTTGCCACAAGCGGCAACAACAAGCTTGGCGGTGACGACTTTGACCAAAAAATCATTGATTATTTGGCTGCTGAATTCCAGAAGGAAAACGGCATTGATTTGAAAACCGACAAAATGGCGCTTCAGAGACTCAAAGAAGCTGCTGAAAAGGCGAAGATTGAGCTTTCGGGCGTAATGAGCTCAAACATCAATCTCCCCTTCATAACAGCTGATGCATCAGGTCCAAAGCACCTTGACATCACCCTTACAAGACAGAAGTTTAACGAACTCACAGCTGATTTGGTTGAGAAGACAATGGTTCCCACACGAAACGCAATAAGCGATGCAGGAATCAACCCTGCAGAGATTGACAAGGTTCTTTTGGTGGGCGGTTCTTCAAGAATTCCCGCTGTTCAGGAAGCTGTTCAGAGATTTATCGGCAAAGAGCCACACAAGGGCATCAATCCTGACGAATGTGTTGCTATTGGGGCCGCAATTCAGGCTGGCGTGCTTTCAGGTGATGTTGAAGACTTGGTGCTCCTTGACGTTACTCCTCTTTCACTTGGTATCGAAACCATGGGCGGTGTGTTTACAAAGATTATTGAAAGAAACACCACAATCCCCACAAAGAAGAGCCAGATTTTTTCAACAGCGGCAGACAGCCAGACAAGTGTTGAAGTTCACGTTCTTCAGGGTGAGCGTGAAATGGCGGCTTACAATAAAACTTTAGGACGCTTCAGCCTTACAAACATTCCTCCCGCACCACGTGGTGTTCCTCAGATTGAGGTTTCCTTTGACATTGACGCAAACGGTATTGTTCACGTAACAGCAAAGGATATGGGAACAGGTAACAGTCAGGATATTACCATCACATCAAGCACAAACCTTTCTGATGAAGATATTGAAAAGGCTGTTAAGGAAGCAGAACAGTTTGCAGCTGAGGACAAAAAGAAAAAGGAAGCTGTTGACACAAGAAATATGGCTGACAACATTGTTTACCAGACAGAAAAGACTTTAACTGACCTTGGTGACAAGATTTCCGAAGACGAAAAGAACGGAATTCAGGCAGAGGTTGACAAACTCAAGGAAATGCTGAAAGCAGAAGAAATCGATGTTGAAGCAGTTAAAGCACAGACCGAAGCAGTTTCTAAAAAGTTCTATGACGTATCATCAAAGCTCTATGCTGATGCGGCTCAGGCACAGGGCGCAGCAGAGGCAGCAGGAGCAGAGAACGCGGGTGCTGATGATAATGTGGTTGACGCGGATTATAAAGTGGTAGACGAGGATTAGTCCACAGATAAAAGAAAAAGGTTCTTCGGCGCACCAAGAGTGTGCCGAAGACTTTGCTTGTAAAAAATTATAAACAGACAGTTGGTGACAGTATTGGCAGAAAAAAGAGATTATTATGAGGTGCTGGGCGTTGAAAAGAATGCATCAGCAGATGAAATAAAAAAAGCATACCGACGCTTAGCTAAAAAATACCATCCCGACCTTAATCCTGGCGACAAGGCAAAGGCGGCTGAAGAAAAGTTCAAGGAAGCCTCTGAAGCTTATGAGGTTTTGAGTGATGCCGACAAGAAACAGCGCTATGACCAGTTTGGCCACGCAGGAGTTGACCCGCAAGCAGGGGGCTACGGCGGATACGGTGATTTTGGTGGTTTTGGCGGTGGCTTTGGCGGCTTTGAAGATATTTTCGGCTCGTTCTTCGGCGGTGGCTTTGGAGGTCAGTCAAGACGAAACCCCAATGCTCCTCAAAAGGGTAGAGACCTTAAATATGCTGTTGACCTTACCTTTGAACAGGCTTGTTTTGGCTGTGAAATTGAGCTTAATGTGACAAGGATGGAAAAATGCGAAACTTGCAAGGGAAGCGGCGCAGAGCCTGGAACATCGGCATCTACCTGTAGTGTTTGTCGAGGAACAGGTCAGGTGACAACCGTTCAAAGAACTGCTTTTGGGAACTTCCAAAGCTCAAGACCTTGTACCACTTGCGGTGGAACAGGCAAGGTTGTATCAAATCCCTGTAAGGCTTGCCGTGGTGACGGAGCAGTTCGCAAGAGTCGCAAGATAAAGGTGAAAATTCCTGCAGGCATTGATAGTGACCAGATTATTTCGGTTTCAGGTCAGGGTGATGTAGGCAAGAACGGTGGACCAAACGGCGACCTCTTGGTTGTGGCAAGGGTAAAACGCCACAAGATTTTTGTGCGTCAGGGCTATGACATTATGTGTGATTTTCCCATTACCTTTGTGGAAGCGGCACTTGGTGCTGAGGTTCAGGTGCCAACTATTGACGGAAAAGTTACTTATAACATCCCTGAGGGAACTCAGACTGGTACGGTTTTCCGTCTTCGTGGCAAAGGCGTTCAGCGCCTTCACGGTGGCGGCAGTCGTGGTGACCAGTATGTGACAATCAAGGTTGAAACACCGAAAAATCTCACTGAAAAGCAAAAGGAAATTTTGAGACAGTTTGGTGATACAGTGGAGCCTGCGAAATATAATGAACGCAAGAGCTTCCTTGACAAAATGAAAGAGTTCTTGAAATAGAATTGTGGGTCGGTGGCAATGTCGGCCCATATTCCATATGAAAGAGGGATAAAAATGAATTGGATTGAACTTAAGATAACTACCACGGCTGAGGGAATTGAGCCAATTTGCGATGCTCTTTATGATTTGGGAATTACCGGTGTCCAGATAAGTGACAAAGATGATTTTAAAGAGTTTTTGGAAAACAACCGCAAATACTGGGACTATGTGGATGAGGAACTTGAGAAGCTGAAAGAGGCAGACAGCTGTATCACCGTTTATTTTGGTGATGATGGCGATGGACGTGCGGTTCTTGATACGGCAAAGAAAGCTGTTTTGTCGCTCAGGCTAAGCAAAACTGCGTTTTGTGAAAAGGCGGTCAAAGACGAGGATTGGTCAGAAAACTGGAAACAGTATTTCAAGCCTCTTGAGATTGGTGAAAAAGTTCTGATTGTCCCTGAATGGGAGGATACTCCTGAAAGTGACAGGGTGAAATTTATAATAAATCCCGGAATGAGCTTTGGCACAGGCTCACACGAAAGCACAAAAATGTGTATTGAAGAAATAGAAAAACATATAAAGGTCGGGGACACGGTTCTTGACCTTGGTTGTGGCTCAGGGATACTCTCGGTGATTGCACTTCTTCTTGGGGCGAAAGAGGCGACAGCGGTTGATATTGACCCTATGGCGGTGGAAACGGCTTATCAGAACCTTGAGCTTAATAGATTGCCCAAGGAAATTTACCACGGCTTTGCAGGGGATATAACGACAGATAGGGAACTTTGTGAAAAACTCAGCAAGGGGAAAAGCGACATTGTTCTTGCAAACATCGTGGCGGATGTAATCATTGCACTGTCCGGATTTGTGAAAGATTTTATGAAGGACGACGGCACGTTTATCTGTTCGGGAATAATTGCAGAAAGGACCGACGAGGTAGTTGAAGCATTGAAAAAGGCTAACCTTAAAATCAAAAATATCCGTAACATGGGCGAATGGTCAGCGGTGGTTTGCACAAAAAACTAATCCTTTTTACCCCAAATTCGAAAATTTGGGGTATTTTTTTGCCAATAAAAAGGAATTTTTCAATTTGCGTCGAAATAAAAAAGGAAGACCTTTTTTGAAAAAGGCCTAAAACCTATAAAAAATGAGGTATAACGCTATGGCTAATGAAAACCACGAAGGATTGTTTGATGCGTCAAAGCTCAATATTATCCCAGTAGAAATTGAAAAGGAAATGCGAAAGTCCTACATCGAATATGCGATGTCGGTTATTGTAGGACGTGCGCTTCCGGATGTTCGTGACGGTCTCAAGCCTGTTCATCGCCGCATACTTTATGCGATGTATGAGGACGGCTTCACTCCTGAACGCGAATATAAAAAATGTGCGACAACCGTAGGTAACGTGCTTGGTAGATACCATCCACACGGCGACGCGTCTGTTTATGATGCTTTGGTGCGTATGGCTCAGGATTTCTCCATGAGATATCCGACTGTTGACGGCCACGGAAACTTTGGCTCGGTGGACGGTGACCCTGCGGCTGCTTACAGATATACCGAGGCAAGAATGTCAAAGCTTTCTATGAAAATGCTTACAGACATTGAAAAAGAGACTGTTGACTATATGCCGAACTTTGATGAAAGCCGAAAGGAACCAATCGTGCTTCCGTCACGTTTTCCGCACCTCTTGGTAAACGGCTCTGACGGTATTGCTGTTGGTATGGCTACAAAAATTCCGCCTCACAATTTGAGCGAGGTTATTGACGGAATTGTTGCGGTTATTGACAATCCTGAAATCACCATTGACGAGCTTATGGAATACATTAAAGGCCCTGACTTCCCCACCGGTGCACAGATTATGGGCACAAGCGGTATTCGTTCTGCTTATCACACGGGAAGAGGCAAGCTTCGTCTTCGTGCAAAGGCTGATATTGAGGAATATAACGAAGGCAGACAGCGGATTGTGTTCACAGAAATTCCTTATATGGTTAACAAGGCAAGACTTATTGAAAACATTGCAAACCTTGTTCGCGACAAGCGCCTCGAGGGAATTTCAGATCTTCGTGATGAGTCCGACCGTGATGGTATGCGCATTGTGGTTGAGATAAAACGTGATGCCAATGCCACTATAGTTTTAAATCAGCTTTACAAATTCACACAGCTTGAGGACACCTTCAGCGTCATTATGCTTGCCCTTGTGAACCGTGTAGAACCAAAGGTTTTGAACCTCAGAGAAATACTGGACGAATACATCAATTTTCAGAAAGATGTTATTGTAAGAAGAACACGCTTTGACAAGAAAAAAGCGGAGGCAAGAGCTCACATTTTGGAGGGCTTAAGAGTTGCCCTTGACAACATTGACGAGATAATCAGCATCATAAGAAACAGCTATAACGATGCAAAACCAAACCTTATGGAGCGTTTTGATTTCACCGATGTTCAGGCGCAGGCTATTCTTGATATGCGCTTAGCACGTCTTCAGGGATTGGAACGTGAAAAGATTGATGCAGAGTATGAAGAGCTTATGAAGTTCATAAAAGAAATGGAGGAAATCCTTGCCAGTGAGCAGAGAGTTCTTGAGGTTATCAAGACTGAGATTTCCGAAATCCGTGACAAATTCGGTGACGAAAGACGCACGTCCATTGAGCCTGCTATTGACGATATTGATTATGAAGACCTTATCGAAGAAGAGGACAACGTGATTACCATGACCAAACAGGGTTATATCAAGAGACTTCCTGTTGACACATACAGAAGCCAGAAACGTGGCGGCAAGGGTATAATCGGTATGCAGACCAAGGAGGAGGATTTTGTCAACACAATGTTTGTTGCTTCCACCCATGCATACATTTTGTTCTTTACCAATACTGGAAGAATGTATCGCATAAAAGCATATCAGATTCCGGAAGCTGGACGTCAGGCAAAAGGAACAGCTATTGTAAATCTTCTTCAGCTTGAAGCGGGCGAAAAGATTTCAGCGATGATTCCCGTTCGTGAATACAAAGAGGGTGAATATCTTGTTATGGCAACTCGCGGCGGCGTTATTAAAAAGACAGATATTATGGAATATGAAAATGCTCCCAAGGGCGGCAAAATCGCCATCAATCTTGATGAGGGCGACGAGCTTATCAATGTAAAGAAAACCGATGGAACAGGTGATATCTTTATCGGCACACACCTCGGAAAAATGATAAGATTTGCAGAAAGTGATATAAGGACTTTAGGCAGAGTTTCTCGTGGTGTTCGCGGAATTATGCTGAAAGACGGTGACTATGCTATTGGCATGGATGTTATGCGTGATGATGCAAAGCTTTTGGTTATCAGCGAAAACGGTTACGGCAAAAAGACTGAGCTTTCTGAATATAAGGTTCAAGCTCGAGGCGGTCAGGGAACTACCTCTTACAAGATTTCAGAGGAAACAGGAAATGTTTCAGGTTTTGGTCTTGTCAGCGAGGATGACGACATCATCATCATCACATCAGAGGGCATAATCATCCGCATAAATACCGCGGATATCAGTACACTCAAACGTGTTACAAAGGGTGTAAGGCTTATGCGACTGGGTGACGGCGTGAAGATTGTGTCCGCAGCAGCAGTAGCACACGAAGAGGATGAAGAAACGGATGAACCGGCATCGGTGGATGGACAGGAAAATTTAGCTTCGGATGATGAGTAATTCACAGCATACTGTTGATAACCTTGTGGATAATGTGAAAAAACCAATACCATCAAGGCTTTACAGGCTGTGGAAAAGTCCTTAAAATGTCAATATGTGCATTTTGATGAAAAAAGAGAGCCTTTAAAAGAATAAATTTGGGCATTCGGCACAATGTGTTCCGAAGAAAAATTTAAAGCCCGCAAACCCTTGATTTTATTGGGTTTGCGGGCTTTTATGTTTGGTTATTGTGCAACATTCACGAAAGAAAAATATAAATTTGTGCAATTAACCTCTAACAATTTGTGTTAAAGTATGTTAAAATATACGATGTTAAATGAATATAACGTAGGAGGTTATAATAAATGGCAAGTTTAAGTTTAAGACAGATTGGAAAAATTTATCAGGGCGGCGTTATTGGTGCAAAAGACATTAACCTTGAAATCGCAGACAAGGAATTTATAATTCTTGTTGGCCCTTCTGGTTGTGGTAAATCTACAACTCTCCGTATGATTGCAGGTCTTGAAGAAATTTCAGAGGGCGAACTTTACATCGGCGACAAGCTGGTTAATGATGTTGCTCCAAAGGACAGAGATATCGCAATGGTTTTCCAGAACTATGCGCTTTATCCTCATATGACAGTTTTTGATAACATGGCTTTCGGCTTGAAGCTCAGAAAAGTTCCCAAGGATGTTATCAAAGAAAAAGTGCATGAAGCAGCAAAAATTCTTGATATTGAACATCTCCTTGACAGAAAGCCAAAGGCTTTGTCAGGCGGTCAGAGACAGCGTGTTGCTCTTGGCCGTGCTATCGTTCGTGAACCAAAGGTATTCCTTATGGACGAACCCCTTTCAAACCTTGATGCAAAGCTGAGAGTTCAGATGAGAGCTGAAATCACAAAGCTCCACCAGAAGCTTGGCACAACAGTTGTTTACGTTACACATGACCAGACAGAAGCTATGACAATGGGTACAAGAATTGCTGTTATGAAAGATGGTTATCTCCAGCAGTGTGCTACTCCTATTGAGCTT
>JAZNNB010000017.1:0-25256 GCA_045580025.1 Clostridia bacterium
TGTTGCTGAAGCCTGAAAGTCTCACTCTTGACCTTTCGCTTTTGACCATTGCTGCAGGGGTTGCTGTCTGTCGCACGATAAATAACATATCAAAAAACACTCCATCAATAAAATGGGTAAACGATATTTTTTTGAGTGGCAGAAAAGTCTGCGGAATACTTGCCGAAAGCACTACCGACTCATCAAACAGCGCAATCAATAATATTATAGTAGGAATTGGTCTGAATGTTGCCACACCAAGAGATGTATTTCCCGGGAAATTAAGCGATATTGCTGTATCTCTTTTCCCCGAAAATACCACCCGAAATGAAATCATCGCAAAAATCATTGACGAATTTAAAAACATATATGATTTTTGTGATAAGGAAAGTTTGATTGAGGAATATAAAAGCTATTCGCTGATTTTGGACAAAAAAATAAGTTTCACCAAGGGCGGCGAAACTTTTGCAGGAACTGCAGTGGATATAAATATAGAAGGAAATCTGATTGTAAAACTTGAAAACGGTGAAACCGTCACCTTGAAATCAGGTGAGGTTTCACTTGGAAGCGAGAATTTTGCAGAATAATTCAACAAAAAGGCTGATGCATCGCATCAGCCTTTTTAAATTTAACGCTAAAACAACTCCCCAAAGTCGTCTCTTAAATCATCTTCATCCTCGTCATCATCCCAAGTTCTGTCGCCACCAAAGGCTTCCTCAGGGAACAGCTCCTCAAAGCTGAGAAGTTCAGGAGCGTCATTTTCTTCCAAAGTCAAATCAACATCAACCGTCTTATAGTCCTCATCCATCTCAAGACACGCACCGCAGTTGTCGCATTTTTTCTTTGGGTCAAGGTCGCACATATCACACTCACCGCAAGCAATACAATCACGGTCATACAAAATACACTTTTTATTCATTTTGTTTTCTCCTTAAATTTCTTCCTGGGTTGAAATTTCTATTCCTTGTTGTTCAAGAACATCAACTGCTTTTCCCATATCATCGGTACAGATAGCCACTCTGCCCGTTGCTTCCTTTTCACCTATAAATGAATAAAGATATTTGATATCAATCCCCGCATCGCAGATGGGTTTCACCACATCATCAAATGCACCAAGCTCATCTTCCATAACAGCAACTATTACCTCATTCACTTGGGCTGTCATCCCTGCACTGCGAAGTGCTTCAACCGCCTTTTCTGGTTCTTTCACTATAACTCTGAAAATTCCAAACTCTGTGGTATCCGCAATGCTGAATGCACGGATATCTATTTTTTTGTCACGAAGCACCTTGGTTATATCACCAAGCTTTCCCGCTTTGTTTTCCATAAATACTGAAACCTGTTTCACAAACATTTTAACACCTCATCACAAGTTTAATTTTTCAACAGCTGCTTTTAAAACCCGCACTGCATTTTCCAAATCCTTTTTGAGAATTTTATCTTTTCCGTCTTCCTCCGCTTTAGCCGAAATTCCAATAGCCGTCCAATCCACGCCTTTGCCCGACGTCAAAAAACTGCTGCCAAAAAAGTTTTCATCCAAAACCGCAGTTCTTGCATCAATCTTTTGTGAAGCTGCAACATCCTCCAAATCCTTTCTGAAATTCACCGATGCAACCGCAGTGCTGTCCTTTGCTATTATCACAGCACCGTCTGTTTTTTTATCACAAAAACCATCCACACTTATTGCATGCTCAAAGCTGTTGTCGCTTAAAAACGCTTTTGTCCCCTTTCCTCCAATTCTCTTTTGTGCAGAGAAGAGCAGAGCAAAGTCCCCATCCGTTTCAAGCACCGCCTGATATACTGTCAAAAGTCCCACTTTGTTTTTCAGCCCATAACCAAGATAGCAATCCTCTGTCTCGTCAAGTTCTGGCTTCAGTATTCCAAAATCACCCACAGAAATTTCCGATGTATCCAACGCTATATATAAATCAGAAATTTTTGCATCATCACTTTTCTCGCTGTCACATTTGACCTCTCCAAAAGAGCCATTTCGAAAAATAACATTCTTTCCCATAAGGTCTTTCGTCTTAAGTCCGCCGAACACAGAAAAACAAAGCTTTCCGCTGGAATTGTCCGTTATCATAATTCCAGCAGTGTCCATGCCGCACTCAATCAAAAGCTTCGGATTTTCGCCTTTTTTCGCTATTACATTTCCAAGGCTATCAATACATATTTCATCAAACTTATCCTTAAGGCTTTCAATCAAAATCCGTCTCACTTCATCTTCGTATCCAGATGGCGAAAAGGCGTTTAATATTTTCTC
Organism: Clostridia bacterium; assembly: GCA_045580025.1. GTDB lineage: Bacteria > Bacillota > Clostridia > Monoglobales > Monoglobaceae > SIG440. Next base: position 2,243 of record JAZNNB010000017.1, read on the forward strand.
AATCATTTTCTATCAGCCCCTTTCCACAATCCTCCAGAAAACCCTCTACAATATATTTGCACGACTGGAAATCCAACTTGTGAATAACCGACACCGGCGAATGAATATATCGACAGGGTACTGATATTGAAGCTGTCTTTACTCCGCCGTCAAGAAGAGAGATTGAGCCTGCATCGTTTCCACCGGCTGTTGACGCCTTATACTGCCACGGAATGTTTCGCTTTTCCGCTGCCTTAATCAGCATATCACAAACATCCCTGTCCGACTTGCTTGCTGAATCAAGGACAGAGATAGCTGAACCACCACCACTTTTTGTAACCCTGAGGCTTTCGGGCACATTGGGAAGGTCATTACAGGTTGTCCCCTCAATAACAAGAGCAAAATCAGGTCTAACGCCCTTTGCCGCAATTCTTGCGCCCCTGAGACCTACTTCTTCCTGAACATTAAAGGCACAAACAAGATTTACATTCCATTCCTTTTTGAGAATGTCAATCATAATCGCACAGCCAAGTCGGTCATCAAGAGCCTTTGCCTTTATCATTTCACCAAACACAATATATTCACTGTCGAAGCCAAAGTAGTCGCCCTTTGTTACAACACTTTCTGCATCCTCTCTATCTTTTGCTCCAATATCAACAAAAAGTTCATCTGTGTTTGGCGTCTTTTCCCGTTCTTCTTTTGAGGTAAGATGCACGGGTTTTAAACCAATCACACCATACTTCCCGTTCACTCGCACTCGCTTTGAAACAAGGATTCTCGCATCAATGCCGCCAACCGTTTGGAATTTTACATATCCATCCTCGGTTATATCGGTGACAATAAATCCCACTTCATCCATGTGGGCAGAAAGTAGTATCGTCTTGGCATTTTCCTTTTTTGCCTTTTTAAATGCTAAAAGGTTTCCCATATTGTCAACGCTTAGTTCCGCACCACAAGCTTTAATTTCTTCTATTATAATTTCTCGTACCTCTGTTTCACAACCTGAAACACCAAAAGCATCCGTCAGTTTTCTAAGCAAGGATTTCACCCCCTGATACAATTTCTGCTATCAGCTTTGATGCGTTTTCCACATCGCATATATCAGCCGTCTCAACAGCAGTATGCATATACCGAATGGGCACAGAAATCACCGCACATGGAATTCCCCTGCCCGATGTCTGCAACGCCCAGGCATTGGTCCCCGTGCTTCCCGATGCCACTTCAATTTCATAATGAATATCCTTTTTCTTGGCAATCTCGATAATACGCTTTGTTTTTTCGAAATCAACATTTGGTCCACGGCATATGGTCACCCCGCATCCCAAAGGAAATGTTTCATATCCCTTTGCATCCGGCGTCTCACCATAGGTCACATCAACAACCACCGCAAAATCACATTCTGTTTCGCCGGCAACAGTATACGCACCCAAAAGACCCTGTTCTTCTCCTGATGCAAACACAATACATAAATTATATGGGATTTCCTTGCCCTTTATTTTCTCAAGGCAATCAAAAATCACAGCCATACCAAGTCGGTTATCAAGTGCAGCCGATGATACACGATTGTTCATCAGTTCACAGAAAGTCGACCTCAATAAAATCGGGTCTCCAACACTGATTTTTGAGGTAGCCTCGTTCCCAAGGCCTGTATCGATAACCATATCTTCTGTCTTAAGTCCCTCATCCTCCTCATCCTTGGTCATAAGATGAGGGGGTTTTGCACCAATTATGCCAAACACTTCCTCTTTTCCCAAGATTATCACCTCTGACGCAGGAAGAATTCTTTCATCCACACCGCCAATAGCACTAAATCTCACAAATCCATTTTCATCAATGGAAGATACAATAAGACCAATTCTGTCAAGGTGTGCCTCAAGCATAATTGTCTGGGCATTCTCTTTTTTGGATTTAATCATACCTATAACACAGTTTGTTTTGGTTATCCTTGCATCAAGACAGTATTCTTTAAGCTTTTCGCATACACTCGCTGCAAACTCTTTTTCAAACCCCGATATTCCCGGACGTTTTGTTAGTTCTTTTATTGTTTCAGTTATATTCATACAAAAGAGCCTTTCGACACAAAATATTTTCAAATTATCTATTTGTATTATAACCCAAGGCTTATCCTCCGTCAAGCAAAAGAACGATTTCTCTTTTCAAAAAACACTTTACATTTTATTCGCCTTATGTTATATTATATTTGGTGAAAATTACGATTTATATATGCACCATTGCTTTTAAAGATATCATCAAATTTTATACATATTAAAACAAAGGAGAAATTCACTATGGACATTTTTTCGGTTTTATCTTTGATAGGTGGACTTGCTCTCTTCCTTTATGGAATGGACCTTATGGGTGACGGACTAAAGAAACTTGCCGGCGGCAAGCTTGAATCTATTCTCGCAAGGCTTACCTCTACAAGAATTCTCGGATTTTTGCTTGGTTTTATTGTAACATCAGTTATCCAGAGTTCATCCGCTACCACCGTTATGCTTGTTGGCTTTGTGAACTCCGGCATAATGAAACTTGGACAAACCATAAGCATAATAATGGGTGCAAACATCGGCACAACCGTCACCTCATGGCTCCTGAGTCTCACGGGCATTAACGGCTCAACCATATGGCTCAAGCTTTTAAAACCCGAATCTTTCACACCAATCCTCGCCGCAATAGGCGTTGTTATGACTATGATGTCCGCAAATGACAAGAAGAAAAATACCGGTTTCATTTTAATCGGCTTTGCAGTGCTTATGTTCGGTATGGAAACAATGAGCGGTGCCGTTGAGGGTCTTCGCGAAAACGAATCTTTCACAAAAATCCTTACTATGTTCTCAAATCCCATTATGGGCATCTTGGTGGGAACTATATTCACAGCAATCATCCAGAGTTCCTCGGCATCTGTCGGCATCCTTCAGGCTCTTGCCCTCTCTTGTGTGATTCCCCACTCAACAGCTCTCCCTGTTCTTCTTGGTATGAACATCGGCACAACCATTACCCCCGTTATTTCATCCCTCAGCGGAAACACCGAGTCAAAGCAAGTTGCTATCTCCTGTGTTTACATCAAAATGATTGGTGTGGTAATTGTCACCGCCATTTTCTATCTTATCTATTATATGACTGACCTGCTTGACCCCTTTATGAATTCTCAGGCTACGGTATTCACCATTGCTATTTCTCATACATTGTTTAACATTATTTCAACAATTATCTTGATGCCATTCTGCAATGCCATCGAAAAACTTGCAGTCAAGACATTCAGGTCAAACCCCGCCGCACAGAAATCTGATGTCTTTGATACTCTTGACGAGAGATTTCTTGACGTTCCAGCATTTGCTGTTGAAAAGTGTCGTGAGTTGGTTTGTGATATGGCAAAGATTTCCTCGGGCGCGCTCAGTGATGCAAACAACCTTTTTGCAGATTACAGTGCTGAAAAGTTTGAAAATGTTATGGAAACCGAGAAATTGGTTGATAAATACGAAGACAAGACCAGCACATACCTAGTAAAAGTTGCAGCAGCTGACATTTCTTCAAAAGACAGTAAGGTTGTTACCGAGCTTCTTCACTGCATAGGTGATATTGAAAGAATTTCTGACCATGCTGTAAACATCGCAAAGGTTGCAAAAGAAATGAGCGACAAAGAGGTTTCTTTCTCACCTCAGGCTCAAAAGGATATAAGGGTAATTATGTCGGCAGTTACCGAAATACTCGACCTGGCTGTTACCTCACTGGTTAACGAAGACATTGTCCTTGCAGGTAAAGTTGAACCTCTTGAACAGGTTGTTGACAGGCTTAAACGTAAAATAAAGAGCAATCACATTTCACGTCTCAAGCAGGGCGACTGCACTATGGAGCTTGGTTTTATTCTTTCCGACCTGCTTACAAACTATGAAAGAATTGCTGACCACTGCTCAAATATTGCAGTTTGTCTTATCGAAATTGCTCACGACTCTTTTGAAACTCATGAATATCTCAGAAATGTCAAAGAAAGCCCCAACGCAGCGTTCGAAGACCTTTACCAGACATTCAAACAAAAATATTCTCTTGAATAAAAAAACTTGCCGGGAGCCAAAAACGGTTCCCGGTTTTCTTTTGAAATAATTTTTAAAAAAGCCTTGACAACTCTTGTTTTTTATTGTATACTTGTACAAGTGATTTCGGGGTGTGGCTCAGTTTGGTAGAGTACCTGAATGGGGTTCAGGTGGCCGCTGGTTCGAATCCAGTCACTCCGACCAAAATCGACAAGCGGAAAGCTTGTCGATTTTATTCATTTTATTCCGCCAAAGACTTGACAAAACAAAAATAAATGTGTATAATAGCTAAGTCGGTCGAAAACATTCCGAGGCGTGGCGCAGTTTGGTAGCGCACCTGGTTTGGGACCAGGGGGCCGCAGGTTCGAATCCTGTCGCCTCGACCACGTCGAAGCAAAGTTTTACTTTACTTCGACTTTTTTATTTACCAAAACAACAAAAGGCAGACGCCCTATCCATCAGGGAATCTGCCTTCATTCTTAAAACCAACAACAGATTTATTATATCACATATTATATCCGTTTGTAAAGAGAAAACTTGCGAAGGCCTTGAATTTCTGCCTTTTCAACAAAAACGAGTCATTCAGTTTTTATAATTTGCCTATTGAAAATGTCCCCCAAATCTGCTATACTTAAATCAAGGAAAGGAAGGTACAGTCCAATGAAATACTAACCTTTTAAAACCTCGAGATGAGAAAAACGATTTGAACCGAAAGGAAAAAACACGACGGTGTAACGTATAATATAGATAGTACCGGTACGAAATATGTTCAAATTGAAAAATTCATCAAAAGGTCACCGATTTCGCCTTTTGTAACAAAAAATTACACTACAAAAAATCAGGGTGTTCTCACTAGAGAAAAATTTAAGTTGTGTTGCGTTTTAAAAGTTGTAACGATTGCAGCAAAAGGTAGACAAAGAAAGAGAGGATAACCAAATGATGTTAGATACAAAGAGTGAACAGAAATGACCCTTGATTGCAAAAGCAGTCAAGGGTCATTTCTCTTTTATAACATCTTTGGATAATGTCTATATAAGGTCCGCAAAATGCGGTCTTAATTTTTTAAACAGCAGATTTCCCAGAAACAAAAGCACACCCACGACAGCCCAGAAATAAACGGTCATAATCGGGTGTTCCCAAAAACCTATTCCCTGAACGAAAGTCTCACGATAGCCCTCTGTTACATAGTAGAAAGGATTGATTTTTATTATGGCTTCAAGAATAGGATTCCCAAGGTCATTTATGTCCCAAAAAAGTGGTGTAATCCAAAATCCAAGTTGAACAAAAACCCCTACCATATTGCTGATGTCACGGGCAAAAACCGTAAGTGTCGAAGTTATTCTTCCAAGGGCATAAGAAATTGCAAAAGCCGCCACCATATAATAAATAATCTGCAAGTCCAAAAATTTTGGTGCATTCCCGCAGGCAAAATTTATTATAAACGTAAGGACCACAAAGAAAAGATGCACAAAAAATGCAGACAGAATTCTTACAGCAGGAAGAAGTTCCACCTTGAAAACAACCTTTTTCACAAGGTATGAATAATCAATCAGAACTCCCGTTGCTCCGCCCCAGCTTTCTGAGATAAAAAACCACGGAACAATTCCCGAAACAAGCCACAAAACATAGGGCATATCGTACTTTGGACCGTTTCGAAATGCAACCTCAAAAACAAACCAATAAATGAGTATTGTAACAACGGGACTTATAAACCCCCACACAACGCCCAGTGCCGAGCCTGCATATTTGGCTTTAAAATCGTTTTTTGCCAACGAAAAAAGCATATCAAACCCTCCAATTTTAACGAATTTTCCAATCATCAAGCCCGCCCTTTATAGCTGTCATCATACGGGTTTTGAAATGATGGTCAATTTCGTTTCTTTCGTTTATAAAATCTTTCATTTCCTGTCTTTTTGATACCCCGTCCATAGGACAGGGGTTTTTCACTATGGGTAGATTTTCACGCTTTGCAAAACCCTTTATGTCCCCCTCAGAAACATAAATAAGAGGTCTTATTACATCCATATCTATCCGTGACAAATAAGTAACCGGCGAAAAACAGTTCAGCCGTCCCTCATAAAAAAGTGAAAGAAAAAATGTCTCTATCACATCTTCATTGTGATGTCCCAGAGCCACCTTGTTGCAGCCGTGTTCCTTTGCCAAATCATTCACCGCACCCCGTCGCATCTTGGCACACAGCGAACACGGATTTTTTTCTTTTCTGACATCAAAAAGAATTTCTGCAATATCAGTATCCTTCACCACATATCTGACGCCGAGTTCATCACACAAGGTTTTAATAGGAGAATAATCCACACCCTCAAAGCCCATATTGAGCGTAACTCCCATAACTTCAAAAGGCACCTCTGAAAATCTGCGATATGCCGAGAGCGCACAAAGAAGCGCTAAACTGTCCTTTCCTCCTGATACCCCGACTGCTATATGGTCACCCGATGAAATCATATTATAATCTTGAATGGCTCGTCGCATTCCGCTTAGTATCTTTCTCATAACAGTTTTCTCCGGTTCATATCCTCTTTCATCAGCTTGAGTGCGTTATAGCGGTGGCTTATACTGTTTTTAACCTCAGCAGGAATTTCCGCCATTGATGCATCAAACTGTGGCAGATAAAACACAGGATCATACCCAAATCCGTTTTCGCCACGTTTTTCAAGAAGAATTCTGCCACATACCTCGCCCCTGTATGTAACGGGAGGTTCGTTTGACTTAACAAGTGCAATAACACTTACGAACTTCGCCGTGCGTTCTTCTTCGCAAACGCCCTCAAGTTCCGAGAGAAGCTTTTCGATATTTTCATTGTCGCTTGCCCCCTCACCTGCAAAACGAGCTGTATAAACTCCAGGTGCCCCAAAAAGCGCATCAACACAAAGTCCACTGTCGTCAGCAATAGAACAAAGACCTGTCCGCTGCATAACTGCAAGTGCTTTTTTCACGGCATTTTCTTCAAACGTAGTACCGTCTTCCACAACTTCTAGTTCTCCGCAACCAGCTTCGTCCATAGTAAGCACCTCTATGTCTTCCCCCAAAATTGCTCTCACTTCTTCAGCTTTATGTTTATTTTTACTGGCAAGAACAAGCTTCATAATTCTTCTCCATTTCCTTAAACTACATTTTCTTGTTATTTTGTATATAATATTTATACCATATTTTTTCCTTGTTGTAAATATTGATAGTTGCAAAAAATATTTTTTTGTGATATACTGTATCCGTTGCGTTAAAATTTGGTTTGATAAAAGTTAAATTTTTAACAAATTTTTTCTTGGAAATACTTGTATATTTCAGGAAAATGAGGTAAAATATTATTAAATAATATAAATATACATTTTGGAGGTATTCTATTATGTCAGTAAAAGTTGCTATTAACGGTTTCGGTCGTATCGGACGTCTTGCTTTCCGCCAGATGTTTGGTGCTGAAGGTTATGAGGTAGTTGCAATCAACGACCTCACAGATCCCAAGATGCTTGCTCATCTTCTCAAGTATGACTCATCACAGGGCAGATACGACGGCCACACAGTTGTTGCTGGTGAAGACAGCATCACTGTAGACGGAAAAGAAATCAAAATCTATGCTATCAAGGATGCAAAAGAATGTCCTTGGGGCGCTCTCGGCGTAGACGTTGTTCTTGAATGTACAGGTTTCTACTGCTCAAAAGAAAAGTCACAGGCTCACATTGATGCAGGTGCTAAGAAAGTTGTTATTTCTGCTCCCGCAGGCAATGACCTCAAGACAATCGTTTTCTCAGTTAACGAAGACACACTCACAGCTGATGATACAATTATTTCTGCTGCATCTTGTACAACAAACTGTCTTGCTCCTATGGCTAAGACTCTCAACGATTACGCTCCCATCCAGAGCGGTATCATGGCTACAATCCATGCATACACAGGTGACCAGATGATTCTTGACGGTCCTCACAGAAAGGGCGACCTCAGACGTGCAAGAGCTGGTGCTGTAAACATCGTTCCCAACTCAACAGGTGCTGCTAAAGCTATCGGTCTTGTTATTCCTGAGCTCAACGGCAAACTTATCGGTGCTGCACAGAGAGTTCCTGTTCCCACAGGTTCAACAACAATCCTTACAGCAGTTGTTAAGGGCAAAGACATCACAAAAGAAGGCATTAACGCAGCTATGAAAGCAGCCGCTTCAGAAAGCTTTGGTTACAACGAAGACGAAATCGTTTCTTCAGATATCATCGGTATCAAGTATGGCTCACTCTTCGATGCAACACAGACAATGGTTGCTAAAATCGCTGATGACCTTTATGAAGTTCAGGTTGTTTCTTGGTATGACAACGAAAACTCATACACAAGCCAGATGGTTAGAACAATCAAATATTTCGCAGAAATCTAAGAAATATAAAATTAAGGGGTGGCGAATTGCCACCCCTTTTTTATATGTTTTTTTTATCTTCTTCAATCTGTTTTTTTAATTCTTTGAGGCTACAAAATTTTTTTGTATCCCTGATGCGTTTCAAAAACTCTATTTTAATTTCCTTTCCATAAAGGTCACCCTCAAAATCCAGAATATATGTTTCAATATTTCGTTCATCAATTTTCACGGTAGGCTTTGTCCCAAGATTGGTAAGTCCACGATAAGTCTTTCCGTCAACATTTATCTGTGTAGCATATACACCATCTTTTGGAATTACCAGTTTTTGGGGGATGCTTATGTTGGCAGTAGGAAACCCATGTTTTCTTCCTACACTGTTGCCGTGTATTACCTTCCCCGAAATCGAAAAAGGTCTCGCCATATAGTCCCTAGCCTTTTCAATTTCGCCATTTGAAATAAAGTCGCGTATCGCAGAACTTGAAATAACCTTGTCAAGCTCCAAAACATAAGGCACAATAAACACCTCTACACCAAAGTCGCCGCAAATTTTTTTGAGGCTTTCTGCATCTCCCTCTGCCATAAAACCAAACCGATAATTCTCTCCCGCAAAAACCGCAGCCGCATTATATTTTTGAAAGATAAACGCCTCTATAAATCGGTCATACCTCACCGATTTAAACTCAGGCGTAAATTCCTCAACAACAACAACATCTACCCCCATACTCTCAAGAATTTCAAGTCTTTTTGAAAGGGTATTGACCTTGTCCGTTTCATTCCGTTCCACTATCTGTACCATGGATAAAAGTTTGTTTTTCTTCGCATATTTAATAGCTTCTCCAATAACCCCAAGATGTCCTTTGTGAAGCGCGTCAAAAGACCCCAGTGCTACTGCGGTCTTTTTTGTTATTGCTTTATTCAGTTCATTGCTTTTTGCGACTATCATTTTACGCTCCGCCATAAAAACTTTTGATTATTGTAAATCCGTTTTCGGTCTGCTGTGCCAAGGCTAAAAACTCTCCTTGCTCATCAAATACCCGATAAATTTCATCCATTATTAGTCCCTCAACGGATATTTTTATTCCATTTCTGACCCGCTGTGCATTTCTGTCGGCAAGCACAATTTTTTCATATTCGGGTAAAGCCTCGCCCACAGAGACCATAAACGAAAAATCTTTTTCTTTTACCATTTCTTCAATCTCATCGAGAGTAAAGGAATCCTTTATATCAAATCTTCCGCTTTTTGTTCTGCAAAGTGCCGTCATATAGCCGCCACAACCAAGAGCTGCTCCTATATCGTTGCACAATGTACGGATATATGTACCTTTTGAACAATCAACCAGCATTTCAACCTGAGCATTTGAGACGTCAATATTTTTTATTTCAATATTACTCACCGTAACCTGTCTCGGTTCTCGTTCAACAGTTTTCCCCTCACGTGCCAATTCATAAAGTTTTTTTCCGTCAATTTTGATAGCGGAATACATAGGAGGTATCTGCATAATATCTCCTATGAAATTTTTGACTGCATCACGGATTTCTTCCTCGGTTACGCTCACCTCAAAGCTTTCAATTATTTCACCTGATGCATCCTGCGTGTCAGTAAATGCCCCAAGTTTCATCCCAGCAAGATACTGCTTGTCCTTTGCAGTAAGATATTCGGCAAGTTTCGTACCCTTGCCAATGCACATAGGAAGAACACCGCTGGCATCAGGGTCAAGTGTGCCTGTATGCCCTATTTTTTTTATACCTAAAATTCTTCTAAGCCTATATACAACATCATGGGAGGTGATGCCTAAGGGTTTATTTACATTGATAATTCCGTCCATCCTTAACCTCCCCCGCTTTATTTCAGTTGTTTTTCAATTTCTTCAACCAGTTTCTTCTTCGCATTTTCAAGAGTGTCTTTTATAAGGCAGCCACCCGCTTTTTTGTGACCACCGCCATCAAACGCCAAAGCAACCTGAGCCACATCAACGCCGCCGTTTGAACGAAGACTTATCTTGAATCCCGTCTCTCTTTCACGGAGATAAACTCCTACCTCCACGCCCTCCACAGAGCGCGGCAAATCAACGATTCCATCAATCAAAACCTCGTCAACGCCCATTTTGTGAAAATCATCTTCGGTTATAGCAAGGACAGCAATTTTTCCGTCTGCAAAAAGTTCTAAACTGTCAATACCCTTTTTGTAAGCTTTCAAATATTCAATGCTTTTTGTGTCAAAAACCTGCTTCGAAAGATTAGCTATATCAATCCCCGTTTCCATAAGCTTTGCCGCAGTTCTATGGGTCTTTGATGTAGTTGATGAATACTTGAAATTCCCAGTATCACAGATAATTGCAAGATAGATGTTGTTTGCTATATCCTCATCAATCCTAACGCCTAATTTTTCGGCAACATCAAATATGATTTCACCCGTAGCAGGAGCATCCGATACAACTAAAGTTGCTTCTGCGAATTCTTTATGCGTAACGTGATGGTCAATAGCTGCGGTATTCCCCGAAAAATGTTCTTTCATTTCGCCAAGTCGGTCAATATCCGCACAGTCCACAGCAATTTTCAGGTCACAGTCTTCAATTTTAAGTCCTGATTGCTCAGTACCCTTGACAAGCTTATATTCTCTCGTTCTTTCGTCGCCCTGACGCAAAAACACTTCTGCTTGTTTGCCAAGGACATTGATTATAAGCTTTAAGGCATACGCACTGCCAAGGGCATCGCCGTCAGGGTTTTCGTGGTTGAATATAGCAACCTTTTTCGCCTCTTTTATCTTTTCGATTACACTTTCAAACATAATGTTCTCCTCAAAGATTTTTCAGCACTTCGTTTATGTGAGCACCATATTCAATGGAATTGTCAAGCACAAAAGTAAATTCAGGAGTGCTCCTTAAATTCATACGGTGCCCAACTTCCTTGCGAATGAAGCCTGCTGCGCTTTTAAGGGCATCAATAGCACCCTTTTGAACATCCTCGTTCCCAAGAACACTAATGAACGCCTTTGCAAACTTCAAATCCTTTGTGACATTCACATTTATCACAGACACCACAGCTTTTGAAAGTCTTGGGTCTTTGAGTTCACGTATAATCATGCTGAGTTCACGCTTCACTTCTTCTGAAATTCTGTCTATTCTGTTATATGCAGGCATCTTTGCACCGCCTTTCTATTTAGCCAATTTGTCTTGCCTGTTATATTACTGTGGCATTATCTGTTCCATAACATATGCTTCAATAACGTCGCCTTCTTTGATGTCATTGAATTTTTCAATGCTTACGCCACATTCATATCCGCTGGCAACTTCCTTTACATCATCCTTGAAACGCTTGAGTGAGCCAAGCTCGCCCTCGTGGATAACAATACCGTCACGAACAACTCGTACAAGGCTGTTTCTCTGAACCTTACCGTCAGTAACATAAGCACCACCGATTGTTCCCACGCCTGAAACCTTGAATGTTGTTCTGATTTCGATATGACCAGTAACAGACTCCTGAAACTTGGGTGCAAGCATACCTTTCATAGCCGCCTCAATATCCTCGATTGCATCATAAATAACACGATAAAGACGTATATCAACATCTGATGCGTCTGCTGATACAGTAGCACCAGGGGTTGGACGTACGTTGAAGCCAACGATAATTGCATTTGATGCCGTAGCAAGCATAACGTCAGATTCAGTAACAGCACCAACAGCGCCGTGGATAACATTTACCCTTACTTCTTCGTTGGTAATTCTTTCAAGTGACTGACGTACCGCTTCAACAGGACCCTGAACGACTGCTTTTACAATAATATTGAGGTCTTTCATCTTGCCCGCTTCAATCTGTTCAAAGAGATTTTCAAGAGATACTGCCTGACTTGCCTTTTGAGCTTCCTGCTTCTGCTTGAACTTTCTTGCTTCAACAACCTCTCTTGCCTTTCTTTCATCCTCAACAACATAGAAAACATCGCCGCCATCAGGAACTTCTGAAAGACCAAGAATTTCAACCGGAATAGAGGGGCCTGCCTTTTTAATAGCCTTTCCCTTGTCGTCATTCATAGCACGGACTCTGCCCACCGCAGTACCCGCAACAACAATGTCACCAGTTTTGATTGTGCCGTTTTGCACTAAAAGTGTAGCCACAGGACCGCGACCCTTGTCAAGCTGAGCTTCAATAACAGTACCCTTTGCCAAGCGATTGGGGTTTGCTTTCAGTTCTTTCATTTCAGCAACAAGCAGAACCATTTCCAAGAGTTTGTCGATATTCATCTTCATTTTAGCTGAAACCTCAACGCAGATGGTGTCTCCACCCCATTCTTCAGGAACAAGACCATGTTCGGTAAGCTCCTGACGAACTCTGTCAGGGTTTGCGCCTTCTTTGTCAATTTTGTTGATTGCAACAATGATTGAAACATTTGCCGCCTTTGCGTGGTTTATAGCCTCAATGGTCTGGGGCATAATTCCGTCGTCTGCTGCCACAACCAAAATTGCAATATCCGTAACAAGTGCACCTCTTGCACGCATTGCAGTAAACGCTTCGTGTCCTGGTGTATCAAGGAAAGTAATCTTCTTGTCATTGATACGCACACGATAAGCACCAATGTGCTGAGTAATACCACCAAATTCGCCCTCGGTAACATTTGCATTTCTTATGGTATCAAGAAGCGAGGTCTTTCCGTGGTCAACGTGGCCCATAACAACAACAACGGGCGAACGGGGAATCAAAGATTCGGGTGAATCTTCAACGTCGTTAAATAGTTTATCCTCTTCTGTGAGAATTATTTCACGTTCCACCTTGCCGCCAAAATCTTCCACAATGAGCGATGCCGTATCAAAGTCAAGGGTTTCATTAACAGATGCCATAATGCCAAGCATCATAAGTTTTTTTATAACCTCAGTGCTGGGTTTCCCAAGTCTCTCAGAAAGCTCACCAACAGTGATTGAATCAGGAACAAGTATAGTCTCTGCTTCCTGTTTCTTTTCTTTCTTAGCAATTTTTTCAAGGTCTTTGGGATCCTGTTTTTCCTTAACAAGCTTGCTCTTTTTGTTACCTGTTTTTATTTTTTGCTTGCCAGGGCCCCCGGTCTTTACGTTTTCAGGAATAAGTTCTTCAAGCTTTTCGTTGTCAAGTCTGTCAAGGTCAACCGCATTAACGCGGGTATCAACCACACGTGTTCTGCGTGCGGGAATTTCTTCAGTCTGAAAACCGCCCTCACTCTCAATCTTCTGTTCCTTAACTTTTTCAGCTTTCTCAGTTCTTTCTTCTGCTTTTTCTTCTTTCTTTGGTTCTTCGATTGCTACAAAAAGTGCAGAAAAATCCTCCACCTGATTTTTCTGGGTGTAATATTCGAAAATCACATCCAGCTCCTTTTCATCAAGTGCGCTCATATGATTCTTTTCTGAAACACCGTAATCATGCAAAACCTTTACGATTTCTTTGCTGGGTATTCCAAACCCTTTTGAAAGCTCATAAGCTTTGATTTTTGTCATAAATATCTACCTCCCGATTTTCTCAAAATCAGTTTCTCCGGTCAAATGTCCGGATTCTGTTTAAACAGTTCTCATTTCTTCACCGAATATATCGTTTATGCTCTTTGCAATATTCTTGTCAGTCACCGCAATCACAACCGCAAAGGCGCGTCCTGTATATTTTCCAAGGAGAAAGCGATCGCCATATATTATCAGCTTTTTCCCATAGAAATCACAACTGTTTTTAAATCTTTTTTTTGTATTATCCGAGGCATCTTCCGAAATAATAACGATTTCCGCTCTTGTCGATTTGATGCTGTCACGAACAGCACCCTCGCCAAAAACCACGCCTCGCATTTTGGTCGCAAGTCCCAGCATCCTGAAAAATTTCTCATTCTCCATTTGCAACAAGCTCCTCAAGTTTTTCATAAATTCCTGCATCCATACTGCAAGAAAGGCTTCTCTCAAGAGCACGGCTTTTTTTCGCTTTTTTTATGCATTCGCCATTTTTGCAAATATATGCACCTCTGCCACAAGCCTTGCCTGTTAAATCTATTGACGCATCGCCTTTGTACCTGACAACACGCATAAGTAGCGTTTTCTCCTTAACATCTCTGCAGGCAGCACACATACGTGTAACCGTCATATCAAAAACCGACCTTTCAAGTTTTTAAGCTTCTTCCGCCTTTGTTTCTTCAGCCTTTAAGTCAATCTTCCAACCAGTTAATCGTGCTGCAAGACGTGCATTCTGCCCTTCCTTGCCAATAGCAAGCGAAAGCTGGTCAGCGGGGACAACCACACTGCACATTTTCTTTTCTTCGTCAACTGTGATTGAAACAACTTTAGCAGGACTAAGCGCCTGAGTAATATATTCTGCCGGGTCATCACTATATCTGATAATATCGATTTTCTCACCTCTGAGCTCATCAATAACAGCCTGAACTCTCATTCCCTTTGGACCAATACAAGTACCAACAGGGTCAACATTTTCCATTGTGGAATGAACCGCAATCTTGCTTCGTGAACCGGGCTCACGGGTAAGACCTTTGATTTCGATAATTCCCTTTTTGATTTCAGGAACTTCAAGCTCGAAAAGTCTTCTTACAAGCCCCGGATGTGAACGTGACACCACAAGGTGAACGCCACGCACCGAGTTTGCAACCTCAACCACAAAAACCTTATACTTTGCACCAGGCTTATAATTATCATTTTTAACCTGTTCGTTTGGCATAAGTACAGATTCAGTATCGCCGATTTCAAGCATAATATTTCTTCTGTCAATTTTTCTTACTGTTGCTGTCATTATATCATTTTCTCTGTTAGAAAATGCATCAAACGCCTTTTCACGCTCTGCCTCACGGATTCTTTGAAGAACAACCTGACGTGCAGTTTGAGCCGCAATTCTTCCAAATGCCGCCGGAGTAACCTCTGTTTCAAGAACGTCACCCGCCTCATATCTTGGGTCAACCTTTTTTGCATCCTCGACAGAAATCTGACATTCCCTGTCTTCTACTTCCTCTACAATGTCTTTGCGTGCATAAACCTTAATATCGCCGGTCTCTTCATCAATGATAACCTTTGCATCCTGAACAGCACCAAAGTTTTTCTTGTAGGCACTGAGAAGTGCACCACTGAGTGCATCAAGAACAACGTCACGGCTTATGCCTTTTTCCTTTTCAATTTCATCCAACAACAAAAATAATTCTGCGCTCATTTTTAATCACCATCTCCTAAAAATTTGTTTGTATATTAAAAATCAAAATGTAATTTTACAAAAGTTACGTCATCAAGGCCAAGAGTTTTTTCGCCACTGTCTGTTTCAACTGTCAGTTTTCCGTCTTCAAAGCCTTTAAGGATTCCGCTTAAAGATTTGCTTCCATCCACAGCTTTATAAAGTCCCACGTCAATTTGTCTTCCGTTATACTTTTCAAAATGCTGTGGTGTTTTCAGCTTTCGCTCGATTCCTGGGGATGAAATCTTTAGAACATAATTTTCTTTTATAGGGTCTTTTTCGTCAAGGATTTCACCCATTTTGCGATTTATGCGTTCACACTCATCAATGGAAATTCCGCCGTCTTCCTTGTCCGCATAAATCCTGAGATATTTCATTGTTCCTTCCTTGACAAACTCGGTGTCATAGATATAGCAGCCTAAAGTTTCAGCAACTGGAGTCGCCATATCAATAATCATTTTTTCAAGTTTTGAATATGCCATATTTTCCTCCGTTTTTTAATGCAAAAGAGTGAGGCCTGCCTCACTCTTTTGAAACCATATTACGTTGTATCTATATTATCACAAAATGCGTATGTTGTCAAGCTTTTTTTATGATTTTGGCAAGCTCGTCCATAAATGAATTTATATCCTTGAACTGACGGTATACCGATGCAAATCTAACGTATGCAATATCGTCAAGGTCTTTGAGCCTTTCCATAACCATTTCACCAATTTTTTCAGAAGTAACTTCGCGCTCTAACATATTGTAAAGCTTCGACTCAATATCATCAATCAATCTTTCAATGTCGCTTAAGGTAACAGGACGTTTTTCGCAGGCACGAAGGATTCCATTGAGGACCTTTTCTCTGTCCCAAGTCTCACGAAGACCGTCTTTTTTCACAACAATCATAGGGATTGTTTCTATCTTTTCGTATGTAGTAAATCTCTTTCCGCACTCAAGACATTCTCTGCGGCGGCGGATGGTTGTTCCCTCTTCTGTTGAACGGGAATCAATAACTTTACTTTCAAGATGTCCGCAAAACAAACAACGCATTTTTATCAACTCCAAATGAAAATTTGTATATATTTTATATTATCACAAGAAAATAAATTTGTCAAACTTTGTTGTTTCTCCCGAGCAAAAATCTGGTCCTTTGTTCAAGTATTTTCCTATCCATATCAGTATCAAGATAAAGACCGAGCTCAATTATCTTTTCTGCCGTTTCATCCCCAACCGATACATAATACACCTCATCTTCACCCAATGTCCTCTTTAGTAGGCTTTCTGCAAAAAGCAAAACCTCTCCCTTGTCACAGTTTTCATCAATGCTTACTCCCGCCATGGTCTTTCCCTCATAGCTTATCACCGCCGCATCTATAACACCCTCAAAAGCAGATATTTCCCGTGCGGCTTCAATGTGTGAATTATCGTTTCCCTTTTCATAAGCATTATTATTTGCCTTTGAATTCCCCACAACAAAACAGGCAGCAAAAAACACCAAAGCCACAATAAACATTTTGAGAATAGTTTTTTTTATCATAAAATAAAAGTCCGTTTCTTTTTTTATTTATTGTTTGCAAAACTTAAACCTTTATTCAAAATATGGATGAATACTTTTTCATCTTTATTGCCAAAATAAAAGTGAACAAATCAATCAATAAAAAAAGGAGCGGTTTACTGATATGAACGTTATTGCTTTGATTCTTGTCATAATCGGCGCAATCAACTGGGGAAGTATCGGTCTTTTCGGTATAGATATCGTTGCCTCGCTTTTTGGCGGACAGCTTTCTCTTATCAGCCGTATAATCTTTACCCTCGTAGGCATTGCCGGTCTTTGGTCAATTTCTTTCTTCTTTAAAGATGAACCGATTGTTGACAAAATGGACTAAACTTTGATTTGTCAAAAAAAGGATACCCCGCATATTTTGGAGTATCCTTTTTTGTTTTATTTAATTTTTTCTTCAAAGTATTCTTTAATTACTACGGCATTTTTATGTTCATTCACCTTATCCTTATCTTCTTTTGACCAGTCAAACATTTTAGTAGTAACAAGATACAGTTCTTCATCTTCAGAAAGTCCGATAGCATCCTTTATTTCAGGAACATCGCTTATTTTCAAAACGCTGTCTATAACATCAGGATAAAGACTTTCCATCATATCAAGATAATCTTTGTCAAGTATAAAGCTTTGGTATTCGTCTGTCGCAACCTCAATTTGCATCTTTTGATAACCCATCTGTGCATACTGATCAAGAAGTTTTGCCGTTATGTCGCCCGAAAGGAATGATATAAACACATCCACAGAGCCATTTTCATTGGTGTCCTCTACCATCGTTTCCAAAAGGTCAGTGAGTGCATCAAGCTGTATCTGCTCAATATGTCTCACACTGTAATATGCAATACTCATATCATACTTTATCTGCCTCATACACTGTACGGTGGTTGTGACGACAAGTACAACCGCAAAAGCTATACATATTGTGTGTATTTTGTAATAATACCAAAAATGTTTTATTTTTTCTTTAAACGAAAGATTTTTCACAATCTCTTTTGCCTCTTGTCTTTGTTTGTCCATAAAAATCTCCATTCCGCCGCCATGCGTCGGCACAAATAGTAAATAGTAAATTTCTCTTATCCGTATGGCAAGGAATGATAAGAGATTTTTACGCCCATGTGCATTTCTGAACGAAGGTGAAGAAAATTTCGCACGGGCAATTTAATCTGCCGGAGGCAATAACGGGAAAGGAACTTTCACGTTAACACCTTTTCTCTTTAATTTAAAATTATTTACAGCAAATCGGCCATATCAAGAATAAGTTTTTCAGTCTTTTCCCATCCAAGGCACGGGTCGGTAATTGACTTTCCGTAGATGCATTCACCTATTTTTTGTGCTCCGTCTTCAATATAGCTTTCAATCATAAATCCTTTTACCATTCTCTTTACGTCCGCATCGTGACGGCAGCTGTGAAGCACCTCTTTCAGAATCCTTGGCTGTTCGAGATGTTTCTTTCCTGAATTGGCGTGGTTGGTGTCAACAATAACAGCAGGATTCTTAAGTCCCGACTTCGCATAAGTTTCGCAAAGATGCACCAAATCCTCATAATGATAATTCGGCATAGACTGGCCATGCTTGTTCACATATCCACGAAGAATTGCATGAGCCAAATCATTCCCTTTTGAACATACCTCCCAGCCTCTGTAAATAAACGTGTGGCTGTGCTGGGAAGCAGTAATAGAACTCATCATAACAGAAATGTCGCCGCTTGTAGGATTTTTCATCCCCACAGGAATGTCAAGTCCGCTGGCAGTAAGACGATGTTGTTGGTTTTCCACCGAACGAGCTCCAATCGCCACATAGGCTAATATATCATTTAAATATCTGTGATTTTCAGGATAAAGCATTTCGTCCGCGCAGGAAAATCCGGTTTCTTTGAGAGCACGAATATGCAGCTCACGGATTGCAACAATTCCTTTATACATATCCGGCTTTTCATTGGGGTCGGGCTGATGGAGCATACCCTTATATCCGTCTCCGGTTGTTCTGGGCTTATTTGTGTATATTCTGGGAACAATGAAAATTTTGTCCTCTACCTTTTCCTGAACGGCACGAAGCCTTGATATATAATCAATAACGCTTTCTTCATTATCCGCCGAGCACGGTCCGATAATAAGTGCCATTTTGTCGGATTTTCCAGTAAAAATATCTTTTAGTTCCCTCGCCCTTTCATCTATTACTTTTTTAAGCTCAGTCGACAAAGGATAAAGCTCTTTTACTTCCTTTGGTATAGGAAGCTTTCTTTCAAAAATCATATTCATTTTTTGTGTCCTTCTTTCTCATACTGTAGTTTTGTTTCTATCCAAAAATTTCCTCCGCATAGCGAACTGTTTCCATAGCATCTTTGGCATATTTATCCGCCCCGATTTTCTCAGCATATTCCTTTGTAAGAACAGCTCCTCCCACCACCGTTTTGCACCATGGCGCAAGACTTTTAAGCTGTCTTATGGTTTCTTCCATTGCCGGAACAGTGGTGGTCATAAGAGCACTCAGCCCCACAAGGGCACACTCTCTTTCAATGGCCTTTTCCACTATTTTTTCAGGGGGTACATCCTTCCCCATATCAATAACGCTGAAACCATAATTTTCAAGAAGAAGCTTCACAATATTTTTCCCTATATCGTGAATATCCCCTTTGACAGTAGCAATAATAATGGTCCCCTTTGACACAGATTTTTCACTTGTGCCTTTCATAAAATCCTTTATTTTTTCAAAAGCACTTTTCGCTGCTTCAGCACTCATAAGAAGCTGGGGAAGATAAACCCTTTTCCTTTCAAACCCCTCTCCAACCTTGTTGAGGGCAGGAATTATTTCGTTTTGCACAATTTCAAGGGGCATTGTATGTTTGAGAAGCTCTGCCGTTATTTCACCGGCCTTTTCTTTGAAACCTTTTTCTATTGCTTGAGCAAGTGTCGTGTCCTCACCTGCAACCGATTGTTTTTTACCCTCTGTCTCCACAGCCGAAACTTGAGCAAATGTTTCCGCTGCACCAATATAATCAGCGCAATTTTCATCAAGTCCAGAAAGCGCCCTGTATGAATAATAGGTCTTCATCATATCAGCGGAATGTGGGTTCATAATAGCCGCCGAAAGACCGTTTTGAAGAGCAAGAGCGAAAAACGTACTGTTCACCGCATCACGATTTGGAAGTCCAAAGGATACATTTGATACGCCCAAAGATGTGTGACAGCCAAGTTTTTCTTTTATCAGTTTCAATGCCCCGAGAGTTACCTTTGCCGCATCCTTGTCTGCACTTATGGTCATAGCAAGGGTATCAAAAATTATGTTTTTCCTGTCTATTCCAAATTTTTTAGCCGTTTCTAAAATTCTCTTGGCTATCTGAAATCTGCCTTCCGCGGTGTTTGGTATTCCATTTTCATCAAGAGTGAGAGCAACCACCACGCCGCCATATTTTTTGACAAGAGGGAAAACTCTTTCCATACTTTCTTTCTTGCCGTTTACCGAGTTGATAAGTGCCTTTCCGTTATATCGTCTGAGAGCACTTTCCATAGCCTCAAAATCAGCCGTATCTATCTGGAGAGGCAAATTTATCACCGCCTGAAGCTCGCATACCGCATTTTCAAGCATTTCCTTTTCATTTATTTCAGGAAGTCCCACGTTTACATCAAGTATGTGCACCCCTTTTTCCTGCTGGTTTGCTCCTTCTGTGAGAATATATTCCATATCCTTTTCAATTAGTGCCTGCTTGAGCCGTTTTTTGCCGGTGGGGTTTATTCTTTCACCAATAAGAATCGGGCTTTCACCAAATTCAACCGCATGTGTATATGACGAAACAGCGGTGATTTTCTTGTCAAAGATAGGCTTTGGCAAAATATCCACGCTTAATTTTACAAGTTCACTTATATATTCCGGTGTTGTTCCGCAACAACCTCCTGCCACGCGGACACCACGCTTTATGAAGTCAGAAACCTCATTGGCAAAGGAAACTGCATCCACATCAAAAATCGTCTTTCCATCCACCACCTTGGGAAGTCCCGCATTGGGCTTTACAAGCACCGGAACAGAAGCCTTATCAAGAAGTTCATAGACCACTTCCCGAAGCTGAACGGGACCAAGAGAGCAATTTGCACCCACTGCATCAGCGCCCATCCCCTCAAGGAGTGCAACCATCGCCGCAGGCGTCGCCCCAGTCATAAGCTTTTTGTCTTCACCATAGGCATTTGAAACAAGCACCGGAAGACTGCTATTCTCTTTTGCCGCAAGAAGTGCCGCTTTTGTTTCATAGCTATCGTTCATTGTTTCAATGAGTATAAGGTCAACTCCGTATTTTGTGCCAAGACGCACGGTTTTCGCAAAAACCTCAACCGCATCTTCAAAATCTAGGTCTCCAAAAGGTTTCAAAAGTTTCCCCGTGGGGCCAATATCGAGAGCAACAAACTTTTCTTTTTTTGACGCACTTTCATTTCTTGCCTGTTTTACATTTTCAATGGCAGCTTTTATTATTTCTTCCAGTTCTTGTTCAGAAAACTTAAGACAGTTTGCCCCAAAGGTGTTTGTGGATACTACATTGCTACCTGCATCAAAATATCCTTTGTGTATCTTTGTAATTATTTCCGAATGCGAAATATTCCATCTCTCAGGAAATTCCCCGGGAGTCAGTCCAAATCCCTGAAGCAGAGTTCCCATACCCCCGTCAAGATAAACTATATTCTCTTTCAAAAAATCTCGAAAGTTCATTTTTGCACCTCTTTGAACATACAATCTTTTTTCTCACAATTCGCGCATTTTTTTGGCATATTAGTTTCTTCCTCTTGGGTTATCCCAACAAAAGCCGTAACAGATTTTGACGGCGAAAGTAAAAGGCTGTCATTTAAAGTAACGCCAATATTTTTGGAAAGATTCAAAATTTCAGACACTTTTTTTTGCACCAAAAGTTTCAAATCCCCATATCCCGGGCTGAATCTCGGTCTCATGTGTACATTTTTTTCATTTTCAATATCCCCACAAAAAGCATTACACAAAGCCTCTATTCGTTCAGCCCCGATAGCCTGAAACATCAGGGCCTTAGTGGGTGAAATCCGTCCGTATTTTGCTATGAGTCTGTCAATTTCAATCCCAACAGTCGCCGAAAACAAAATAGCCCTTTCGCAACCACAAATATTCTTCGAAAGGTCACGAGACCGAACCTTAAAAACCCCAAAATCACAAATTACCCCATCCGTCTTCACATCAAGCTCAATATAGCATACCTTATAGGAAAGCTTTTCCCAAGCCTCTTTCTTGCACGAATTTAAAAGCTTTATTATATTTTCATCCGCCTCTTTGCATCCGGCATACCGAAGCGCCTCTCTTTCACAAAAGGGCGGTGCATCATAAATTTTTGTTATAACTACTGATTTCATTTTCCTAAAATATCCGAAAGATTTTCTTGAATCTTTTTCGCTACGTCCGGCTTATTCATTGAATACACGTGAACATTTTTTATATTGTTTGCATACAAATCTATAATCTGGTCGGTAGCATAAGCAATACCTGCTTGTTTCATAGCGTCAGGGTCACTACCAAATTTATCTACAAGACTTTTAAATCGTTGTGGCATAAATGAGCCTGAAAGTTTAATTGCTCTTTCTACTTGCTTTGCGTTTGTAATTGGCATAATACCAGGTACTACGGGTACAGTAATTCCCGCTTCACGAATTTTATAAAGGAAGTTGTAAAGAAGATTGTTATCAAAGAACATCTGTGTTGTAAGGAAGTCGCAACCTGCCTCGACTTTTTCTTTAAGTCTTTTTATATCTTCTTTCTGATTAGTGCTTTCGGGATGGATTTCAGGGTAACAAGCACCACCAATGCAGAAGTCAGGATTTATACTTTTAAGCTCCCTGATTAAATCTGTTGCGTAATTATAGTCCCATTTGCTTCTGTCTGCATTCTCGAGTTCAGCCGGAATATCACCACGAAGTGCCATAACATTCTCGATACCTG
>JAZNNB010000018.1:0-5017 GCA_045580025.1 Clostridia bacterium
TCATCTATCTAAACCTTGCATCACTGCAAGGCTCAAGCCACCTTCCACGGAGATGCCGGGCAAGCTTTGCCTCCTAATCAGGTGTTGCTCCAGGTGGGGTTTACATCACAAGCCAGTCGCCAGACTGTGGGTGAGCTCTTACCTCACCATTTCACCCTTACCGAAAAATTTCGGCGGTATATTTCTGTTGCACTTTCCTTGAAGTTGCCTTCACAAGGGGTTACCTTGCACCCTGCCCTGCGGAGCTCGGACTTTCCTCACGCACAGGATTGCTCCTTGTGCCCGCGACCGTCCAATCTGCCAAGATTTTCATAAATTATTCGGTATAAAGTGATACCTTGATAACGCCCTCGATTGCTTTGAGGTCATCTTTGATTGTGCCGTCAAGAGCGCTGTGAGTGTCAATCATTGTGTAAGCCAAATCACCTTTGCTCTTGTTCGTCATATTTTCAATGTTGATGCCGTCTTTTGCAAAAATGTCGGTGATTTTTGTAATCATTGACGGGATGTTCTTGTGAGCAATGGTAACACGTGAGCCGCATACCTTTCCCATATCACAGTTGGGGAAGTTCACTGAGTTGCGGATGTTTCCGTTTTCCAAAAAGTCTTTGAGCTCCTGAGCTGCCATAACAGCACAGTTGTCTTCGCTTTCAGGAGTTGATGCACCAAGGTGGGGCATAACAACAACGCTTTCGCATTTTAAAAGCTCCTCTGTTGCAAAGTCAGTAACGTATGCAGCAACGGTTCCGTCTTGAAGCGCTGCGATAACTGCAGCGTCATTAATCAATTTTGTATGTGAGAAGTTGAGGAGTCTAGCACCTTTTTTAACCTTTTTGAAGAGGTCTTGATTGAACATTCCCTTTGTATCCTTTGTTGCAGGAACGTGGATTGAAATATAATCGCTCTCTGCAAGGATTGTGTCAAGGTCGTTTGCCTTTTTAGCGGCACGGGTCATACTCCAAGCGGCGTCAACCGAAAGGTATGGGTCATAGCCGATAACGTTCATACCAAGAGCGTGAGCAGCGTTTGCAACCCTTACACCGATAGCACCAAGACCGATGATGCCGAGGGTCTTGCCCGTGATTTCAGGACCTACGAAGTTTGACTTGCCTTTTTCAACCAATTTTCCTACCTGGTCGCCCTCGCCGATGAGAGTCTTTGCCCAGTTGATACCCTGAACAACCTTTCTTGATGCGAGAAGAAGACCTGCGATAACCAATTCTTTAACAGCGTTTGCGTTTGCACCGGGGGTGTTGAAAACAACGATGCCGCGTTCGCTGCATTTGTCAATGGGGATATTGTTTGTGCCGGCACCTGCACGGGCAACGGCGGAAAGACTTTCGGGAAGCTCCATATCGTGCATATTGAAGCTTCTGAGGATTATACCATCTGGATTTTCAACCTCGTCACCGAAGGTATATTTGTCGTCAAATACATTGAGACCGATTTTTGCAATTTTATTTAAAGTCTGAACCTTATACATTTTGAAAAACCTCCTTAGGCGTTTTCTGCCTCAAATTTTTTCATAAACTCAACGAGAGCCGCAACACCCTCTTGGGGCATAGCGTTGTAGATGCTTGCACGCATACCGCCAACGCTGCGGTGGCCTTTGAGGTTTACAAAGCCTGCGTCTGCTGCTTCCTTGCAGAACTTTTTGTCAAGTGTCTCATCGCCTGTAACGAAGCAAACGTTCATCATTGAACGATATTTCTTTTCAGCGGTTGCCTTGAAAAGCTTTGACTCATCAAGGAAGTCATAAAGAAGAGCTGCTTTCTTTTCATTTCTTTCTTTCATAGCATCAAGTCCGCCGTTCTTAAGAGCCCATTTGTAAACAAGACCTGCAACATAAATTGCATAGCAAGGAGGTGTGTTGTACATAGAATCGTTGTCTGCCATTGTCTTGTAGTCAAGCATTGTGGGGATATCTTCACGGGCATTTCCCATAAGGTCTTCACGGATAATAACAACAGTGAGACCAGCTGGTGCCATATTCTTCTGTGCACCTGCATAGATAACGCCAAATTTTGTAACGTCAACGGGTTCACTTGTGATGCATGATGACATATCAGCAACTAAGATTTTGTCACCAACGTTTGGAACTTCGGGATATTTTGTGCCGAAAATGGTGTTGTTGTAGCAAACGTGAACATAGTCAGCGTCTTCTCTTACCATATCAGGTGTGATTTCGGGTATGTAGCTGAAAGTTTTGTCTTCGGATGTTGCAATACATTTGGCATCACCGTATTTCTTCGCTTCTTTGAATGCCTTGCCTGAGAACTGACCTGAAACAACGTAGTCTGCTTTTCCTGTTTTCATAAGATTCAAGGGGATTGCAGCAAACTGTGTTGATGCACCGCCCTGGAGGAAGAGCACTTTGTAGTTGTCGGGGATATTCATAAGAGTCCTGAAATCTGCCTCTGTCTGTTTGATTATTTCATCATAAACAGGGGAACGGTGACTCATTTCCATAACGGACATGCCTGAGCCGTTATAGTTTATCATCTCGGCCGCTGCCTGCTCAAGAACCTCAAGGGGAAGCATAGAGGGTCCTGCTGAAAAGTTGTACACTCTGTTCATAAAAAACACTCCTTAATATTAAAAAAATCGTATTATTAATAGTATATAACTTTTTTAAACTCTAGTCAACAATAAATTTGATTATTTTTTAACAAATTCTACTTGTGATTGAGGTTAAAACCTTTATATATTTCATAAATACCCACCAGAAGCAAAAAAAATCCAAACATCCTCCTCAAAGTATCGCCGTGGATAGCGGTGGCAAGAAGTGAACCGATTATTGCACCAGGGAGACCTGAAAGTCCAAGGGTTAAGGCAGTTCTTGTGACGATGTTTTTGTTTTTTATGTGGACTATGGTCGCAATTATGGCGGTGGGGATGAAATAGGTGAGGTTTATTCCTTGAGCTGTTTGTTGGTTCAGGCTTTCAAAGATAGTGATGAGGGGAATTAAAATTGCACCGCCCCCGATGCCCATGCCACTGATTATTCCGCTGGCAAAGCCGATTAAAATGTTTGTCAAAGTTTTTCCTCCTTAAAAAATCATTTTTGCGGCGGTGACAGAGATTACCGTGCCAAAGCCAATTTTCAGCCATTTTTTCGGAATTTTTTTAAGGAACTTTGCGCCCAAAAATCCGCCTACCACGCCGCCTATTGAAACAAAAAGCCAGATGCGGAAATCGAAAAAGCCGCGTCTTATATAGAGAAAAGAGCTTACTGCCGACATAAGAAGAATTACGGGGATGGCGGTGGCGTGGGATTTGTGTTCGTCTATTTTCAGAAACTTTTCCATCAGCGGAACCAATACCGAGCCACCTCCTGCTCCGAAAAGCCCGTTGAGGATTCCCGTGGCAAAGCCGATGGAGGCGGGTTTTAAATATTTTTTGAGCATAAAAAAACCTCCAGAAACTTTTTGGATAGTTTTTGAAGGTTTGTGGAAATTTATTCGTTTTGGTTTTTTGATGCAAGGAAGTCAAGGAGAAGACCTTCCCGAACGCCTACATCTGAAACAATAAGTTCGGGCGAATTTATGAGAGTTTTAAGTTCCATAAGGGGAAGAAGTCCTGCGAGGATTATGTCGCAGCGTTCTGTGCCGATGCCTGAGAAGGTGCGGCGTTCATCGGGGGATGCCTTCTTGATTGTGTCAAAGGCTTCGTCGATTTCTTTTGACGGAATTTTGAGGTTTTTGACGGGTGAGGGGCTGTTGTCCGACATATTATATTTCGCAAGGGCACGGAGAGTTCCCCCAATACCTGCCACGGAGACGTTTTGCATTTCCGAAAGCCAAGGGATACATGTGAGCTGTTTTTTAACAAAAGCGGTAGCTTCTCTGATAGTGTCTTCCGTTTCACCGCAAGGGAAAAACATTTCAAAAAGTGAGCGCGAGCCCATAGGGATGCTTATGGCAGGGGAAATCATTTCGCCGTTTTTGAAAGCAATGAATTCGGTGCTGCCGCCGCCAATGTCGCAGATAACAGCATCTTTTATGCCCAAAGATTTGCTCACTGCAAGGCAGTCAAGTCGGGCTTCGGTCTCACCGTCTATAACTTCAATGGTTATACCGGTAAGGTCTTTGACTGAAGCAAGAAATTGCTTGCCGTTTTTTGATTTTCGTACGGCAGCTGTGGCAACTGCACGAATGTTTGATATGTTTTTTTGAGTGAGAATATTTTTGTATTCAAGAAGTGCCTTTATGGCACGGAGTTGCGCCTCGTTTTTAAGGCACATATCGGCCGTCATCCCCTCGCTGAGCTTTATCATACTGCGAAAGGCTGCGGTTTGGGTAAAGGTGCCGTCTGTATTTATCTCAAAAATGCTCATCCTCACAGAGTTTGAGCCAAGGTCAATTATTGCAATTTTCTGCATTTTGCCTCTCCCCTTTTTTAAAAAGGATTTTTGTTAATTTTAGCATAAAGAGAAGCTTGAGTCAATAAAAAATAATGGGCACAGAATGGATAAATTCTTGACAAACGGCAAACGGTATAGTATACTTTGGATGTTATATGTTTTTGCTTGTGTAGCACAGTTGGTAGTGCAGCGCATTCGTAATGCGCAGGTCGCAGGTTCGAGTCCCGTCACAAGCTCCAAGATAAGCACTTAGTCGATTTTTTCGACCGAGTGCTTTTTTCTTTCTGCGACCTGCGGGTGATGTTGAAAACACCGGAGGTGTTTTCTTTGCGCAGGTCTTCGGTTCGGGGTACTGCGTACCAACGTGGTTACAAAACGCTTTGCGTTTTTCTCAAGTTATGAAAAGCTGTCGCTTTTCACAATCCGGTGCTATCAATATGCCACCAGCATATCGAATTTACGCTCCGGCGTCACAAGCTCCACGTCGCAGCAAACTGCGCTGCAATCAAAATGGCCGCTTATAAGAGCGGTCATTTTTCATATGCTACGTTGCTGCTCCTTTTTCGCAAAAGGGCACGTTCAAGTCGGTACTCACTTGCAAACGCGCTCATAACGACTTTGTTTCACTAACAACCTTTTGCGAGTGTGCCTTCG
>JAZNNB010000019.1:0-26233 GCA_045580025.1 Clostridia bacterium
AAAGGAGATCATGAAAATGAACATAACAAACGATATCAAATATGTAGGAGTAAACGACCACGAAATTGACCTTTTTGAAGGACAATACATTGTTCCAAACGGAATGGCATATAATTCATATATCATTGATGATGAGAAAATCGCGGTTATGGACTCGGTGGATATAAAATTCAGCAGTGAGTGGCTTGACAACATCAACGATGCTTTAAACGGCAGAAAACCCGATTTTTTGGTGGTTCAGCATATGGAGCCCGACCACTCGGCAAGTATTCTTGAATTCACCAAGGCATACCCCAGTGCAAGAATAGTTTCATCCGCAAAAGCTTTTGCTATGATGAAAAACTTTTTCGGAACAGACTTTCCCGAAAGGCAAATCACGGTGGGCGAGGGCGACACCCTTTCTCTTGGAAAGCATACCCTCACCTTTGTGACAGCACCAATGGTACACTGGCCCGAGGTTATTGTGACCTATGACAGCTTTGACAAGGTCCTCTTTTCTGCTGACGGCTTTGGAAAGTTTGGGGCACTCGATGCCGATGAAGACTGGGCTTGTGAGGCAAGGCGTTATTATTTCGGCATAGTCGGAAAATATGGTCCTCAGGTGCAGAGTCTTCTCAAAAAAGCATCAAGCCTTGATATCCAAAAGATTTGTCCTCTCCACGGACCAATTCTTTCGGAAAATCTTGGATATTATATTGACCTTTATGACAAGTGGTCAAGCTACAGGCCCGAAGAAGAAGGTATTGTGATTGCCTACACCTCGGTTTATGGCAACACAAAAAGTGCTGTTCTTTATCTTGCTGAAAAACTGAAAGAGCTGGGCGCAAAAAAAGTGGTTCTTAACGACCTTGCAAGATGCGATATGGCAGAGGCCACAGAAGATGCTTTCAGATATGACAAGCTTGTGCTTGCTACCACCACTTACAATGCAGACATCTTCCCGTTTATGAGGGAGTTTCTTGACCACCTGACCGAAAGAAACTATCAAAACAGAAAGGTTGCCCTCATAGAAAACGGAAGCTGGGCGCCTTTAGCTGCTAAAATTATGAAAGAAGAACTTTCAAAATGCAAAAACCTTGACTTTGCTACAAATAGTGTGAAGATTTTGTCTGCTCTTGACGAAAACAGCCGCAAGGAAATTGATTTGCTTGCACAGGAATTGGTATATGGTTTAACCATAGAGTTTTAGGATAATAATATAAAATAAAACGGAGGTGAAAAAATGAAAAAGTATGTATGCGACGTATGCGGATGGGTTTATGACGAAGAACTCGGCGCACCTGAACACGGCATTGCGCCTTCAACAAAATTTGAGGATTTGCCCGAAGATTTTGTTTGCCCCCTCTGCGGTGTAGGCAAAGACCAATTTTCAGAAGAATAACTGTTTGGGGCACAGTGCGAGCTGTGCCCCTGAATTTTAAGTTCGGAGGATAAAAAAAGAGGGTGTTTTTATGAAATTAGTCCTTATAACCGCCTTGGGCGTCGGCGGCGCCACGGTGATTGGTGCGCTTATTGGCTTTATTTTTAAGAAAGCATCTCACAGATTTTCTGACATTGTCCTTTCCTTTGCTGCAGGAGTTATGCTTGCTGCAGCAATCCTGGGTCTTATTCTTCCTGCTCTAAAATATGGCGGAAGGTGGGGTCTTCTTGTGACAGTTGCAGGAATTTTTGTGGGTGCAATTTGTCTTAACCTTATTGATAAAATAGTTCCTCATCTTCACAAAATGGTGGGCGCAGAGCCCGAAAACCACAACAACGCCTCTTTAAGCCGCGTACTGCTTTTTGTATCGGCAATCGCCATACATAATCTTCCCGAAGGTATTGCGGCAGGTGTTGGCTTTGGCTCAGGCGATGCCGGTCAGGCACTTTTGATAGCGGGCGGTATTGCTCTTCAGAACATCCCTGAGGGGATGGTGATTATCGGGCCTATGATAGCCGCAGGCGTCTCCCCCAAAAAAACCTTTGTTTGTGCTATGCTCACAGGACTTGTTGAGGTGGTCGGCACATTCCTAGGATATTTTGCGGTAAGCATTTCTTTGGTGATACTCCCCTTTGCGCTTGCCTTTGCAGGAGGAACAATGCTCTATGTAATCAGCGACGAAATGATACCCGAAACCCATGCTCACGGAAGTCAGCGGGGCGCAACTTATGCTCTTCTTATTGGCTTTTGCGTGATGCTTGTGTCAGATGTTTTGTTGGGATGAAAAACGCATCTATAAACTTATTTAACGCAAAGAGGATAGCTAAAAGCTATCCTCTTTCCGCTTGTCTGGCCACAAAAAGTTTTAACAAAATTATTTTTGTCTCACTTTTACAACCAACTATATCACAAAAATAACATAAAATCAATGTATAAAGTGCAAAAAATGATACAAATTTTATGTAGGTGATATATATGAAACAACGAATTGGTGCCATAGGCAAAAATCTTATAGGCGAAAGGCTTAAGGAATTGCGAAAGCGGGCAAACCTTTCTCAGCGGGATTTGGCAAGAGAACTACAGCTTGTTGGCATTGATATGGACAAAAACGTGATAACCCGTATAGAAACAAACAAAAGGTATGTAACAGATTTTGAGTTGCAAGCCCTTAAACATCTTTTTGATGTATCTTACAATTTTCTTATTGACGGAAAAGAAGAATAACAAAAAAACGGTCGCTTGTGCGACCGTTTTTCTTTTTCTAATACCCAAAAATCCCTTCAACCGATTCGTCATTTTCTACCCAGTCTGAAACATCTACCACTGTATATTCTGTGGGGCTATTGCGGATAATAACATTTTTGATGCCTGCGTTTATAACAAGGCGTTTGCACATTGAACAGCTTGAGGTGTTTTCAACGATTTCACCTGTCTTATAATCCTTTCCCACAAGATAGAGGGTGGAATCAATCATATCACCGCGCTTTGCACTTATAATGCAGTTGGCTTCGGCGTGGACACTGCGGCACAGCTCATAGCGTTCGCCCCTGGGAATAGCAAGCTTTTCACGGATACACACACCAAGGTCGATGCAATTCTGTCTTCCCCTTGGCGCCCCTGTGTAGCCTGTCGAAATGATTTCATCGTTCTTTACGATTATTGCGCCGAAATTCCTGCGAAGACAAGTTCCCCTTTCAATCACGGTTTCAGCGATATCAAGATAATAGTTATGTTTGTCAACTCGTTTGTTTGCCAAAACAATTCATTGCCTTTCTGCCCGAAATTTAAGAGCCCAACCTTGACGGGCACAAGGCGGCTTCTTTAAGTCAAAACAAAACTGATAAAATAAGTATACAACAAAATAAGACAAATTTCAATAGTTTTGTATTGACTTTAAGACAGAATAAAGTTAAAATAATATATATAAAACCTTGAGAGGAAGTTTCGTCAGAATGAAGCAGTTCATAAGCACTTGCGAACAAGAAACACGGGATATAGCGAAAAGCTTTGCCAAAGACCTGATGGAAGGGAGCGTTGTTGCGCTTATCGGTGATTTAGGTGCGGGAAAGACTGCTTTCACCAAAGGCGTCGCAGAGTTTTTTGGAATTGACGATGACGTTTCAAGTCCTACCTTTACTATCGTCAATGAATACAGTGGCAAAAAAACCGTCTATCACTTTGACGCTTACCGTCTTGAAAATGCAAGCATAGATGACTGCGACTGGCTGGATGATTATTTCTTTGGCGATGGGATTTGTCTTGTGGAATGGGCACAAAACATTGAAGCTGTTCTGCCAAGGGGCTATTTCAAGGTGGAAATTAAAAAAGACACCTCAAAGGGAAATGATTACCGAGAGATTCTTATTGAAAAAATGGAGAACTGAAATGCTTATATTTGGAATTGACACCTGCTGTGCAGCTGCCACTGCAGCACTTGTGAGCGACAAAATAATGGTTGCACAAACGGTTTTAAATCAGAATAAAACACACTCCCAGAGGCTTATGCCCCAGATAGAAAAAATGTTTGAGGCGGCAGAAATTGAGCCAGCAGCAGTTGATGCATTTGCGGCAGCGGTGGGACCAGGCTCATTCACAGGGGTGAGGATTGGTGTTGCTACTGCAAAAGCCTTGGCTCAGGCGACAAGGAAACCCTGCATCGAGGTTTCAACCCTTGAGGCACTGGCGTTCCCGTCGAAATTTTTTGACGGAATCCTTTGTCCCATCCTTGACGCAAGGCGAAATCAGGTATATAACGCCTTGTTTCAGGGCGGAAAAGCTGATATGACAAGGCTTTGCGATGACCGCGCCCTTGCACTTTCGGACCTTATTGATGAACTGAAAAATACAAACAAGGATGTTCTTTTTATGGGGGACGGAACCTTGGTTTTTGAGGACGAAATCAAGGCAGAACTTAAAGGCCGTGCCTTTTTCGCACCAAGAATAAACAACTTCAACCTGGGCGGTGCGGTGGCAGAAATCGGACTTTCTAAGCTCAAAACAGGCGAAACCACACCCTATGGCGACCTTGTTCCCCAATATGTGCGGCTTTCTCAGGCAGAACGTGACAAACTGGAAAAAGGAAACAAAAATTAACAAAAGGAGAGAACAATGAAAAGAAAACTTTCTTCAAAGGGAATCAAAAAACACTTTGCCCTTTTGTCAGTAGCGATGCTGATGTTCTTTTCGTGTGCGCCCCTTTGCGCTGTGGCTGCCCCCACGATTTCGGGTGAAGCAGCAATTCTTATAGATGGAAAAACAGGAAACGTGCTTTATGAAAAAAATTCCGAAAAGGTTATGTTCCCTGCCAGCACCACGAAAATTATGACCGCTATTGTGGCACTTGATGCGGTGGAAAAGGGCGAGATAAGTCTTGACCAGCCTCTCGTTCTTCAAAAAGAGGCTTTTGACACCCTTGACCCTGACGGAAGCAGCGTTGGACTCAAAGTCGGGGAAGAAATGAAGCTTATAAATCTCTTGGAGGGTCTTCTCATTGCCTCAGGTAACGATGCGGCGGTAACCATTGCTCAGGGCGTTTCGGGAAGCATTGAAGCTTTTGTTGCAAGAATGAACGAAAAAGCAAAGGAGCTTGGGCTTTCCTCCACCCGTTTTGAAAATCCCCACGGACTTCATCATCCACAGCATTATACAACAGCATATGATATGTCCCAGATGGCATATTTTGCAATGAAGAACAAAACATTCCGAGGCATTGTGGAATGTGCTCACATTTATCTTCCTGCAACAAATATGTCAGACAAGAGATATTTCATAAACACCAACAACCTTGTT
Organism: Clostridia bacterium; assembly: GCA_045580025.1. Classification (GTDB taxonomy): domain Bacteria; phylum Bacillota; class Clostridia; order Monoglobales; family Monoglobaceae; genus SIG440. The sequence continues at coordinate 5,210 of JAZNNB010000019.1, forward strand.
TCAAGAATGAGGTATCCTTATTATTTTTACGAATATGCAACAGGTATAAAAACAGGCTCCACCTCTGAGGCGGGATATTGTCTTGTGTCATCTGCCCAAAATGGCGACAAATCTGTTATCAGCGTGCTTTTCAACGCCGAAGACATCTCAATTTCACATAACGAATCAAAGGCAATCCTTGAATTCGGACTTACAGAATTTAAGGCTGAGCGCTTAGCAAAACGAGACGATATTTTTGGCGAGGTAAAAGTTAAGCAGGCGGCAGACGGAACTGACCATCTTCTGCTTTCAGCAGAAGAAAACCTTGATGCTCTTTTCCCCAAAAACGGGGACACCGAAAAGGTAACCATAACCACCGAAATCCCCGAAAAAGTCTATGCTCCCATAAAATCAGGGCAGGTAATCGGCAAAGCGATTTTCAATTACGAGGGCAGAAAAGTGGGTGAAGTCAACCTCATTTCAACAGTTGAGCTTGACCGCCATTTTCTTGGTTTTATCCAGACCTTTGGCGAATGGCTCTGGGGAATAAAGGTTATAAGGCTGGTTGTTTACGTATTCTTTGGCTTGGTGCTTGGCTTTGTGGCACTCATCGTTATCGGCTTTGTCCGTGCGATTAAGAAAAGTAAAAGAAAACGTCGCAGAAGCTCAACCTATCATCCGCCAAGATATTGAAAACAGAGAAAGATACCCGTTTTCACGGGCAATTTTAGAAAAATGTCACCCGTTTTTGACGGGTGATTTTTTGGAGGAAAAATGGCTGAAAACTATAAAAAACGCATGGATGCGGAAATTGAAAAAATAAAAGCCTCAGGACGCCGTCCAAGGCTTTTGCTCCACGCCTGTTGTGCCCCCTGCTCCAGTGCTGTTCTTCAGGAGCTTTCAAGGGTTTTCGACATTACTTTGTTTTTTTATAATCCCAACATTTCCCCTCGGGAAGAGTTTGATTTTCGCCTCAATGAGCTTCAAAGACTTCTTCTCTGTATGGGTCTTGACAAAATAGAAATCATCGCACCCGCCTTTGACGGTAGCGAATTTGAAAATGTTGTTGCAGGAATGGAGGATTTGCCCGAGGGCGGCGCACGATGCAAAAAGTGCTTCTTCCTCCGCCTTGAAAAATCGGTGGCTTTTGCCAAAGAAAACGGCTTTGACTATGTGACCACCACCCTTTCCATAAGCCCCCACAAAAACGCCAAATGGCTCAATGAAATCGGGCTTGAGCTTGGCGAAAAATACGGCACAAAATATCTTTGTTCAGACTTTAAAAAGGGCGAGGGCTACAAGCGGTCTTGTAAACTTTCGACCGAATACAATCTTTACAGACAAAATTTTTGCGGCTGCATTTATTCAAAGAAAGAGGCTGAAAAAAGGGCCGAAGGCAAGTTGTAAAAGCCTCGGCAAAACCGAATATTGATGAAACCCGAGGTCGTAAAAATGGAAATTAAGTTTTTTGAATATTTTACAGAGGATGCCAAAGCTGTTCGTGAAGAGGTTTTTATCATTGAACAGGGATTTTCTTATGATTATGATGAAATGGACGATGTTTCAACGCATATTGTAGCCTTTGAAAAAGATATTTCAATCGGGGCCTGCCGCGTGTTTGAAAGCGAAACCAGCGGCGTTTTTGTCTTGGGAAGACTCGCAGTTAAAAAGGAATATCGCCATAAAGGTGTTGGGAGCCTCCTCACAGAACACGCAAAAAAATATGTCGCCAGCATCAAGGGGAAAAAACTTATTCTCCACTCCCAGCTTCACGCAAAAGAGTTTTATAAAAAACTTGGATTCAGTGAATATGGCGACATAGAATATGAAGAGGATTGCCCTCATATATGGATGAGAATAGAACTTTAATTTAAAAACATTATATAAAGGAGTGTTAAAGATGCCTTACATTTCAATCAAAGCTTATCCAAAGGATGAAGAAACCAAGAAAAAAGTGGTTGACGAAATCAACGAAGTGTTCCTTAAATACTGGGGCTGTGCCGCAAGCGCAATTTCGATTTCAATGGAAGAATTTGCTCCAGAGTCTTGGGAAGAAAAAGTGGTAAAACCCGAAATTCTGCCAAACAGCCACAAAATGATGATTCTTTCGGGAGAAAAGAAATATTGATGGAGGAAAAATGAAAACGGAGAAAAACATTCTTATTGCTTTTATACTAAATTTAGGGTTTTCAATTTTTGAATTTTTAGGCGGACTTTTCACAGGAAGCATTGCCATTATGTCAGATGCTGTTCACGACTTGGGAGATGCTGCGAGCATTGGTGCTTCTTATTTCTTAGAGAAAAAGAGCAAAAAGCAACCTGACGAAAAATACACATATGGTTATGCGCGCTTTTCGGTTATGGGCAGTGTCATCACCACCCTCATTCTGTTGGTTGGCTCAGTATTGGTTGTTTTTAGTGCTGCAAATAGAATTATAAACCCCACCCAAATAAATTATAGCGGAATGATAGTTTTTGCCATAATCGGCGCATCCGTGAACTTTGTTGCCGCCCTCGTTACCCGTGAGGGTGATTCCTTAAACCAAAGGGCAGTAAATCTTCATATGCTTGAAGATGTTTTGGGCTGGATTGTGGTTTTGATTGGAGCAATCGTAATGCAGTTTACTGATTTTAAGATTGTCGACCCGCTTTTGTCTATTGGCGTGGCGGTATTTATCCTTATAAATGCTCTCAAAAACCTGAAAGAAATTCTTGATTTGTTTCTTGAAAAAATTCCTCACGGAATAGAGACCCAAGAAATACAGCAACACCTTTTGGAAATTGAGGGCGTCCTTGGTGTGCATCACATCCACCTTTGGAGTATGGATGGCCAGAGTAATTATGCAACAATGCATATTGTGACAAATGGCGACCACCACCAGATAAAGCATAGCGTGCGGGAAGAACTGTCAAAGCACGGCATCTGCCACGCAACCCTTGAGCTTGAAACAGAGGGTGAACATTGTCACGATGAACTTTGTCATATAGAAACGAAATTTCCTGCAGGACATCATCACCACCATCACCATCATCATTAAAGAAATCCGCCAAAAACTTTGGGTGGCTTTTTGACCTCAAAAGGAGAAAGCAAATGAAAAACACCGCAAAAAAGTTTTTTGTCAAGAGTACAGCGATTTTCAAACACTTTTTCTTTCCGCCCGAGTGCGTTTTTTGTGAAAAAATTCTGGAAATCAACACACCTCTTCTTCTTTGTGACAAGTGTAAAGACAGCCTTTCTTTTTTGTCCAGCCGCCTTTGTTGCGAAAAATGCGGAAAGCCCATAGTGAGTCACGGAAAACGCCAGCTCTGTTATTTTTGTGCAGAGGGAGAGTCACATTATTTTGACCGCATCGTGTCGGTTTTTGAATATACCAATGACGTTCGGGACTCCATTGTGAGGTACAAGTTTCTGAGCACCGAGGGATACTCAAGGACATATGCTGATTTTCTTTATGCGTTGTTTCAAAAAAGCTACTTAAGTGAGAGTTTTGACTTTATCTGCTCTGCACCTCCTCACACAAGAAAGGCAGGTAACAAAGGAACCGACCGTCTGGATTTGCTTTGCCGCACCCTTTCTTCAAAAATCAAGATTCCTTTTCAAAAGGAAATACTTGTGAAAGTGCGTGAAACACAAAAGCAAACAAAACTTTCATATGTTGAAAGGCTCACTAACCTGAAAGGTGCTATTGATGTCTCTCGACCTGAAGACGTATTTGGAAAAACAGTTCTTTTGATTGATGATGTTTGTACCACCCGTGCAACCATAATGGAATGCGCCCGTGCCTTAAAGGCTGCTGATGCAAAACGCGTCTGCGCCATGACCATTGCAACCACAATCAAAAATTCAAAAGAATAGCATAGGAAAGTCCCTTGATGTTATAGGAAGCTTTTCTGAGAAAAATATTACATACAAAAAAGACCGCTTTTGCGGTCTTTTTTTCAGCATAGTTTGCTGCGACGTGGTGGAGGCGAGGGGAATTGAACCCCTGTCCGAAAACCTATCCATATCCGACGCTACGAGCGTAGTCTGTGGTCAGAATTCCCCTCAGACAAAGTCCACAGACAAACGCTGTCTTTGGGTAGCTTCATAAAATCGTGACCGGGTCAAAGCTTTCCCGATTCATGTGCACCGCTCAACTTGATGCCCTTTATCTCCCTTGCGGTGAGGGAGAGAGGACAGCGCCTATAACTTAGGCAGCGTAAGCTAAATTATTGTTAGCGTTTAATTTTAAAATTTGGGTTTTTTGCGCAGCACCCACTGCGGCTCGCTCCAAATACTTCAAAATCCCCGTCGAAACCATTGCGCCCCCGTATATTAAGGAAGATGTAATAGTGAATAAGGAATAAGTTAAGCTTATATTTTTCTCCTTCTTAATCTATCTGTATTGTTCTTTCAGCGCTCTGTCAATTTTTCGCTTTGCTTCGCGCTCTGCTATGGCATCACGCTTGTCATAGTTCTTCTTACCACGGCAAAGGCCAAGCGCCACCTTGACATAAGAACCTTTGAGATAAACCTCCAGAGGAATCAGGGTATACCCCTCCTGCTGTGTAAGGCCAATAAGCTTGTTTATCTCGCGTCTGTGAAGCAAAAGCCGTCTACTCCGAAGAGGGTCACGATTAAAAATATTTCCCTTTTCATAGGGCGAAATGTGTGCACCGATAAGGTACGCCTCGCCAGTCTTCACAGAAACATAGCTATCTTTGAGATTTATTTTTCCCTCTCTTATGGACTTGACCTCGGTGCCAAAAAGCTCGATGCCCGCCTCATAGGTATCATCAACAAAATAGTCATGAAAGGCTTTTTTGTTCTTCGAAAGGGAAGTTTTTGTTTTTTTATCCTTAGCCATTTCCTTTTCCTCTCACTTGTTTCCTGTCACGGTTAGTATACACCACTTTTAAGCTTTCGTCAATGTAAAAAAATTATCTTTTCTGTATTTTTTTGCAGAAAACCACCGGCTTCTTTTCCGGTGGTTTCATTTTTTTATCCTGCGCTGATTGGAAGCTTTATTGTTACCCTTGTATATTCGCCCATACGACTCTCCATTGAAATTGAGCCTTTGTGGTTTTCAATAATCTCTTTGGCAATGGCAAGTCCAAGACCAGTACCACCCTGCTCCCTTGACCGCGCCTTGTCCACACGATAAAATCTTTCAAAAATGTGAGCGATATCCTCTTCAGGAATACCTATACCGTTATCTTCAATCTTTATATACGCCTGATTGTTCAAAAATCCCGCAAAAACCTTGACGCTTCCATTTTCAGGAGTATATTTAAGGGAATTTGAGATTATGTTTTTAACGGCTCTTTCAATCTGGAATCTGTCCGCATAAATCATAGGAATTGAACTCACCGTATTATACAAAAGCTCCTGATTTTTGTTTTCAGCCTGCACCTTAAAGGTTTCCACCACCTCTGAAAGCATCTCCGCCAAATCAAAGGCTTCAAGCTTCAATTCAACGCTTTGTGCATCAAACCTTGAAAGAGTAAGCAGGTTTTTCACAAGATTTGTCATCTTTATGGTTTCATTCTGTATTGTTTTCAGAAATGATATTTCCATATCCTTGTCCACAGGATAGTTGTCAAGCAACGTTTCTGTATACGTACCGATTGTAGTCAGCGGTGTCTTCAACTCGTGAGAGACCTCCGCCACAAATTTTCGTCTTGATTTTTCAAGGTTGAATTCTTCGGTTACATCAGTAAACACACAAACAACTCCGGCAACACGATTTTCCTCCATTTTGAATGGAAAGAAATATGCCTTTATGTGTTTTCCGTTTATTTCAATTTCACGAAACTCAGTGCGGAATCTTGTGAGATATATGAATTCTGCCATGCACACTTTCGCATTAAGCTCTTCGAAAAATCTGTCAAATCTAATTCCATTAAATTCATCGATGTTCAACATTTTTTTTGCTGCATGATTTATTGAGATAATATCCTGATTTGTGTTGAATGCAATTATGCCGTTGTTTATATTTTCAAGGATAATTTCAAGCTTGTGCTTTTCGCTGGCAGCTGTGTTTATTGCCCCCTTCATCACTCCGCCCATATAGTTGAAGGTTTCAACCAGCGTTCCTATTTCATCCTGAGAAAAAACCTCAAGGTTTGAGTCAAAGTTTCCCTCTGCAAAATCCTCCGCCTTTTCAGTAAGAACCGAAATGGGATTTGTTATAGTTTTTGAAAGAAAGTACCCAAGTATTACCGAGGCAAGGGCGCCAAAAAGTATCGCTTGAATTATTATATAAAGCATATTCTTGATAAGCACGTTTATGCTTTGCTTGTTGTCCTTTACATATATAATATAATCTTCGCCACCATCATTGCCTTTTACAAAATATGCATAATCCATAAAGTCCGCCGTTATACTCGTTCCTCGGCCAACCTTTCCCGCCATAGCCTGAAGAATATTTGATGTCTTTTCCAGCGGCTCAGCCCCCGTCCCCGTGGTGACAAGTCTTGACGCATCGCGGGCATCAAGAACCGCACATTGACGACCTCCTGAAAGACCCAACTGTGTGGAATATGCTGAAATAACTGTATTTATGCGGTTTGCTCTTTCTGTTTCTGTGAGGTCGGACCGAAGCGCGTCGGTCATAGCAACCACAAACTCGCCCGACATAACCTTGTCCATCTGCTCGTTAAATTCATTGGTATACATCTTGACGGTACTGTTAAACATATATCCGCCCACAACAAGCATAATGGCAAGAACCAATGCCACAAAAATTACAACTATTTTTGATTGCATTTTTTTGAACATAATTCAGTTTCCCGCTTTCTAACTCCTTTTGTTTTTGAGCTGATACTCATAATCCTCTTGTCTCAAAACCAGCACCTGACGGAAAGCCTTTGCCGTCGCTGTATAAAGCATTTTATCGGCACTGTCTTCCTTTGCGGATTTTGCCATTTTCTCTGCCCTTTGTGCACGCTCGCGGATGTTTATATCGTTCCAGTCAAGAGGCGCATACAAATCCCGCCTTAAGCGGAACTGTGTCATTATTCCGGCATATGCCGTCTTCTCGATGTGCGTCTTTGTGAATCTGTCGGGATTCACACGGTGTTCAACCTTTGAATCGGCATTAAGTCCGATTTTTTTGTTTATTTGCTCCATCATAAAGCAAACCAAGGTCTCTTCACCGCCAGCAAAATTGGTGCCTACTCTACCATAATTACAGCGAAAACCGCCTATCATCCGAAGACTTTCATTTCTCACTGCAAAATTTGCACCATATGGAAAATCGCCATAGTCCTTAGCATAACGGAACCCCTTGCCTGATATTTCAAGGTTGCTCCAAAGACCAATCGTGTTTTTATTCACCAGTTCTTTTGCTTCCTCTGGAACGTTAAGCAAAACCTGACCTCCGCAGGCACCCAAAGACTCTCTTCCCTCAAAAGCCTTTATGGTTTCACAGAATACATTTTTGTCCGCGATTGAATCATCATCTACATAAAGGATAATCTCACCCTTTGCCACCCACATTCCTGCATTTCTCGCAAAGGACAACCCCTCCTGAGGTGCTGTTATGTAGTTGATGTCAATTTCTGGATATTTTTGTTTTTTCTCCTGAACAAATTCCTTAAGAGACGCGTCCCTGAAATTGTTGCTGACAAATACTATTTCAAAATCTTCGCTTTTTGCTGTCTGGTTGCAAAGAGCCTCCATACAGTCGTCTAAGGTCTCCGAGATTTTATGTGTGCACAGCACCACCGAAAGTCTTTTTTTATACGGCTCCGGCTCTTCGACTCTGCCCTCAATAGCATATAACATATCATTTCTCGATTTTGCGTCAACGAATGAAAACATTGTTTGAACATCGTCAAAAACATAAGCTTCACACTCTCCTTTTTCTGCAGTACTTGCCGTAAAGTCAAATGCCTCGCTGTCTGTTACGTTTATTCCAACCTTTATTGCATCTTGGGGAAGCCCTTCTCTTTTGGGTCCGTCACCCAGTTTCACATAAACGAAATTTGATGGACTTCCGCCAAAAAACAGCTTGTCAAGGTCTTCACTTTCAACTCTCAAATTTTGCGCCTCGTCTATTTTTGCTTTAAGCTCCTCTGCCAAAGCACGGTTTTCTTCATCCGCCTCCACATACCATATAAGCGGTATGAGATAAAAATCACGCCTGAAATCATCAAAAACCATAAGCTTGTAGCGGTTTTTGGTTATGCCCAGTTCCTTGTCCTTTGCTGTCAGCGAACCGTCGTGCCACCGATATGAATAAACAGGCTTTATAAACGACGTATGACGGAGGTCAAGCAGAGAATTCATTCTCATCCAATAGTCATAATCCTCGAGGGTGTGACGATAGCTTGAATAACAGCCAAGAATTTCTGCAGCAGCTTTTCTGTACATAAACGCAGCGCCAATGGTGTTATTTGCATAGGTGTTGAGTTCACAGGCATTGTTTGGGAAAATAACGTTGCTGCTTCCTATGGGATATTCAAACCACCCGTGCTTGCGAAGCTTTTTTCCTTTGGCATTTATAAGCCGCATATTCCCCCAAACCATTGCAGTTTTTGGGTTCTCTTTCATTTCCGAGACCATTTTTTCAAGGAAGTCCTCGTCCATCACGTTGTCCGCACTGGTCCAGGTAAGGAACTCGCCCTTTGCCTCACGAAAGCCCCTTGACAGCGTTCTCGGAATTTTTTTGTTCTCCTGCGTGAGAACTCTTATTCTGCTGTCTTTTTCGGCATAGCTCTGAGCAATTTTGAGGGTATCATCCTTTGAGCCGTCATTTATTATTATAAGCTCAAAATCAGTATATGTCTGCCTGAGGACCGACTCAATGGAATCCGCCAAAATGTCACCGCCGTTGTAAACAGGAAGAACAACCGATACCATATTATCCTTTTGGGGAACATGAACTTTTGTAAGGTCAAGGGGGTATCTCGCATCCCTTTCTTCTTTGTATCTCAAAAATTTATACTGATACAGATTTAAAGGTTTTGCCTGAGGCTTGCCCGCCCCGAAAATGAAATTTTTAAGCACGCTTAACATCTACGATTCTACCTTTCTGTATTTATTTCTTCCATATAATCAAGGAGCCGCATCCAAGCATCAAGATAACTTTTCTTGAAAAAAATCTCCAGCGAGTCCGCTTTTTTCCTGCTCAATATGCTGATTTCCTTATTGCAAATTTTTATCTGTTTTTTCACATATCTTTTTGTCCAGCCAATGTCGGTGTGCAAATCACAGAAAAATCTGTATGTGGTGAGAATTCCAGCACGAATGGTCTTTTTCACGTGTTCATGGGTGAAACGTGAATGATCAACCCTGTGCAAAACCTTCGCTCTTGGCTGAAGTCCTATTCCATAGCCAATCTGCAGCATTTTGAAAGCAAGCGCTGTTTCTTCGCCGCCGGCAAAGTCATTACCCACTCTGCCATAACACATACGAAATCCGCCCACACGCCAGATTGCCGAGCGTCTTACCCCATAATTTGCGCCATACGGGAACTCGAACTGCTGAGACGCTTCATAGAAATTCTTTCCGCCTATTTTGAACTCACTCCAAAGACTCTCCCATCCTTTTCGAAGAACTTTAGGCGTAGGAAACGGTCTGTCAAGAATTACCTGCCCGCCTACAATTCCCACCTCGGGATGATACTTGAAGCCTGAATAAATTTCTTCAAGATTGTAATAATCCGCCAAAACATCATCATCAAGGAACACCAGATATTCGCCCTTGGCATTCCACATTCCAGCATTTCTGGCATAAGAGAGACCTTTTTGAGGAACAGCAATATAGCGTATAAAACCTTCATATTCCTTATACCTTTCCCCGAAAAGCTCCACATCTTTGCGAATTCCCGAGGTAAAGGGTGCGTTGTCTACAATTATAATTTCATATTCTTTTTTGCTAAGAGACTGACGGATAACCGACCATATAGCATCTATAAGCTTTTCGCCGCGCATATATGTGCATATTATAATGGAAATCTTCTTTTCGCATTTTTCAGGTTCGTCAATCATCTTCTCAAGGGAATAAAGAATTCTGTTTTTAATTTTTGTGTCCGCAAGGTCAAAAACCGTCTTTCCGCTATCTGCAAAAAACCAACCTCGGTAATCAGGAAGCGCAGCCAAGGTATCTTCCTTGCTTGTTGTTATCATCAAATCAAATTTGCCACTGTCATATTTTTTATCACAAACAAGCACCGATCCTGAAAGTTTTACTTTTATTTCATCGATGTTCGAATTTTCTGGGTTTCCAAAATAGGCAAAGCAAAAACAGGAATAAAGCTGGGGAGCCTGACATCTGTTTGCCTCATCGCGGCTTATAATCATATGTCCCGCTTTTTCTGCAGCCTCTTTAAAGTCCTTATAATGCGGGTTTTCTTCGTCATCACTTTCAACAACCCACACAAGCGCCGACATATAAAAGTCACGCCTGAAGTCGTCAAGCACCATAAGCTTGTAACGATTTTTGGTTATGCCCAGCTCCTTGTCGTGAGCAGTTAACGACTCACTGTGAATTCTGTAAAGATAAAGGGGCTCATCCTCATCGGTGTGCTCTATCTTAAGAAGCGAATTCATCCTCATCCAATAGTCATAGTCCTCAAGATTTGTCTTAAATCTTGAATAATCTTCAAGCATATAAAGAGCCGATTTTCTATACATAAACGCAGCACCGATTGTGTTGTTTGCAAAGGTATTCAAAGCATCAGCTGTCTTGGGAAAACATACGTTCCCCGAAAATAGCGGTTTTTCAAACCAGAAGCGTCCTCTTTTTATCTTCCCATCTTTGTCAATAAGCCGCATATTTCCATAAACCATAGCCACATCAGGCTTTCTTTTGAGATTATCCGCCAAAACCTCTATGCAATTTGGAAGCATTATGTTATCAGCACTGGTCCAAGTAAGGAACTCACCCTTTGCCGCACGGAATCCCGTTGACAGTGCGGTTGGGAGTTTTTTGTTCTCTTGATTTATAATTTTCACACGTGAGTCATTGTGGGCAAAACGTCTCGCAGTTTCAAGGCTGTCATCTGTTGAGCCGTCATTTACAATTATCAGCTCAAGATTTTTGTAGCTTTGAGAAAGCACCGATTTGATAGACTCTTCAAGAACCCGCCCACCATTGTAAACAGGAAGCACCACCGAAACAAGTCCGTCTTCTTGCGGAACGGAAATTCTTTGGCACAAATTTTCATCAATGGCATTTCGCTCTTTTTTGTATCTTCTGAACTTGGCTGCACCAAGCTGAATTTTCCTCTTCCTTTTGAGCTTCACATTTTCACGGCGCATGCCTTCGTTTATTCCTTTTCTGAGGGTAACCCACAGCCCCATCCGCCTGTAATCCGATAGCACCAAAAGAGAACGGATAAAGGAAATACCCGTTTTTTGCAGGATTCTTTCAACCTTAAGACCCGCCTTCCAGACATATGTGTCACGAAGGTCCAATTCCTCCTGTTTGTGCTGGTTTGCCTCAAACTGAATTTGCATAATGGCATTTCTATCTGCCTCTATCCTCTCTTTCAGCTGATGAATTTCTTCATCCTTTGCTAAGAGAAGCATCTCAAGGTCTTCTTTATTCAATTTTGTCTCGTCACTTGTTTGAGCATTGTTCAAATTTTCCATGGTTATTCTCCAAGAGTTATTTCTGACGGAACCTTGAGCACGCCAAAATATTCTCTGTCACACATTATTTTTATATATGCTGCACCCTCGATATAATCATAATACGAAATCGGCAGGGTATCACGCATTTCAAGACCTGCAGTAAGTGTATATTCTCCCACGTTAAGATATGCGGGAAAGGTTATTCTTACAATATTCCGCCCATGGTGCCTAAATCTTATATCATAATCGTGAAGTGCCGCAACCATCAAGTCCATTCCGTTTTTGTCTTTTAAGGAGATAGCAAGACCGCAGCTTGAAAGATCAGCATCCTTTGGCACGTCTGCCACAACCTCAATGGTCACAGTGTCACCCGACATAAAGACCTCGGTCTCTTTGTCACCATTTGAAACCCTTACATTTTTTATGCAACCCACTCTTGAGCCAAAACGATTTATTTCATTAAACTCCTTTTCCTGCTCCAAAAGCTCCTCGGTTTTTTTATTAAGTCCCTTGACACATGCCTCAGCGTCGGTCTCGTTGCTGGTTATAAACTCCATATATTTTGAAGTAACCTCACTGACATCACCGTCCATAATCAGCTTTCCGTTGTCAAGCCATATTGCACGGGTACAGAACCTGCGCACTGCATCCACATCGTGACTTACAAAAAGAATGGTCTTTCCCTTTTCTTTCAGTTCTTCAAATTTGTTATAGCATTTAGCCTGAAAACGATAGTCCCCAACAGCCAACGCCTCGTCGACAATGAGTATATCTGGGTCAGAATTGATGGCAACAGCAAAGGCAAGTCGCACAAACATACCACTTGAGTAATTTTTCACGGGTCTTTCTATGAAATCGCCGATTTCGGCAAACGCCGCAATATCATCAACAGTCTTGTCCACGTCCTCTTTCCTAAGGCCCATAATTGTGCCGTTTAGGTATATATTTTCAATTCCGCTGTATTCAGGGTTAAACCCCGCACCAAGTTCAAGGAGAGCAGAGATGCTCCCATCCATCACCTTTTCGCCTGTTGTTTGATTTATTACTCCGGTAAGAATTTTAAGAAGAGTAGATTTTCCCGAGCCGTTTTTTCCAATTATACCTACTGTTTCGCCCTTTTCAATAGAAAAGTTCACGTCCCGAAGGGCATAAAATTCCTGCACTTTGTCCCCTTTCCTTTTTGGGAAAAGCGACTCCTTTATTCTGTCGCCAGGCTTGTCATAAATATTATAAATTTTTGTGAGATTCTTTACTTCTATCATAAAATCAGTTCTTTCTTATTAAGTCAAAAAGGACAAAATCAAATTGAATTCGCCCTTTAATCTTTAATTATTTTTTTGTAAGTAACAAAAGTTATATAAATACCTTTTTCTGTTTTAATCATTTCTTCGCTCGCGATTTCCCAGCCGTCTTTTTCATCAAAGTTCAGTATAAATCTGTCGGCATCATACCTGTTGTCTATCTTTGTTATATAAGCGATGTCACAAAACTTTTCTGCCTGACCATACACGTTTTCCCCGCCGATGAAGAAAATATCTTCATCTTTATAGCTTTCTTTTGCGCACTTTATGGCATCTTCAATGCTGTGGCAAACAACAGCGCCAGCGCATTCAAAGCTTTCGTCACGAGTGAGCACGATATTGAGGCGCTTTGGCAGCGGTTTTTGGTTTGGAAAAGACAAAAGGGTGTTTTTGCCCATAATAACCGCTTTGTTCATGGTCTTTTCTCTAAAAAATCTCATATCCTCAGGGATGTTGTCAAGAAGGCCATTGTCCTTTCCTATTCCCCAGTTTAAGTCTGCTGCTGCAATAATGTTCATATTCTCACCCTTACTAAACCGCAATCGGAATATTTTTTATCTGTTCATTCTTCTGATAATTTTCCAAAACAAAATCATCCACTGTAAAATCATAAAAGTTCTTGATTTCTTTGTTTATTATGAGCTTTGGCGCATCAAACTGCGGTCTTTTTATCATTTCTTCAATTACCGGCACGTGTCTGTCATAAATGTGTGCATCCGCAATCACGTGAACAAACTCACCGACCTCAAGGCCGCTAACCTGAGCAAACATATGGGTAAGGATTGCATACTGACACACATTCCAGTTGTTTGCCGCCAGCACGTCCTGAGACCGTTGGTTGAGTATGGTGTTAAGTTTATTTCCTGTTACGTTAAAGGTCATGCTGTAAGCACAAGGATAAAGATTCATCTCAGACAAATCCTGATGGACATAAATATTTGTCATAATTCTCCTGCTGTACGGATTGTTCTTGAGATCAAAAAGAACTCTGTCCACCTGATCAAATTCGCCTTCTTTGTATTTGTGCTTGACACCCATCTGATAGCCATACGCTTTTCCGATTGAACCTTTTTCATCTGCCCAGCTGTCCCAGATATGACTGTTCAAATCCTTTATATTGTTGGATTTTTTCTGCCAAATCCAAAGAATTTCATCAATAGCACTTTTTAAATATGTGGGACGAAGGGTGAGAATGGGAAACTCCTCCGCAAGATTATATCTATTCACCACACCAAACTTCTTTATGGTGTGGGCAGGAGTACCGTCCTCCCACTTTGGCCGAACTTCACATTCCTCGTCCGACCATCCTTTATCTATTATGTCACGACACATATCAACAAAAATTTTATCTGCTTTGCTCATAAAATCACCTTAAACTGTGTTTTATTTTTGAACAATGTTCAATTAAATATCAAGATTTACAACAGAACGTGAATGTTCTTCAATGAATTCACGTCTTGGCTCAACCTTGTCACCCATAAGTATTGTAAAAATTTCATCGGCACGTCTTGCATCCTCAAGGTCAACACGGAGCATGATTCTTCTTTCGGGGTCCATGGTTGTTTCCCACAGCTGTTCAGGGTTCATTTCACCAAGACCCTTGTATCTTTGGATTGATGCTTCGGGAATCTGTTCAAGTGCCGCTTTCAAGTCTTCATCGTTGTATGCATAAATAACCTTTTTACCCTTATAAACCTTGTAAAGAGGCGGTTGTGCGATATAAACGTGACCCTCACGAATGAGTGGCTCCATATAACGGAAGAAGAATGTCAGAAGAAGTGTTCTGATATGTGCACCATCGACGTCGGCATCCGCCATAATTACAACTTTGCCGTATCTGATTTTTGAAACGTCAAAGTCAGGACCTATACCTGTACCAAGTGCTGTAATAACCGGAAGAAGCTTTTCATTTGAAAAAACCTTGTCAATACGGGATTTTTCAACGTTGAGCATTTTTCCCCAAAGAGGAAGTATCGCCTGAAATCTTCTGTCACGGCCCTGCTTTGCACTACCCCCCGCAGAGTCACCCTCGACGATATATATTTCAGTAAATTCTGTATCTCGTGATGAACAGTCTGCCAATTTTCCAGGGAGAGTACTGCTTTCAAGTGCAGATTTTCGTCTTGTGTTGTCTCTCGCTCTTTTTGCAGCTTCTCTTGCTCTTGATGCGGTCATTGCTTTTTCAACAACTATCTTTGCAACAGCGGGGTTTTCTTCAAAAAACTCACTGAGCTTTTCGTTCACCATTTTTTCAACGATTGTTCTCATTTCACTGTTGCCGAGTTTGGTCTTTGTCTGCCCCTCAAACTGTGCTTCGGTAACTTTTACTGAAATAACGCAGGCAATTCCCTCACGAGTATCTTCACCCTTGAGGTTTTCCTCGTTTTCTTTTAAGAGTTTATATTTTCTTGCATAGTCGTTTATAACCTTGGTAAGTGCCGATTTAAAGCCTGTTTCGTGAGTTCCGCCTTCTGTGGTGTTGATGTTGTTTGCAAAACTCATAATGTCTTCGGTATATCCATCGTTATACTGAATTGCAATTTCGGCCTCGGAATTCTCACGAACGGAATTTACATAAATAACGTTTTCGTGGATTGCTGTCTTATTCCGGTTTAAATATTCAACGTATTCGCGTATTCCACCCTCATAATGAAGAACATCTTCCTTTAAGTTTCCTCTGTCATCGGGTCTCTCATCTTTCAAAACGATTTTTACGCCTGCATTTAAGAACGCCTGCTCACGAAGTCTTGTGAGAAGAGTTTTATAATCATAAACAAGCTCTTCAAAAATCTGGTGGTCGGGTTTGAAATGAACAAATGTCCCTGTTTTATCGGTCTCACCAATAACCTTCAGTTCATCAAGCTTTGTACCTCTTTCATATTTTTGATAATGAACGTTTTTACCATCACAAATTTCAACTTCCAAATATTCAGAAAGGGCATTTACAACAGATGCACCAACGCCGTGGAGACCGCCGGACACCTTATATCCGCCGCCGCCGAACTTTCCTCCGGCATGGAGAACAGTGAAAACAACCTCAACAGCAGGAAGACCTGTTTGAGCCTGAATTCCCACAGGAATACCACGGCCGTCATCACGTACGGTAATGGAATTATCCTCCTTGATGGTTACCTGAATTTCTTTGCAGTATCCAGCCAAAGCTTCATCAATAGAGTTATCCACAATTTCATAAACCAAATGATGAAGACCTCGAGCAGATGTAGACCCGATATACATACCCGGTCTTTTTCTTACCGCCTCAAGTCCTTCAAGGACCTGAATATTACTTTCATCATAGGATACTTCTTCGGATACCTTGGTAATATTTTCTTCCATAACCTTTACCTCTTGCCTTTCTTCCGAATTTTTAAAATATTCTAAAAACCCTTGTATTTTTTAATTCTTCCCATCAATGCTTTTGTGGAAATATTTGTTATATAAACCACAGACTGTCCGTTTTCTTCACACACCACGAAAGATTTGGGAATTTCTTCGGATACGTTTCTTACAAAACCTTCTTCTTCGGCAGTTTTAAAAAATTCCTTTGAAAATTTTGAAACCGAAGTGCTTTCAAGGTCCAAAATAGATATTATATTTTTTGTGTTTACAACCGTATCACAGCCTAAATGCAGGTACACTTTTTCATACTTCCTTTTTCAATTTCTATAAAGTTTGCATCTCTTAAAACATGAAAGCTTTCTGCATCAGTGCAGGTAATAAAAATCTGCATATTCGAAAGCTTGTTTAAAACAAAATTCTGTCTTTTTTTATCAAGCTCACTCATTATATCATCAAGGAGAAGAACTGGATATTCCCCTATTTCCTCAAAAAATAGCTCAACCTCAGCAATTTTTTGAACCAAAACAGCTGTCTTTTGCTGTCCTTGAGAACCAAAAAGCTTGAGACTTTGACCGTTTATTTTAAAATCAATATCATCCCTGTGCGGTCCAAAAATACATTCTTTGTATTTCTCTTCACGAGGAAATATTTCTTCTGCTTTTTTCTTTAAAATTTCCTCAATATTCTCTATTTTATTTTCATCAATGCAGAGTCCACAAGAGATGTATTCAAGTTCAAGATTTTCTTTTCCTTCAGAAATTTCCAGTTGAATTCTTTTTGATATTTCTTCAATTTTTTTAATATAAAAAAACCTTGTTTTTATGATATAAATCGAAAGTTCAATTATTTTCTCATTTAAGACTGAAAGAAAAATCTTATCTTTTTTTTCATCCTTTAATATTACACTTTTTTGTTCAATCAGTTTTTTATAATCAGAAAGAGCATTCATATATTGAACTTTAAGCTGACTAATTAAAATGTCAATATTTTTTCTTCTGTTTTTTGGTCCTTCACGCACCAAACTCAAATATTCAGGACCAAAAAAAACAATGTTTAAACTCCCCACAAGATCACTGTTTCTTTTCACGGGAATTTCATTCAAAAATATTTTTTTTCTTTTTTTTCTATTTAAATCTATTTTCCCTTTTATATCTCTTTCTTTTGAGAAAAAATTCAATTCTAAAGACGCTTCATTTTCTCCAAAATTTATCATTTCATCATCTTTTTGGGCTCTGTTTGACTTTCCAAGAGAAAAAATATAAATTCCCTCTAAGATGTTTGTTTTTCCCTGAGCATTGTTTCCATAAATAATATTTATATTTTCACTAAAATCAATTTCCTGATTTTTGTAATTTCTAAAATTTTGAAGCTTTATTTTTTTTACTATCATTTTAATTTTCTGGGAAGAAGAAGATAGAGATATTTATCTCCCTCAAGTGGCGTAATAATCATAGGACTTACACTTGTTTTAAATTTAATTTTAACAATTTCATCATCACAAGCTCTCAAAATGTCAAGAATAAATTCATTAAAGAACCCAATTTCAATTTCTCCGCCGTTTGTTTCAACAGAAATATTATCATCAACATTTCCTACGATTGTTTCACAAGAAATGTTTATATTATCTTCTTTTATTTTAAGCTTTACAGGAGCATCATTTGAATTTCCATTTATGATAAGAGATGCGCGATAAACACTGTCAAACAGTTCATAAAGAGGACATTCAATTTCAAAACTCTGGTCTTTATAAATAGCACTTTCATACTTAATGTATTCACCCTCAATAAGACGAGTAACTATCTTATAATTTTCAAAAACAAAAACTGCATTTTTTGATGTGCAGGAAATTTCAACAAAATCATCGTCTTCTTTTAATATTTTGCTTATCTCAGACAAAGTCTTTGCAGGAACTATAAATCTTCTATATTCATATTCCTTATCAAGATGATATGTTCTGACAGCCATTTTAAAGCCGTCCGTTGCTATCATTCTTATTATACTTCCGTCAATTTCAATAAGACATCCTTTGAGAACAGGTCTGTTTTCGCTTAAAGACGTGCAGAAAATAGTTTTTGAAATCATTTCCTTTATCATTTTTTTGTTGACTTTTACCATATATTCAGCATTCACCGAAGGAAGCTCAGGAAAATCAAGAGGATACATACCCATAATTTCAAATTTTGAATTTCCGCTTTTTATTGTGCAACAATTTATTTCGTTTGTTTCGATATAAACATCATCAGACGGAAGATTTTTAATTATACTCCCAAACATTTTTGCGTTTAAAACAGTTTGTCCTGGCTTTATAACCCGAGCCTCAATTTTTGCTTCAATACCCATTTCCATATCATTTGAAATGAAATAAACTGTTCCGTCAAGTTCTGCTTTTATTAAAATTCCCTCAAGTACAGGAAAGTTTGAATGAGAAGAAACAGCCTTTGAAACAGAGGCAATAATTTCATTAAGTATATTTTTGTTGCAAATAATATTCATTTTTTATCAAAACCCTTTCTTCGGTAAAAATATTATCCTTTTTAGCCTTTTATATTATATCATATAAGGTTACAAAATGCAAACATTTTTTGCGATTTTGGGGCTGTTTTTTTGTTAATATAAAAACATTTTTTCGTTCTTTTTAATTTATATTATATATTTATTATTTTAAGGTTGTTGTTGCTGTTGTTGGGGGTGTTGATAATGTGAAAAAGTGGGTTTTGAAATGATTTTTATTGGATTTGAGGGTGTTTATATGTATGTTTACAAGTCTTTCAAGTTATAAACAGTATTAACAATCAAAAAGTTTTTTAAAATTTATTAACAGATGAAATATAAATTATTAACTTTATAGTGTTGATAAGTTAAGTTTTTATATTAAAAAGATTGACAAATTGGAAAAAATAATATATTATTACCTTGTAATGTTGATTTTATACATTATGTTCATAATTTTTAGGTAAGAGGTGAAAAAAATGGCTTATACAATCAACGATGATTGCATCATGTGCGGTGCTTGTGAAGGTGAATGCCCCGTATCATGTATTTCTGAAGGAGATGGCAAATACGTTATTGACGCTGATGCTTGCATTGACTGCGGCAGCTGTGCTGGCGTTTGTCCTGTAGATGCTCCTCAGGCATAAGAAATTTTGAAATTTTAAAAAGAGAGTGCACAGGGAAAGTGCATTCTCTTTTAACTTTATAGGTGAAATTATGAATAAAGAAATTTTTGAAAAAGGACTCTCTTGTTTAGGATTTGATATAGATAAAGAAAAAATTGAAAAGTTTGATATTTACTCAAAACTCTTATTGGAGTGGAATGAAAAGATAAATCTTACAGCCATTACCGAGCCTCGTGAAATATCTGTAAAGCATTTTCTTGATAGCATAGCGCCTCTTTCTGTTTTTGAAATTGAGAAAAATGCAAAGGTAATTGATGTAGGAACAGGTGCAGGATTTCCCGGAATTCCTATAAAAATAGTGAGAGAAGACCTTGATTTTACTTTTATGGATTCCTTGAACAAAAGAATCAACTTTCTAAAGACAGTGGCTGAGGAAATAAACCTTCAAAAAGCGGAATTTGTTCACAGCAGAGCAGAAGACGGAGGAATAAATAAATTATACAGAGAAAAATTTGATTATGTGGTGTCAAGGGCTGTTGCAAATTTAAAGGTTTTGAGCGAATATTGTATTCCTTTTTTAAAGGTAGGCGGGACTTTTGCAGCCTTTAAACAATATGCGGTAGATGAGGAAATAGAAGAGGCAAGGGCAATGATTGGCTCTTTGGGAGGAAAAATAAAAGAAATAAAGGAAATAAAAATTCCCTGCTCGGATATTGTAAGAAAAGTTGTTTTGATAGAAAAAATAAAAGAAACTCCAAAAAATTTTCCGAGAAAAGCAAATAAAATAAAAAAGTAAACTTTTCAAATACGTTCAAAAGAAAAGCACCTGCCCTAAATTTTAGGGTAGGTGCTCATTTTATTTTGTAAGGTTTTTAATGTCTTCGCCCAAAAGATTTGCAATTTTTGAGGTTTCCTCGGGACTGTTTCCCTGAAGAAGACAATAAAGTTTGATTTTTGGTTCTGTACCCGAGGGGCGAACAATAAAATTGTTTTTGTCTTCAAGTTCAAAATAGAGAACATTTGATTTTGGAAGAAAAATTTCTTCGGTTTTTCCGCTTTCTGTATCAGTGCGGAGTGAGGTGCTGTAATCACGGACTGCCAACACCTTTTTGCCTCCAAGGGTTTTGGGTGGGTTTTTGCGGATAGATTCCATTATTCCTTTGATTTTTGCGATTCCGTCAAGACCCTCCATGGTGATTGACTCTACAAATTCGTGATAGAAGCCGTACTTTTCGTAAATTTTTTGGAGCTGGTCATAAAGACTTAAGCCCTTTTCTTTGTAATAAACCGCCATTTCGGCAATCACCATACTTGCTGAAACTGCGTCCTTGTCTCTTGCGTATGTTCCGGTAAGTGAGCCATAGCTTTCTTCGAAACCAAAGAGGTAAGTGCCCTTTCTGCTTTCCTCGGCTTCTTTTATTTTTTCGCCGATGAACTTGAAGCCGGTGAGAACGTCTTTCATTTCTGCACCATAAAAGTCGCAGATTTCTTTTGCGAGGTTTGTGGTAACAATGGTTTTAACCACAAAGCCGTCTTTTGGAAGAGTGCCCTTTTCTTTTTTGCTTGACAGAATGTATTCGCAAAGAAGAATGCCTGTCTGATTTCCGGTGAGGGCTATGTATTCTCCGGATTTATCACGGACTAATATACCAACACGGTCGGCGTCAGGGTCGGTTCCGATGATTAAATCAGCATCATTTTTCTTCGCAAGGTCAATGGCAAGGGTG
>JAZNNB010000020.1:0-3760 GCA_045580025.1 Clostridia bacterium
CAAACAAAGGCTTTTTCTCAGGAATTTCACCACGCCTTGCAGCACGTCTTGCAGCACGCTTTTTAGCGCGTCTTGCAGCAAGGAACTTTTCAAGTGCGTTCTTTTTATTTTCCTTTCTCACCTCGTTCACCGAATCATGAATCTTTCTTACCTGCTCGGTTGAAGTAATTGTATACTTAAAGTCAAAATTTCTAAATTTTTCGTCTTCATTCACATCCGGGGTCAAGGTTTTGCAGTATGGGCATTTTTTGATGCCTTCATAAATATCTGCTCCACAGTTTAAACATTTCATCAGGATCCCTCCGATTTATCTAAATTTACATCTTATCTAATTGTAAAGTTCTCAATAGGATAAGTGTATCATAAATTGTGTCAAAAAACAACAGTATATTGAAATTTTAAACAATTTACCAGCTAATTTTTTCTGAAACTTTCTACTGTTTCCAAATCTTTTTTTGAAAGCTTTGCATGACTAAGCATCCCTTTTCGCTTTTCAAAGGTATTTTTGAGAGCAGAAAAGCGTTTCCACTCCTCAATAAGCTTATGATTTCCACTGAGCAACACCTCTGGAACTTCTCTTTCGTGCCACACAGCAGGTCTTGTATATTGGGGATACTCCAAAAGCCCGCTGTAGTGCGACTCATCCGAAAAGGCTATTTCGGATGCAAGCACGCCTGGAATCATTCTGGCAGTGGCATCCACCACAACCATAGCCCCGATTTCGCCACCAGTAAGCACAAAATCGCCTATGGAAATTTCCATATCCACAATCTCGTCAAGCACCCTCTGGTCAACACCCTCATAATGCCCGCAAATAAGCACCAGATGCTTGTTCTTTGAAAGTTTTTTTGCCGTTGATTGTCTGAAGGTCTTTCCCTGAGGTGACAAATATATGGTTTTGGGCTTATAAGAAAGTCCCTCACATACGCTCATATAAGCAAGGTATATGGGTTCTGCCTGCATAACCATACCCTGGCCACCGCCATAAGGATAATCATCAACCTGTCTGTGCTTATTAAAAGCAAAATCACGTATCTGCACACAGTTTATTTCAAGAATGCCGTTTTCCACTGCTCGTCCGATGATGCTGCTGTTTAGCACCGCATCAAACATCTCAGGAAACAAAGTCAAAATATCAACTCTTAGGTTTGCCATCAGTCAATCAGTCCTTTTAAAGGTTCTATCAAAATCCGCTTTTCCTCAATATCAACTTTCTTTATAACATCGTCAATAACGGGAATAAGTACCTGCTTTTTGTCTTCATTTTCAACAACATAAACATCGTTGCTGCCGGTCTTGATTATATCGCAGATTTTTCCCAAAAGCCTTCCCGCAACAGTCTCAACACTGCATCCCAAGAGGTCGCAAATGTAATATGCCCCCTCAGGAAGCTCACCAAGTTCCTCTCTTGGAACTGTGAGAATTTTGTTGCGGTATTTTTCAGCATCGTTTATGTCGTCAATGCCACCAAGCTTTAAAATCACCATATTTTTGTGAATTCTTGACTTTTCAATATCGAATTCTTCACCATTTATGTTAACATACGCAAGTTCGTGAAAAATTTCAGGGTCATCACACCAATACATAACCTTGACATCCCCACGAAGTCCGTGCGTATTCACTATTTGTCCAATTTCAAGTTCTTTTTTCATAAAAATCTCCATTCCGCCGCCATACGCCGTCACAAATAGTAAGTAAAAATCGCTTATCCGTATGGCAAGGAATGATAAGAGATTTTTACGCCGATGTGCGTTTTTTCGCAAATGCGAAGAAAATTTCGCACGGGCAATCAAATCTACCCGGATGGGTAACGGGAAAGAAACTTTCACGTTAATTCCTATCTTTCAAACACTCTTTTAAAAAGCAAGCAAAGACTGTACCAAATCAAACGACCAAAAATTGCCTTTGATGATACAGTCTCTCGCATAAGTTATACAATATCAACCGTCACTTTTTTGTTTTCGTGGCTTGCTGCAGCCTTGACAACAGTGCGGATAGCTTTTGCTATTCTGCCCTGTTTGCCGATTACCTTGCCCATATCGCCCTCGGCAACGTGCAAGGAAAGTACAACAGAATCACCTGATTCGGTTTCTTTTACTTCAACTGCATCAGGATATGAAACCATTGATTTTGCAATAAATTCCAAAAGTTCTTTCATTTTTTCCTCCAAAACCCAAAGGTAACGGACAGCTTGTCTATATATGGACAAGCTGCCGAAGTCCTTTTCAGATTAGATAATGCCCTTTTCTTTCAAAAGACGCTTTACTGTGTCTGTGGGCTGTGCACCATTTGAAATCCATTTAGCAACCTTTTCTGCGTCAAATTCAACTGCAGCGGGTTCTGTCATAGGGTTGTATGTTCCAACCTGTTCAATGAATCTGCCATCTCTGGGATATCTTGAATCAGCCACAACTACACGATAAAAAGGTGCCTTCTTTGCTCCCATTCTTCTCAAACGAATTTTTACTGCCATAATAAATTACCTCCAAAAAAATATATAAATTTAATAATTTTTAAAATTTAAACCACGAAAACTCAGAACGGAAATTTCATTTTCCCCATCTTGCCCATACGACCCATCTGCTTTGCAAATTTGCCCCCGGTCATCATTTTCATCATTTTTTGCATTTGTTCAAACTGCTTGACAAGAGCATTCACCTCAGCAACGGTTGTTCCGCTACCCTTGGCAATTCTCTCACGACGCTTCGGCGTGAGCTTGTCGCGGTTTTCTCGCTCGCCCTTTGTCATTGATTTTATAATTGCTTCTGTGTGAAGCATCTTTTTCTCATCAATATTGGCATCTTTGAGCGCTCTTGTGTCAACCCCAGGTATCATACCAACAAGCTGTTCAAGGGGACCCATTTTTTTCATCTGGTCCATCTGCTCAAGAAAATCACTGTATGTGAATGTGGAGTTCCGCATTTTCTGCATCTGCTCAATAGCTTTCTTTTCGTCAAGCACCTGCTCTGCCTTTTCAATCAGGCTGAGGACATCACCCATACCCAAAATTCTTGATGCCATACGCTCGGGATGAAAAACCTCAAGGTCGGTGAGCTTTTCGCCCATACCACAGAACTTGATTGGCTTTTGTGTAACAGCACGAACCGAAATCGCTGCACCGCCACGGGTATCACCGTCAAGCTTGGTAAGGACAACGCCGTCAATTTCAAGCTGGCTGTTGAACGCTTCTGCCACATTGACAGCATCCTGACCTGTCATTGCATCCACCACAAGAAGAATTTCTGTGGGGTCAATCTTTTCCTTGATATTTTTAAGTTCATCCATCAGTTCTTCATCAACGTGAAGTCTTCCGGCTGTATCCACAATCAAAATATCATTTGAATGAAGTCTTGCGTGCTGCAATGCTTTTTCTGCAATTTCAACGGGATTTTGGTTTCCCTCAATAGTGAAAACAGGAAGTTCAAGCTGCCCTCCCACCACCTGAAGCTGCTTGATAGCCGCAGGTCTGTAAACATCACAGCCACAAAGCAGCGGTCTTTTCCCCTGTTTCTTGAGAAGTCCCCCAAGCTTTGCCGCAGTGGTGGTTTTTCCGGCACCCTGAAGACCCGCCATCATAATTACCGTCGGCGGCTTTGAAGAAATTTTGATTTTTTCTTCAGTGCCCATAAGAGCAACAAGCTCTTCGTTTACTATTTTAATAACCTGCTGTGCGGGGGTAAGTGATTCCATCACTTCAGCACCCGAAGCACGTTCTGAAACGCTTGAAATAAAGTTTTTTACAACCTTGAAGTTGACGTCT
>JAZNNB010000021.1:0-12015 GCA_045580025.1 Clostridia bacterium
TACGCACTGAAAAACCCGAAGTTTTCTGAAATAGTTTCAACACGCACAAAAAGCATTCCATGGAAAGACCACGATTATAATCGTTATATGGTAAATCATAATAAATTTCTCACAATGTATGAAGGGTGTGTCGGTGTCAAAACAGGCTTTACCAAGGCCACCGGAAGATGCCTTGTAACAGCAGTTGAGAAAAACGGAATGAAACTTGTATGCGTTACTCTCAATGCACCTGATGACTGGAATGACCACAAAACCATGTATGATAATGCCTTTTCTGAATACACAGCTCATAAAATACATAACAAAGATGACTTTATCGTTTCTGCAAACGTAAAAAAAGGCATTCTGGACACCGTAAATTTAAAAACGAATACCGATGTTGTCTTGACGCTGAAAACCGATGAAATAAGCAAAATAACCACGACAGCAATCCCTTTTGAAGACTTGCAAGCACCCATTAAAAATGGTGATGTTTTAGGGACTCTTATTGTAAAAATTGGTGAAGAAGATTGCGGAGAATTTCCACTGGTTGCATCAAGTGATGTTGAACTCAAAAAAATGATTTTCAAATCCACCGCTGAGCCTCTTTCCCTTTCTCTTAAAAAATTCTTTTGGGCATGGATTACCTGTTTTCAATAAAAAAAGCCTGAGGCAAGCGACCTCAGGCTTTTAATTTTTGAGTATTATGCTTCTTTCTTTTTATATACAGCATCAATTACAAACATTGTTCCAACGAGGATTATAACAGAAATTGGGAAAACAATGTACCAATTCTGGATAAGACCTGCAATTATGTATGAAACAAATGATACGGCTGCAACAGTTATTGCATAAGGAAGCTGTGTTGAAACGTGGTTAAGATGGTTACACTGTGCACCGGCTGATGACATAATTGTTGTATCAGAAATCGGTGAACAATGGTCGCCGCATACAGCTCCTGCAAGACACGCTGACATACCGATGATGAGAAGCGGGTCATTTGCATCGAAAATAACTGTAACAATCGGAATGAGAATACCAAATGTACCCCATGATGTACCGGTTGAAAATGCAAGAATACAAGCAACAACAAAGATAACAGCTGGCAGAAAATTAGCAAGGCTTTCAGCGTTTGCAAGAAGGTTTTCAACATATGTTGCATAACCCAAAAGACCGTTTACGTTCTTAAGTGCTGTTGCAAATGTGAGAATCAAGATAGCAGGAACCATTGCCACAAAGCCCTTGGGAACACATTCCATAGCTTCTTTAAAAGAAATAAGCCTTCTTGACATAAAGTAAAGAATAGTAATAACCAAAGCAATAATAGCACCCCATGGAAGACCAACAGTTGCATCTGTGTTACCAAATGAACCGATAAAGTTTCCAGCATTGTCTGTTCCGCCCCAGATGTCAGTACCAAAGAAACCGCCAACATAAATGAGTGCCAGAACTGAAATAATTATAAGGACAACTATCGGAAGAACCAAGTCAGAAACACGGCTTCTGGTTGAAATCTGTGACACTTCCCCTTCTTCCACTCTGTCGCCACAGGTGAAAAGGTCACCGTTGTTGATCGCGTTGAGTTCGTGTAATCTCATAGGACCAAAATCCATCTTTTTAACACAAAGAACAATGATGAAAACAAATGTAAGGAGCGAATAGAAATTGTAAGGAATAGCACGAACAAAGAGTGAAATACCTTCGCCTTCTGGGGCATAGCTTGCAACAGCAGCTGCCCATGATGAAATGGGAGCAATCATACAAATTGGTGCAGCGGTTGCATCAATGATGTATGACAGCTTTGCTCTTGAAACCTTGTGTCTGTCACATACCGGCTTCATAACAGAGCCAACAGTGAGACAGTTGAAATAGTCATCAATGAAGATAAGAACACCAAGGACAAAAGTAGCAAGCATTGCACCGGTGCGGCTCTTGATGTGTTTTTCAGCCCAAGCACCAAAGGCAGCACTTCCGCCCGCCTTATTGACAAGAGCAACCAAAATACCCAGAACAACAAGGAAAACAAAGATGCCGGCAGTACCCGAAACTGCATCAATAAGCCCAACATTCAAAAGGTTATCCATACCTACAACCGGATTGAAGTTTGCTGAGAAAAGAGCAGCAATAACAATACCAATAAAAAGTGATGAGTATACTTCCTTTGTAACAAGTGCCAAAATTATGGCAAGAATCGGCGGAAGCAACGACACGAATGTCGCATAATAATTACTTGGTGCGGGAAGCACTCCTGCGCCGCCGCAGTCCACACAGTCAGCGCCTGCGCCCTCACAGGTTGCACATATGATTGTTTCGGTTGAGTGAACAGAAACAGCACATACAACAACTGCAATAAGAGCAAGGATAACAACCGCGCTTTTGATGATTGTTGATTTTTTCATAATAAATCCTCCTGGAATTTTATGTGCTGCCGAAAATCCTTTTTCGACATAATAAATACTGTATAATTATTGCATATTTACATAAAAAAGTCAATAATTTGGCACATATTTTAAAAAAATCTATAACCAATATAAAAAAATCCGGAGCAAATGCCCCGGAAACTTATTCTTATTTAAAAAATTTCATTATTTCTTTTTTTTTGCTCAAAAGCTTGTATAAAACGGTTGAAACAAAAATTCCAAATAGTGCCTGAGTTATATTTCCCCAAATACCTGCTGCTGCCGCGAAAACACTTGCGGTAATAATTATTTCAAAGAGAAAATACCCAACCGACATAATGCATTCAGCAATAATTCCACAAGCAATGAGTCCAGCCCAGCTTCTTTTTTTGAAAACGCTATCAAAAAGCTTTGCTGAAACAAAAGCCATAAAAAACTTTATAACAAGGGTAGGAACAGCAAAAACCATATATCCACCGAAAACATCAGCAAGAGCAGAACCTATTCCCCCCCGCCAGACCGCCAAGGACAGGGCCCAGCAAATAGCCCGAAAGGAGAACCACGGCATCACCCATGTTAACATATCCACCGCTTAGTCCTGCAGGAATACGTACCGCAAAGGTTGCAACACATACAAGGGCAGCAAAAACTGCTGCAATAACCAATTTTTTTGTTTTCATAAGTCTTCTTCTTTCTTATCAGTATTACTTAACCAGATCTGCCATGCTGTAAAGTCCGGGTGCTTTTTGGCACATAAAAATCGCCGCACGAACAGCACCCACTGCAAAAACCTCTCTCGAAGTTGCAGAATGTTTTACCTCAATGATTTCATCGTTTCCGGCAAAGATAACGGTATGCTCGCCCACAATGTTTCCACCACGCACTGCATGAATACCAATTTCTTCCCTATCTCTTTTCTTTCTCACAGAGTGTCTGTCAAAAACATATTTGGGATTAAAAGCAACAGTGTCAGAAATGGCATCAGCAATAGCAAGTGCAGTTCCGCTGGGCGCATCAAGCTTTTGGTTGTGGTGCTTTTCGACGATTTCAATATCAAAATTGCTTTCAAGAATTTTTGATGCTTTGGTAACAAGTTCAATAAGAAGATTTACACCAAGTGACATATTAGCTGAGAAAAAGATTGGTGTGTCCTTTGAATAAAACTCAAGCTTTGAAATCTGTTCTTTTGAAAGACCGGTTGTGCATATAACCGCCGGAATCTTGTTCGTCTTTGCATAATCCAGCACTTCATCAGTAAGTGACGGATGAGAAAAGTCGATGATGCAATCAATTTTTTCAGTCACCTTTTGAAGACTGTCATACACTGGAAAATCAGTGCTTTCAGTATTTATATCAAAACCCGCTGTAATGCATAAAATAGGATTTTCCTTTGCAATACGGCGTACAGCATTTCCCATTCTTCCGTTTGCACCACATAAAAGAACATTTATCATTTGTGTATCTCCTCTTTTTCTTATTTAAGACTTTCTTTATAGTTAAACAATGCCTTTTTCAGTTTCTCGACATTTTTTTCTTCCATTTCACAGAGTGGGAGCCTGAGCTTTCCCACATTAAAACCAAAAATATTCATAGCTGTCTTAACTGGAATAGGATTTACCTCATAAAACATAGCCCCCATACAGTCAAGCATTTTAAGAAATTTCTTTTGAGCACTCATTAAATTTCCGTTTTCAAAATCATTACAAAAATCATAGACCTCATACGGAAAAATATTTGCGATGACAGAA
Organism: Clostridia bacterium; assembly: GCA_045580025.1. Taxonomy (GTDB): domain Bacteria; phylum Bacillota; class Clostridia; order Monoglobales; family Monoglobaceae; genus SIG440. The sequence goes on from JAZNNB010000021.1 coordinate 4,127, forward strand.
ATAACACCGCTACCGCCAATAGACATAATCGGAAGTGCAACATCATCGTTTCCGGAATAAACCACAAGATTGGTTTCAGCCAAAATTTTTCCGGCAAAAGCCACGTCGCCGCTTGCTTCTTTTATGCCGATTATGTTTTCATATCTTTCGTCGAGGGTTTTTAGAGTTTCAAGGGAAATCGAAACACCGGTCCTGCCTGGAACATTATATAAAACAACTGGTATATTTACACTTTCGGCAATGGCTCCGTAATATTCGCATAAGCCCTTGGGAGTCGCTTTGTTATAATAAGGTGTAACCACCAAAATGCCGTCATAACCCACATTTTCAGCAAATTTACTCAGCCTCACCGCTTTGTCTGCATTGTTGCTGCCCGTTCCGGCAAGCATAGTAATTTTGCCTTTCATTTTTTCAATACAAAACTTAAGGACTTCCATTTGTTCTTTTTCATCCATTGCGGAGGCTTCACCTGTTGTTCCGCAAATAATAAGCGCTTTTGACTTATTTTCAAGCTGAAACATAAGAAGTTCTTCAAGCTTTTTGTAATTCACACCACCATCATCAAAAGGTGTAACTATTGCAACACCCGAGCCAGTAAAAATAGGTCTTTTCATAATTCATACAGCCTTTCTGCCCACGAAAAATAAAAACCTTTTTGTGCTTTTGTGGGATAAAAGCACCTTTTTTCTCTGTATTTTAAATTGATGCAGCAAAAATTTGCTGCATCAACCCATATTTATTAGTCAAGATATCCCTTTGCTGCCAAAAGTTCAGCCATAAGAACAGCACCACCCGCTGCACCACGAAGTGTGTTGTGTGAAAGGCAGACAAATTTGTAATCATACTGACTGTCTTCGCGAAGACGTCCAATCGAAACAGCCATACCGCCTTCCATATCGCGGTCAAGCTTTGCCTGAGGACGATTATCTTCTTCAAAATAGTTAAGGAACTGCTTTGGTGCTGACGGAAGCTCGAGTTCCTGAGGAACACCGCTGAAATTCTTCCAAGCAGCTTTTATCTCATCAATAGTAGGCTTCTTTTCAAAGCTTACAAAAACTGCTGCAGTGTGACCATCAGAAACAGGGACTCTAAGACACTGTGTAGTGATTGCAGGGCTCACTGCGTCAACAATTTTGTCACCCTCGATTTTACCCCAGATTTTGAGAGGTTCAACTTCGCTCTTTTCTTCTTCACCACCAATATACGGAATGAGGTTATCAACCATCTCGGGCCATGTTTCAAAGGTTTTGCCTGCACCGGAAATTGCCTGATATGTACAAGCAAGAACATTTTTAACACCGAATTGCATAAGCGGATGAATTGCTGGAACATAGCTCTGGAGTGAACAGTTTGACTTTACAGCAACAAAACCGCGTTTTGTACCAAGACGTTTTTTCTGTGCTTCGATGATTTCCGCATGATCCGGATTTATTTCGGGAATAATCATAGGAACATCATCGGTGTGTCTGTGAGCTGAGTTGTTTGAAACAACAGGGCATTCTGCTTTTGCATAGGCTTCTTCCAAAGCTCTGATTTCGTCCTTTTTCATATCAACAGCACAGAACACAAAATCAACCATTGATGCGATTTTTTCAATATCAGCAGTTGCATCAAAAACAACCATATCTTTAACCTTTTCGGGCATCTGGGTTTTCATAGCCCAACGGTTTCCCACAGCCTCGGAATATTTTTTGCCGGCACTTCTGGGAGAAGCCGCAAGCAAGGTTATATCAAACCACGGATGTTTGTCAAGCAGAGAAATAAATCTTTGACCCACCATACCGGTAGCACCTATTATACCAACTTTATAATTTTTCATCAAAAAAGTCCTCCTAATGTGAATTTGTTTATTCTTAATAGATATTATATGTCATACATCAATCATTGTCAATTATTTTTTGTAACACAATTTTAACATAAAACAAAAGGAATTTACAAGATATTTGTCGAATTTTTTATAATAGTGATAAATATCTCAAGGAACAGGACTTGTTTGTTATGAAAATATTTTTTAAAACAATTTTTTCATTTATATTGCTTATGTCTTTGACAGGGCTTTCGTGTTATGCCGGAAGCGGCACCGAATACGAAGATACACTCCGTGTTGGCATTTATTATGGTTCGGGTGTAACAAACGATATTTCGTTTGAATACCAGGGCGGTTTTTCTCTGGGAATTTCAACTGGCAGAGACTTTTCCCCGATTATTACCGTTTCCTCCCGCGACGTTTCTGTATCCAACTCTTTTACCCTACCATTTTCTGTTCTTTATTCTGAACACGAAACTGCGGAAGAAATGTTTGTAAGTCTTGAAGAACTGCAAACTCTTGGTATGGATGTTTTCCCGGGATACTACAATTCTTTATATTGTGTATTTGGCGGAAAATATCAAAGCAACAACGATGCACTGTGGGCGGCTGAAAATCTTGCTGTAAAAGGTAATGTTGCTGAGTTTTCACCTAATGTTCTCTGTGTACTTGACAACAGCGAAAATATTTTGATTGCTGTCGACAGCAGCGATGCAGCTCTTGCAGTTTTTTGCGCGGATTTTAAAACAAATGACAGCATTATGAAAATTTCAGGTGCTAATAAAGGCACATACCGTGGCGGCTTTGAATGCAAAAAGCTTTCTTCCGACGGGCTCACTGTTGTGAATATAGTTCCCGTAGAATCATATCTTTACAGTGTTGTGTGTCGTGAAATGTCGTCTTCGTGGCCTGTTGAAGCTTTAAAGGTACAAGCTGTCTGTGCAAGAAACTTTGCCCTTGGCAGAATAAATTATCATAAGCAATATGGTTTTGACGTATGCCGAACCGTATGCTGTCAGGCATACTCCACCGCCGCTGACCAAAGCGAAAGTGTGCATACTGCTGTTGACGAAACCTTTGGTCAGTTGCTTTTCTATGAAGACAGTCTTGTTCAGGCTGTTTATTCCTCATCAATGGGCTCATCCACCGAAAATGTAAAAAATGTGTGGGGTTCATCTTTTCCTTATCTTGTGAGCGTTGAAAACCCCTACGAAGACACCGAAAATATTTACAACGGAAAATGGACAAAAACGCTGACGAAAGCCCGTGCAACAGAAATAATGAAAAGTCGCGGTTATGAAATTGGCGATGTTGTTGAGATAAAGGCACTGGAATATACCGACGCAGGTCGTGTCCTAAAGCTTTTGGTGAAAGGCACAAACGGCGAAAAGATTTTTGAACGTGAAAGCTGTCGCACCATTTTCAGTGAAGCAACCTACAGTCAAAAATACACTGTTGGTCAAGGAGGCATTACCACTCACCCAGTGGTTTATGTAGCTGACGGGGACGGAACTAAGACCAAAACCCTCACCTCTGCAACTGTACTTTCAGGAGACAAAAAAACATCTTCAATAAGTGAAAAATACATTGTTTCAAACGGCAATAAAACAAAAACATATAAAACTGAAAAAATTGAAGGAAACAAAGATACCTTTGTGTTTTCTGGTGAGGGCTGGGGGCACGGTGTCGGTATGAGCCAATATGGTGCAAAAGGTATGGCTGAAGCGGGCTTTGGCTATGAAGAAATTCTCACTCATTATTATACGGGAACACATCTCGAAAAAGCCTATTAACGAAAGGACAAATAACATTGAACATAAAAGATTTTTATTATGATCTGCCTCAGGAAATGATTGCTCAAACACCTCTTGCAGACAGAACCGCATCAAAGCTTATGGTTTTAAACCGCAAAACAAACGAAATTTCACATAAGCATTTTTATGATATAATTGAATATTTAAACGATGGCGACTGTCTTGTTATGAACAACACCCGCGTTATACCTGCTAGGCTTTTTGGCACAAAAGAGGGCAGTGGCGGCAAAATTGAGTTTTTGCTTCTCAAGCGACTTGACATAAACACTTGGGAAATCATTCTCCGTCCCGGCAAAAAGGCACGGATAGGTAGCCGTTTTATTTTTGGTGACGGACTCCTTAAAGCCGAAGTTATTGATATACTTGAAGAGGGAAACCGTATTGTTCGTTTTGAGTTTGACGGCGTATGGGAAGAAATTCTTGACACTTTAGGTGAGATGCCTCTTCCTCCTTATATTAAAGAAAAACTCGAAGACAAAAATCGTTATCAGACTGTATATTCAAAAATTGAGGGTTCGGCAGCAGCCCCCACAGCAGGTCTTCACTTTACTACTGAACTGCTTGATAAAATAAAGAAAAAAGGCGTAAAAATTGCCTTTGTTACACTCCACGTTGGCCTTGGCACATTTCGTCCTGTTTCAACTGAAAATATTGAAGACCACCATATGCACTCTGAATATTATGAAATTTCAAGGGAAACTGCTGACATAATAAATGAAACAAAAAAATCGGGTGGCAGAATTATTGCCGTGGGAACTACGTCGGTTAGAACCCTTGAATCAGTGGTAGATACCGATGGCAACATTTCGGCAAAATCCGGTGATACTCAGATTTTCATTTATCCGGGTTATAAGTTCAAAATTGTTGATGCACTTATTACAAACTTTCATCTGCCTGAGTCAACACTGCTTATGCTTATATCAGCACTTTATAACCGTGAATCCATAATGAATGCATACAGTGTTGCCATAAAAGAAAATTACAGATTTTTCAGTTTTGGTGATGCTATGTTTATTGAATAAAAAAGAAAGGTTTTTATCTTATGTTTAAAGTATTAAAAACAGAAGGCAAAGCACGACGCGGTGAATTTAAAACAGTTCACGGCACTATTCAGACTCCCGTTTTTATGAATGTGGGCACTGCCGCTGCAATAAAGGGCGGTCTTGATGCCTTTGACCTTAAAGAAATCGGCTGTCAGGTTGAGCTTTCAAACACATACCACCTCCACCTGCGTCCCGGTGATGAGGTAGTAAAAAAATTGGGGGGTCTTCACAAGTTTATGAACTGGGACAGACCTATCCTCACAGACAGTGGCGGCTTTCAGGTTTTTTCACTTGCAGGACTTCGCAAAATCAAAGAAGAAGGCGTCTATTTTTCATCACATATTGATGGCAGACGTATTTTTATGGGACCAGAGGAAAGTATGCAGATTCAGTCAAACCTTGCATCAACTATTGCTATGGCATTTGACGAATGTGTAGAGAACCCTTGCGAAAAGGACTACGCAAAAGCCTCCTCTGAAATGACTGTTCGCTGGCTTAAACGCTGCAAAGATGAACTTTCACGGCTCAACTCCCTCGACACTACCATAAACAAAAGTCAGATGCTTTTTGGTATCAATCAGGGTAGCACCTACGCTGACCTCAGAATTGAAAATATGAAACAGATTGCAGAACTTGACCTTGACGGCTATGCCATAGGAGGTCTTGCTGTGGGCGAGCCTGCAGAGGTTATGTATGATATTATTGAAGCGGTCGAGCCTTTTGCGCCCACCGACAAGCCTCGTTATCTTATGGGCGTGGGTACTCCTGAAAACATAATTGAGGCTGTATATCGTGGCGTAGACTTTTTTGACTGTGTTATGCCCAGCAGAAACGCAAGACACGGCACACTTTTTACCTCTCAAGGTATCATAAACATTAACAATGCAAAATACGAAACAGACGATACACCCCTTGACCCAAACTGCAACTGTCACACCTGTCGCAATTTTTCAAAGGGTTATCTCCGTCATCTCTTCAAAGCCAACGAGATTCTGGCACTGCGCCTTGCTGTTATTCACAATCTTTCTTTTTATAATAACCTTATGGCAGATATTCGTACAGCACTTGATAACGGTACTTTTGAGGAATTTAGAAAAGCGAATATAGCAAAGCTTTCACAAAGAATATAAATTCCGTATTTTGTTAATAATATTTAAATAATGTTAAATTTCTCTTGCAAAATTTGGAAATGTAGGGTATAATTTGAGGTAATATTATTTAGGACAATGTCCATTAAAATTTAAGGAGGCAGAAAAAATGTTTATTACAGCTTATGCAGCACCCGCGGCAGCTGCTGGTCAGCAGCCTGGGTCAATGATTCCTTCACTTCTTATGTTGGTTGTTATGTTTGCAGTTTTTTACTTCATTCTCATAAGACCACAGAAGAAAAAAGAAAAGGAACTCAAAAATATGCTTGCAGCCCTCAAGGTTAACGACGAGGTCGCAACTATCGGTGGTATCCACGGCAAAATCGTAAGAATAAAAGACGACCTTTTCGTTCTTGAATCAGGTATCGGTCAGAACAAGTCTTACATCACCGTTGACCGCAGTGCAGTAAGCCGTTTTATGAAACGCGGCGAGGAAGAAAAAACTTCAACCCCAATCCCCGGCGCTGAAGAAACTGCTACTGAAGAATAATTCTTTTGGGAATATCCCCCCTTTTTTGTTCATATATTTGCTCTAAGATATAAAAACAAAAAGGGGGATTTTTCTTGCCAAAACCAATCCGGACCCGAACATCCTTTGAGGTAAATGACACCGGGATTGCTTCGGGTATTATCTTTATGCTGAAAACAGTTCTTTTCAGTTATCTTGTATCTGTTGTATTGCTTTTTCTTGTTTCCATTCTTGCAACCTTTCAGGCGTTTTCAGACCAACTAATCGCAATCATCGCAAATTCTGTAACAGCACTTGGTGTTTTTTTGTGCGGTTTTATGTCAGGCAGACATTTTGCGAGCCGCGGACTTATTTTTGGTGCAATCTCTGGCATTATTTATGCTCTTTTGCTGCTGATAATAGGAAATATTGCATCAGGCACTATGTCCTTTGGAGCTGAAGCCCTCACTGCACTCGCCATCGGTATTCTGTGCGGTGCTGTAGGTGGTATCGTAGGAATAAACACAAGAAAACAAAGGCGCAAAAGCTTTTAAACATAAATTTTAATATTTTGTAAATTTCGGTCTGAAAAGTTGTTTTTCAGGCCGAAAACTTTTTCAAAACTATTGACTATTGACTAAAAAAAAGTTATAATAATACAGTATGTAATTTTGAAAATAATTAAAACTCAATATAAAACAGCTTGATTTTTCAAGCAAGACACAAGGAGGAAAAAACAGTGTCAAGAAGTATTATTAAATTTTCAGCAATAATTCTTGTTATTGCGGCGCTTCTGTTTGTTGCACTGTACGGACTTGACTTCACTGATGACGTAAGATTTCCCGGCGTTCTCGATCCGGACGGCGTTGTTCAGGGTCTTGACCTCAAGGGTGGTTCAGTAATCGTGTTTGAAGCACAAGAAGAAAACCCGACAGACGTACAAATGGATACAGTTGCAAACATGATGAGAACCCGTCTTGATGGTCTTGGCTATTCAGAGGCAACTGTTACAAGACAGGGCTCAAAAAAGGTTAGGATTGAAATCCCTTCAATGTCTGACCCCGACGAAGCAGCAAAAACCTTGGGTGCAACAGCTCAGCTTCAGTTTGTTGACCACGAGGGTACAGTCGTTCTCACCGGTGCAGATGTTAAAACTGCAAACGCTCAGTACGGACCTTTGAGTGAACTTGGTTCAAGTGAACATTACGTTGAACTCACACTCACCGAAGAAGGCAGAACAAAATTTGCAGAAGCAACAGGTCGTGTTGCAGCACTTTCTTCACAGGGTCAGAATTACATCGCAATTATGATGGACGAGCTTGCTGTTTCTGTTCCTATGGTTAACGAAAGAATTGATAGTGAAAACTGTGTTATTTCAGGTTCATTCGATGCTGAAAGCGCAAAAGCACTGGCCGGAAACATCCGTTCAGGTCAGCTTCCTTTCTCACTTTCACAAGTTGAACTTCGTGCAGTAAGCGCAACACTTGGTGATACAGCTCTCAAAACTTCTTTGATTGCAGGTCTTATTGGTATCATTCTTGTTATGCTCTTTATGCTCCTCTTCTATCGTTTGCCTGGTTTCCTTGCAAGCATCGCTCTTGCAGCCTATATGGCAATCATCGGTATCAT
>JAZNNB010000022.1:0-3930 GCA_045580025.1 Clostridia bacterium
GAAAGTGTAACAACACCGTCACGGTCTGAAACGTGAACAACAAACACATCTATTTCATCGCCAACTTTAACCAATGTTCTAAAGTCAACGCTTGTATCGCTTGTTACTTCGTCTGCAGGGATAACTCCGTCATACTTTCCGTCAATGTCTACCTGTACCTCTGTAGGGGTAATTCCGATAACTACACCTTTAACAATATCGCCCGTTGTCAAAGGTTTTAAAGTTTCTTCCAATGCCTCTGCAAAGTTCATTTCATTTGTAATTTCCGCCATGGTAAATTTTGCCTCCTTGATTACCTTATCCGGAGTGGATGCTCCGGCGGTAATGCCTACTTTTTTTATATTTTTATTTTTTAACAAATGAGCAAGCCCATTTAATCCTTTTGCATTTTCAAGTTTGTAAGTTTCGGGACACCTCTCGCGGCATATTTCAAACAGCTTGTTTGTGTTCGAGCTATCCACTCCACCAAAGACAAACATCATATCGCATTCCTCAGAAAGTTTTGCTGCCGCAATCTGCCTTTCTTCAGTCGCACTACATATTGTATCAAAAAAAATCGCATTTGTAAAATGTTTTTTTAAACTTTTTTCAAATTTTTTTAATTTTTCTTTCCGCATAGTGGTTTGAGCCACCAAACTAATAGGAATTTCGGCATTTTTCGTCAAAAGTTCATCCGCATTTTCGTCTGCCCCGACAATAATAGCCGAATTTTCACACCAGCCGTTTATGCCTTTCACCTCAGGATGATTTTTGTCACCAACAATAACAATCTGCCTTCCCTTTTGATGCTCTTCTTCAACAATTTTGTGAATTCGCTTCACAAACGGACAGGTAGCATCAATAATCTCAATGTTCTTGTTTTGAATTTCCTCATATTCTTTCCTTGAAATCCCATGTGCTCTGATTATAACCACCGAATCCCTTGATAAATCAGAAATCTTTTCAGCACACCGAACACCCATATTTTCAAGGTCACAGGTAACATCATTGTTATGGATAAGCATGCCATAAGTATAGATCTTCTTATCGGCTGACTTTGCACTCTCATAGGCAATTTTCACTGCCCTGTCAACCCCAAAACAAAACCCTGCCTTGTCAGCAATTTTAATCTCCATAAACCTTAGCACCTGCCAACTTTGCAATCTCAGGCATCAAAACCTCGTCTGTTATTTTTTGAAGTTCCTCTGACGAAAGTCTTTGATTGTGATACTCAGAAAAATCAATATAATCACCCACAGTCATTTTTACCCTGCTGCGGAACTTATATGTAGCTTCAATACCAATAGGCAAAAATCCCACTCCGGCTTTTGCCGCAATCATCGCAGCGCCTTGTTTTCCCTTGCCCAAGGTTCCAGGTGTTCTCACCCTTGCACCTTCAGGAAAAATAACAAGAGTGTTGCCATTTTTTAAGAGTTTTATTGCAGTCTTTACAGCCGAAATGTCATTTCCGCTACGCTTAACAGGGAACGCTCCAAAAGCTTTTATTACCTGAGCAACAATGGGAACTTTGAAAAGACTTGCCTTTGCCATATACGTCATCTTTACGGGTAAAAAAGCTGCAACAAGGGGTGGGTCAAAGTTACTCAAATGGTTTGGCACAACAAGAAAATTCTTGTCTTTGGGGATTTTTTCAAGCCCCTCAATCTCAATTTTAAACAATATGCGATATATGTCTCTCACTATTGATAAAACAAAATTATACATTACTTCCCTCTTCTTTCATTGATAAGGTTAAGGATTATATCAACAGACTCCTCCAAGGTGTTTCCTGTTGTATCCACAATGACGCCGTCATCAGCAGGTTTAAGTGGTGCAATTTCACGTTCGGAATCGTTTTTATCTCTGTATTCCATATCTTTTTTTACCTCATCAAAATCACATTCCACGCCTTTTTCGATAAGTTCTTTATAGCGTCGCATAGCACGTTCTTCAACCGATGCTGTAAGGAAAATTTTGAGCTGAGCATCAGGAAGAACAACAGTGCCTATATCACGTCCATCCATAATAACGTCTGTTTTTTCAGCAATACTGCGTTGAAGTTCCAAAAGTTTTTTGCGCACAGCCGGAATTTTTGAAATATCGGATGCTGCAACAGAAACCTCAGGCATACGAATTTCTGTTGAAACGTTTTCACCATTAAGAAAGATTTCCTGCCCGTTTTCACCGTAAGCGATATCAATGGCAATTTCACCGAGCATAACTTCGACGCTTTCCCTATCACCATTTATATCAATATTTCTGCGAAGTGCCGCAAGCCCAACCGCACGGAACATAGCACCTGTGTCAATATAGACAAATCCTATTTTCTTTGATGCAGCCTTTGCAATGGTGCTTTTACCAGCCCCTGCAGGACCGTCAATGGCTATTTTGAAAGTAGGCACAAAAATCCCTCCTCTGATTTCATTTGTTATTTTGTAATTTCATCCTTGAGACTTTCCATCTTTTCAATCAAAGCATCAATTTCCTGACACTTTTCTTCAATAAATTCTGCCACATTTTTATCTTCCTTATAACCGAGATAAATCTCGCGGCCCATATCTGCATAAATCTTTTCTATGTCATTTTTAGCATCATAAATGTTATACTTTGTTTTTGAAACCTTTATGATTTCTGTTGTTTTCTTGGCTACGATTTTTCCTGTATCTTCCGCCGCTTTCTTTAAATTTGTTAAAAAGTTCATAATTACATCTCCTTTTATATAAATTTATTTATACATTGAACCTGAAAAGTATTATGTCTCCGTCTTCTACTGTATATTCCTTGCCTTCACTTCTCACAAGGCCTTTTTCTTTTGCTGCAGTCATACTGCCGTTTTCCATAAGGTCACGATATGCAACAACTTCTGCACGAATAAAGCCACGTTCAAAATCGGTATGAATTTTTCCTGCCGCCTGAGGTGCTTTTGTGCCTTTTGTGATGGTCCATGCTCTTACCTCAGGCTTTCCTGCTGTAAGGTAGCTTATAAGCCCAAGGAGCTTGTAGCTTGCCTTTATAAGCTTATCAAGCCCAGATTCACTGGCACCAAGCTCTTCAAGGAACATAACCTTTTCGTCTTTATCAAGTTCTGCAATTTCCTCTTCAATTCTTGCAGAAACTACCATAACCTCTGACTTTTCTGACGCAGCAAACTCCTGAATTTTGGCTACATACTGGTTTTCCTCCATAGGCTTTGCGTAATCATCCTCAGCCACATTTGCCGCATAAATAACTGGCTTAAGGCTAAGAAGGGACACCTCTTTGAGCATTTCTCTTTCTTCGTCAGTAAAATCAATAGCACGGGCACTTATTCCCTTTTCCAAGGTAGCCGTCAACCCTTCGAGAAAATCAACTTCTGCCTGATATTTTTTGTCGCCACCCTTAAGCTGTTTTTTCAATCTGTCAATTCGTCTTGCAATGATTTCAAGGTCAGATAAAATAAGCTCAAAATTTATTGTTTCAATGTCGCGTATCGGGTCAATATTTCCCTCAACGTGAACAATGTTTGTATCATCAAAGGCTCTTACCACGTGGACAATAGCATCAACCTCACGAATATTTGAAAGAAACTTATTTCCCAAACCTTCACCACGACTTGCGCCCTTTACAAGCCCTGCAATATCAACAAATTCAATAACAGCAGGTGTAACTTTGTCAGGGTCATACATTTCTTTGAGTCTGTCAAGCCTCTCATCAGGAACAGCAACAGTTCCTACATTCGGCTCAATGGTACAAAAAGGGTAGTTCGCTGATTCTGCCCCCGCCTGTGTTATCGCATTAAAAAGTGTGCTTTTTCCTACGTTTGGTAAACCTACTATACCTAATTTCATAATTTTATTCAATGCCTTTCTGGTTTGTATTTTGTCTTTATGTTAATTTTGTAGTATTTGCTTCGCAATTTTTATTCCGTCGATCGCAGCGCTCATAATTCCGCCTGCATAACCAGCACCCTCG